>JAZRLE010000080.1:0-13403 GCA_045646665.1 Faecousia sp. | reverse complement strand
CTCGGTCTAGCCCTTGCCGGCAACGCTCATTCGCGTTGCATTTAATTGGTTCGGATCCGCTTCTAATACAGAAAAGACACACACCAAAAAGTGTGTCACATTTTCTGGTGGGGGAGGACGGATTCGAACCATCGAAGCGATACGCAGCAGATTTACAGTCTGTCCCCTTTGGCCACTCGGGAACTCCCCCGTATTCAATTATCTACCGTCTGCTTGGAGCCGGTAGACGGACTCGAACCCCCGACCTGCTGATTACAAATCAGCTGCTCTACCAACTGAGCTATACCGGCGGCTCAAACAGAACACGCTTATTATAGCCACGCAGACCCGTTTTGTCAAGCACTTTTTTCTGATATTGCGACCAAAAATTAAACAAATGCAGCAACCCTTTGCAATAAGCCCCGAAAGAGGTTTTTTGCGGGCGAAAATACCTTGCAACTGCCCCTAAAATGTGATAGATTTAAGAAAAACACAGCAGATGTAACGATGTGAGATCTGTATTTATGCGCTACCCTGACGGAAAAGCAAAGGCTGTGACCTTCTGCTATGATGACGGCGTGCCGGAGGCTCGCCCGCAGGTGAGCGAATTCGTCCGCCCAAAGAAAACTGTCTTGTTTCGCTTCTGCTTATATGCTATAATCAAATAAAGGCGGTGAAGTCAATGCACAGTGAATATAAACGCATTGTAGAAAATGCGGAAAAAGCAATCCTTTTTATTCACGGCATTGTTGGAACGCCGAATCATTTTAAGACCTTGGTGAGCCTTGTTTCCGAAGATGTGTCTGTTCATAATGTTTTGCTTGACGGTCACGGAAAAGATGTGAAAGATTTTGCGAAAACATCGATGAAAAACTGGGAAGCGCAAATTTTCACAGCAGTAAATGATTTGGCGCAAAATCATAATGAAATATACATAGTAGCGCATTCGCTGGGGTGTTTGCTTGCTGTTGAACAGGCTGTCAGCAATCCCAAAATCAAAAAACTGTTTTTGTTGGCAGTTCCGTTGAAATTATTTCTAAAGCCTAAAATGGCAATAAACTCTTTTCGGATTTATTTCAATAAAGTCGATTCGCAAAACGAAGAATTGATGGCGGCAAAAGAATGTTATGGCATTTGCTACGATAAAAATCCGTTGCATTATATTGGCTGGATACCGAGATTTTTGGAGTTGTTTTCTAAAATCAGAAAAACGCGCAAACTCATAGAATCGGTGCAAATTCCTTGTGTAGCGTGTCAGTCTTCAAGGGATGAGATGGTTTCCAAACGCACCAAGGGCATACTGGAAAAGAATCCTTTTATTTCGATTATTGCACTAAAAAACTCCGGTCACTATTATTATGAAAAGAATGATCTTTGTATTATAAAACGGAAGTTTACAGACTTTATCCGTTAAAGCGCGCAAGCGAAAAATATGTTGAAAAGTGGGATAAATGCAAATGAAAAAAGTTTTGGCAGTGATTTTGTTCGTATCTATGCTGTTGGCATTGGTCGGTTGCTCCGGCAGAATCAAGATGCCCTATAACGGGGACATCGAATTTCATAAGATCACCTTGACCATTCCAATCAGATTCGTTCGGGATTCCACCAAAAGCAATGCGGATATGTGGGTTTTTGAACGGGGCGGTTACGCAGAGTATGTGCTGGTCTCCCGGAAAGATTTTGAAGGCGATGCCACGGCATCTTTGGAAAAATATGTGGAGTATATGAAAGGCAACGGCGCCACCAGTGCACTCATAAGCTTCTTAGATGGCAATGCTGTGCGTTCCCAGTACACAAAAGACGATTTGCTTTGTCAGGAAATTCTGTTTATCCAAGGTGATTCCGCTTACGCAGTCGCCCTGCGGGGTGGTACGGCAGACGGCTTCAAGGAAATTACAGACACTATTCAATTTGTTGCGGAGCCTGCTGCGTAATCAATCAAGGAGGAAACAACTATGCGATCTGTTTTTATGCGCTACCCTGACGGAAAAGCAAAGGCTGTGACCTTCAGCTATGATGACGGCGTGCCGGAGGATCAGCAGTTAGCGGCGATCTTCGACAAGTACGGTATGAAGGGAACCTTTAATTTTAATTACCCTATGCGGGAGGGAGTCTTCACCCCGGAACAGGTCAAGGAATACTTTCTGTCCAAGGGACATGAAATCGCCATCCACGGCGCCAATCACCGGCCAAACGGCAATTTAAGACCCATCGAGGGTATCCGGGATGTGCTGGATTGCCGCCTTGCGCTGGAGGAAAAGCTTGGCTTGATTATCCGCGGCATGGCATACCCGGATACGGGCATAACCTTGCTGGGCAACTTTACCACTTATGAGCAAATCAGAAATTATCTTGCGGAATTGGACATTGCCTATGCAAGAACCTTGGGCACGGACAATACCTCCTTTATGCTTCCGGAGGATTTTTACGCGTGGATGCCCACCACTCGCCATAAAAGCCCCAAAATTATGGAGTATATCGATACCTTTTTGAATATTGACACCTCCGTGAAGGCCTATCATGCCGGCCGTGTTCCCCGTCTGCTGTACGTTTGGGGACACAGCTATGAGTTCTCTGCAGATAACAACTGGGATCTTATTGAGACCATCTGCCAGAAGCTCTCCGGCAATGACGAGCTGTGGTATGCCACCAATATGGAAATATACAACTATGTGCAGGCCTATAAAAGTTTGCAATACAGCGCAGACGGTCACATGGTTTATAACCCTACCTTGCTGAAGGTCTGGTTGGATGTTGACGGCAAGCTGTACAGCGTTTCCCCGGGCGAAACGATCCGTGTGGAATAATGCCCATTGTCGAAAAAAGTCGAAAAAATGTAGCTGCTGCGACCTTGCGAAATTTGCCGTAATTTGGTATGCTATACCAGACTTACAGAAAGGAGGGGAGCGGGTATGCATAAGCTGCTGATCGCAGATCCGTCGGAGCCGTATACCGATGCGTTGGCGGAGATCTTTCGCCACGAATTTGCGCTGAAGATCTGCCATGACGGCGAGACGGCTCTGCAGACCTTGCTCTCCTTTGCTCCGGATATTTTGGTTTTGAATCTGCAGCTTCCCTATAAGGACGGTCTAACCCTTCTGCAGCAAAGCGCCCACCGCCCCCGGGTTGTTCTGGCGATCACACCCTTTGTGGATTCCTATGTAGCACAGGCTGCTGCGGATGTGGGAATCCAGTATTTGATGATTATGCCGACGGTGGAAGCGTTGCGGGTACGGCTGATAGATATGGTCACTACCATGATGATGCCCAAAAAGGATCCCGCCAGTCAAATACTGGTGCATCTGCATAGCTTAAATTTCCACACCCATCTGGATGGCTACCATCAGCTGCGTGTGGGAATACCTATATTTGCCCAAAATCCCAACATCCGTCTTGGCAAGGAGCTGTATCCTGCCATTGCGGCGCATTTTGATTTGCCGGATCCCCGGACAGTGGAACATTCCATTCGCAATGCCATTGAAAATGCGTGGCGCCACCGGGATCCTGCGGTCTGGGCGAAGTATTTCCCTTCGGAAGCCGATGGAACCATCCGGTGTCCCAGCAATAAGAGTTTTATTATCGGGATTGCCGAGAAACTGGAATTTTAATTTCTTGCTTTTTCGGTGTGGAGTGCTATAATGAATATGAAATTTGAACACACGGAGGGTGTGTTATGAAAGAACTGAATGTAGCTGTTGAAAAATACAGACAATTGATTTTGGACGCAGAACGCTACATTTGGAAAAACCCCGAGACCGGCTATAAGGAGTATAAGACCTCTGCTTATATGGCAGAAAACTTCCAAAGATTAGGCTATGAACTGAATATGGCTGAGGGCATCACCGGCTTTACCACGGTTTTGGATACCGGAAAGCCCGGTCCGACGATCCTTGTTCTTGGCGAGTTGGACTCCATCATTTGCCCGGATCATCCGGAAGCTGACCCTGCTACCGGCGCGGTCCATTCCTGCGGTCACCACGCCCAGTGTGCAGCGCTTCTGGGTGTTGCGGCGGCACTCAAAGAGCCGGGTATGCTGGATAAGTTCTGCGGTAAGATTATGCTTTGCGCTGTGCCTGCTGAGGAGCTGCTGGAGATTGAATACCGCAACGGTCTGCGCGCAGAAGGTAAGATCAAGTACTTAGGCGGCAAGAGCGAATTCCTGTCCCGGGGTTATTTTGACGGTGTGGATCTGGCCTTTATGGTGCACACATCTTCCGCATATGGCTCCGGCCGGGGCAGTGTTGGCTGCATCACTAAGCAGATCATCTATAAGGGCGTTGCCGCCCACGCCGGAGGCGCCCCGTGGAGCGGCAGAAATGCCCTGTATGCAGCCAACTGCGGTCTGAACGCTATCAACGCTATCCGTGAAACCTTCCAGGAAAGCGACATTATCCGTGTTCACCCTATCATCACCAACGGCGGTGCGATGGTCAATGCCATCCCCGAAAGGACAATGCTGGAAAGCTATGTCCGTGGCAGCAGCTTTGATGCTATTACGAAAGCGAATAAGAAGGTCAACCAGGCCCTTTGCGGTGCAGCATTGTCCATCGATACCAATGTGGAAATTATTGATGCGCCCGGTTATGCACCCCTGACGAACGATCCCGGTCTGCGGGATGTGACCAGGGAAGCAGCCGAATTGGCGATTCCCCAGTATCCCTTCTCCCACGGTAGCCACTTTAGTTCCGGCAGTACCGATATGGGTGATCTGTGCTGCGTGATGCCCGTTGTCCACCCCTATAGCGGTGGCGCGCAGGGTAAATCCCACGGCAATAACTACCAAATTGTCGATCCTGTTGCTGCTTGTGTGGATTGCGCCAAGCTGCAGCTGGGTATGCTGTTGATCCTGCTGTCCGACGGCGCAAAACGGGCAAAGGAGATCATCGAAAACTATGAAGCGCCCTTTGCCTCCAAGGAAGCATACTTGTCCTTTATGGACAGCCTTGCAAGAACCGGCGACCGGATTACCTACTTGGAAGACGGTACCGCAAAGGTCGATATCAGCTAAATCAGAAAAACCGAACAGCAAAGTGCTGTTCGGTTTTTTGAGCAACATAGGATAGAAAATGCACACAAAAAGAGTATTTTCTGCATTGACCAAAGGGGAACTTTGCGGTATGATTAAAGAAAACAAATAACAAAGGAGATCAGTTTTATGCATATCAAAGAAGTCAAAAAGGACAACCTCGTTTGCCGTGTTTACGCAAACCGTGACGAGATGGGCAAGGCTGCCGCAGCTGATGCTGCCAAGACCATCCGCGAGCTGCTGAAGACCCAGAGTGAGATCAATATGGTCTTTGCCGCTGCACCCTCTCAGAATGATGTTCTGAAGCACCTACTCACCGAAGATGTGGAGTGGAACAAGATCAATGCCTTCCATATGGACGAGTACATCGGTCTGGAAGATAAGTTCGAAAAGACCTTCGCTTACTATTTGAAGACCACTATTTTTGACAAAGTGCCCCTTAAGAGTGTCAACTATGTGGGCAGCGGCGATGTGGATACTGTTTGCAAGAACTACACTGAACTGCTCAGCTCCCGGAAAATCGATGTAGTCCTGTGTGGCATCGGTGAAAATGCCCACCTGGCTTTCAACGATCCCCCCGTTGCTGACTTTAATGACAAGGCAATCATTAAGGCGGTCAAGCTGGACGAGGTCTGCCGCAACCAGCAGGTCAATGACAAGACCTTCGACACCATCGACGAAGTGCCCCAGTACGCGGTAACCCTGACCATTCCCACTATGGTCTCTGCCAAGTATATGTTCTGCGTGGTGCCCACCGACAAGAAGGCGCAGGCTGTTTACGATACGATGAATGCCGAGATTTCCGAGGCGGTTCCCGCTACCGCTATGCGCCGTCACGCCAATGCCGTGATGTACACCGATGCTGATAGCGCCTCTTTGCTGAAATAAGGAGTGCCGTATGATTCAAATTAAAAGCGACAAGATCATTGTAGGGGAGCGCCTTGTAGACGGCTACCTCTATTTGGAAGACGGAAAGGTCAAGGAAGTCAGCACCCGGAATATTCCCTGCGCCGAATCCTATGATTATACCGGCTGCTATGTCAGCCCCGGCTTTATTGATATGCATACCCACGGCGGTGGCGGCCATCCTTTTATGGAGGGTACTGTCGAGGATGTGATCGGTGCCTGCAATTTCCACCTGACCCACGGCACCACCTGCATTTTGCCCACTCTTTCCACCGCACCCTTTGCAGTGATGCGCAAGTCTGCGCTGGATATCAAAGCTGCGATGGAAAGCGGCAAAGCGCCCACAGCTTTGGGCATCCATATGGAAGGTCCTTACTTCTCTGTGAAGCAGTGCGGCGCACAGAATACGGATTTCATCACCCCTCCTGTGAAAGAGGAGTATGAGACACTGATCGCAGAGTGTGAAGGCACTTTGAAGCGCTGGAGCTACGCGCCCGAGTACGATCAGGATGCTGCGTTCTGCAAGTATCTGACCGACCACGGTGTGATTGCCTCTGTGGGTCACAGTGATGCCATTTACGATGATCTGAAGCTGGCAATGAAAAACGGCTTAAATCTGGTGACCCACCTGTATTCCTGTACCTCCACCATCACCCGTGACCACGGCTTCCGCCGTCTGGGTGTCATCGAAACCGCTTATTTGGAAGACGATCTGTATGTGGAGATCATTTGTGACGGCAAGCACCTGCCCCCCGAGCTGATCCGTATGATCCTTAAGTGCAAGGATTCCGACAAGGTGGCTCTCATCACCGACAGTATGGAAATTGCCGGCACTACCGCCAAGATCTGGGAGATCAGCGGCAGACAGTTCATTGTGGAAGACGGCGTATGCAAGCTGATGGACCGCTCCGCCTTCGCTGGCAGTATTGCCACCGCCGATGTGCTGATCCGCACCTTGGTGAAGGATTGCGATGTAGCAGTGCCCACTGCCGTTAAGATGCTCAGCAAAGTCCCCGCAGAGATCCTGCAGGTCAACAAGGGTGAGCTGAAGGCCGGTCGGGATGCTGATGTGGTCATCTTCGACGAGGATATCGCCATCAAGGGTGTGTTCCTGGCAGGTAAGAAAGTTCACTAAGTTTTCAATTATTTTGTGAAAGAATGGTTGTATGACAAATTGCAGGTGACCCCAAGGGAGCGGGACGGTTTTGCCGTGACTTGGTAAAACCCTATGAGAAGATTCGCTTGGGCGACTATGAAGTCACAGCCTTGCCTGCAAGGTATGCGGATGGGGATAACGCACTGTTTTATATCATTCGGGCAGAGAAAACCATCCTGTATGCTCACGATACCGGCTACTTCTATGACGAGGTGCTGGATTATATCGAAAAAGAGCAGTTATATTTTGACTTCATCAGCTTGGACTGCACCAATGTAGACATTGCTATATCGGATACCGGTTCCCATATGGATCTTTCTGTGTTCTATGACGGTCTGCAAATTGAACTGTAATATTTGAAACAAACACAGCTCTCCTTGACGGAGAGCTGTGTTTTTATAAAAAGCAGTACAGCGCCAGTGTCAGCAGCGCTGTGTTTTTGTCCTCCGGTTTGTCTCCTGCCATCAATAGGAGCAGTAACACCACAATCAAATCTCCCGTGTCGAAATCTTTGGGGATCAGCCTCCGGAGAAAGCCGCCGATATTGCCGCTTGCCGGGGGCGTGTACACCGGAAACGGCGGACGCGGCGATTCTGGCGGAGGAGGTGGTGGCGTGGGATTACTTTGTGGGGGGCGTGGCGCATCTTCTGCCCGGTTTCGCTTGTAGGTGCCATCCTGCTGGGGAATATAGCGATTATACATAGTATCACCTACCTATACTGCCTAAAAATGTGGAGGCCATACCTGCCAGCTTGGCCGCTCGCATGGCCTTTTCCAGCTTGAGGATCCGCTGATTGTTCAAATAGGGAGCAAGTGCTTGCAGCAAAGCTCTTTGTTGGGAGTCAATGCCTGTTTTTCCGATGAGAGAGGTCAGCTTTTGTACAGTGGCAAAATCAATCTCCGGGAGGGTTTCCTGTACGGGGGGCGGCGCAGCAACCTGCTCGCCCCCTAAATTTTGCGCAAGGGACATGATCTGTTCCATCATCTGCGGATTTCCCAGGATCGCGCCCAGCTTGGATTCCATATCCTCCATCATTTACCTCCCAGTTCTTTCAATAGCTTCTGTGCCTCCGGGGAAGAGAGAAGACCGCTGAGTGTCTGGCTGGCTTGCGAATAATCACCGGTCTTCGCCTGCGTGACTGCCTGCTGCAATTTGGCATTGTCTCCTTGCTGCAGCATGGCAAGCAACTGCTGTCCGGCAGGACTTTTTGCCAAACGCATCACTTCTTCCATGGAAAAATCCTTATTTTTTTTCTGCATGATGATTGCCTCCTGTCCAAATGCCTGCTATAATACTACTTAAAAGCAGTATATGCACAGAGGAAAGGGTTGGTGAACTGTGAAAATACTTGTTTTATCGGATACCCACGGCAACCCGAATTTTATGTACCGCTGCATAGATACCTTTCGACCGGATGCGGTTGTCCATTTGGGCGACCATTACCGGGATGGGGCATATTTGCAGGATCTCTACCCCCATATGACGATCCATCAGGTGGTGGGCAATTGCGACTATGACTATCCCCCCAATGCCCGACAGATGCTGTGTTATTCACTGGGTGGTGTTATGACCTATATGACCCACGGGCATAATCATAATGTGAAGCTTGCCGGAACGGATTACTTGCTGGCAGATGCCCGGAAATTCGGCGCAAAGCTGGTGCTGTACGGTCACACCCACAAGGCGGATTGCCGACAGGAACCCGATGGACTGTGGGTCTTAAATCCCGGCAGCGCCGGACGGGGCACATTAACGGCAGGCGTTGTAAAAACGGATGGACAGAATGTGACCGCGTGTTATTTTCTTACAGAAAAGGATTTGGAGGAATGGATATGATTCTCACCATTGATATTGGCAATTCCAATATTGTGTTAGGCGGTGTCCGGGGAGAGGACATTGTGTTTGAAGCGCGTTTGCGTACCGAGGCCACCAAGACCTCAGATCAGTATTGCGTGGATTTGAAGATTCTGCTGGATGTGTACGATGTGCACCCGGAGGATATTGAAGGCTGCATCATCTCCTCGGTGGTGCCGCAGGTGCTCAATTCCTTCCAGTCCGCAATCAAAAAGCTCACCGGTAAGGTGAGCTTAGTGGTGGGTCCCGGCATCAAGACGGGATTGGATATCCGGTTGGAAAATCCCGGTCAGACCGGTGCGGACTTGGTGGTTGCCGATGTGGCGGCGCTGCGGGAGCATAAGCCGCCGCTGATCGTCATTGATATGGGTACCGCCACTACGATGTCGGTGCTGGATGAAAACGGCGCCCATATCGGCGGTTGCATTATCCCCGGTGTGCGGATCTCTATGGATGCTTTGACCGACAAGACTGCCCTGCTTCCCGGCTTGCAGCTGGATCAGCCTAAGCGCGCCATCGGCAGAAATACCATCGATGCTATGCGGTCCGGTATTATGATGGGTACGGCCTCTATGCTGGATGGCATGGTGGAGCGAATGGAACAGGAGCTTGGTAGTAAGACAACGGTCATTGCCACCGGCGGTATTGCCAAGTTTATCGTTCCTTTGTGCAAGACCCCTATGGTCTACGATAAAGACCTGCTGATCAAGGGCCTTGCCGCCCTCTATCGGGATAACAAAAAGAAGTGATCACAACACCATTCCCAGCAGTACCATAGCGGCAATACCCATTCCGCAGGCGGCTACCAGTACGGCGTCCAGCGCCTTTTGGAAAATTTCCCGTCCGGTAGCGGCGTTGGGGTAGGGGATCTGAGGTGTACGGCGACAGGGTTTACAGTAAGCAGTTTTCATAATCAGTACCTCCGTGTTTTATTTTATGACCCTAGTATAAAATAATATGAGTACAATAAAACGGACTTAATACATAGAGGTTTCTGCCTGAAAATCCCCCTTGTCAACGGGGCGCTGCTGTGGTAAAATGTATCTTAGGAATTGAGTTTCCGGAGGTGACATATTATGAGTTTACTGCAGGCGTGGGAGGACTTTACCGACCTGCCGTTTATGCAAAAGGTCGCAGGATTTTTCAAAAAAGTATGGTTTGTGCTGAAGCTGACCTTCAAGTGGGCATATCAGCTGCGAAGCTTGGTGCTTTCCATTCCGGTGTTTGTCTGCGCCGGTGCGCTGGCCATTCGCAATGCCCGGCTGTTGCCGGAATTTGTGGGCTTTGGATTGCTTGCCAGCGGTGAATATCAGTGGCTGATCGCCCGTGGCACCGCAGTGCTGCTGCCCTTGGCATTGACCGCGATCTGCATTGTGCTGATGCTTTGCTCCAAAAAGATGCTGTATCCTTGGCTTGTCAGCGTGCTTTCTTTGGCGCTGCCCGTGGTGATCTGGTTTTCCAGCACATTCCCTGCATAAGGAGGTTATTATGGATATTTTTGCACAGGGTGTCGGCATTGTTGCCATGTTTTTCTTCATCTTTTCCTATCAGCAGAAAAGCGCAAAAAGCATCATCACGTGGCAGATGATCGGTACACTTCTGTTTACCGTCAATTTCTTTTTGTTGGGTGAATACTTAGGCGCAATTTTGAATTTTATCGGATTTGTCCGGGCGGTGCTGTTCCTGCAAAAGGAAAAGCTCCATACCGACAGCATCGGTTGGCTCATCGGTTTTACCTTGGCGTATTTGGGCGCCTATGCGCTGACCTTTACCATGTTCGGCACAGAACCGACACTGCCCAATTTTATCCTGCAGATCTGCCCCGTGCTGGGTATGTTCTTCCAGCATTTGGGCCTGCGCAACGAGGATACCAAAAAGATCCGCGCTTTGTGTCTGGTGGGTTCGGTTGCGTGGCTGATCTTCAACTGCGTAGTCTTTGCCATTGGCGCGCTGCTGTGCGAGACTTTCAATATTATCTCGATTTTGGTAGCATTTGCCCGATTCAACAGAAAACCCAAAGAAAACTGAAAAGAACCTGCGTATTGCTTGGCAATACGCCGGTTTTTGTTATTTTGTATCGTGATTACGGATCCAGCGGAAAGCGCCTTCCACAGCGGCGCGGATGGGGATCTCCTTGCAGTAATGCTAAAAGCTCGTTCATACTGTGGGCGATAGCAACGGCGCCGGCTTTTTCCATTTCAGAGACCTTTCCGTAGCCCCAGGAAACACCGATGGTGGCAATGCCGTGGGCAGCTGCGCCTATGACATCAAATTCTGTGTCGCCGATCATCAGAATGTTCTCTACATTTCCGATCTTGCCCAGCAAATATTCGATCACATCGGCCTTGTGGACACGGCTGACATCCAAGCTGGCGCCGCAGATCATTTCAAAATAACCGGCAAGCTCGAATTTGTTTAGGATCTCCACCGCAGTGGTCTCCGGCTTGGAGGTGGCAACAAACAGGCGGTGTCCTTGTTTTTTAAGGGTGTCCAGCACCTCTCGGATGCCGGGGTAGGGGGCGTTTTCAAATTTTCCTACCACCAGATACCGGCTGCGGAACACATCAATTGCCTCTTGTGCTCTGTCCTCCGGTACACCGAATTTGATAAAAGTCTGATCCAGCGGCGGTCCCACAAATACGCCCATCTCCTCCCGGCTGGGAACGGGCAGACCGAAGTGTTCCAGCGCCAGCGTGGCGCAGTTGATGATACCCTCACCGGAATCGGTCAGGGTGCCATCCAAATCAAAGAGGATTGCTTTTGAGGTCATATCCTGTTACCTCCAAAAAGTCAGTGCGTGGAAACCCACTTGTAGAGTACTGATAAAAGATTTTTGCAGCGGTCAAAAATACCGTATGTATCCGTCTGAATAATGGGGGTTGCGTTGCTGCCGATTTCCAGCGTCAAAGAGGGGATCTCCAGCCACTCAATGACCCAATCCTTATAACCGGCACCGGAGGTGTTGTCGTTTTGCATGGGGATATAGCCGGTGGTTTTGGCAACCGCTTGGGCAAGGCTGTAAGATAACTGATTGACCGGCTGGCGGTCGCCATACTGATAGTAGATGACACTTCCGTGGGAATGCAGACTCACGGTCATATCAAAATCGTAGGTAATGGTGTAGTTGCAGAGGATATGGGCCTCCTTGGCGCAATGGGCAAATTCTCCCCGGTACTTTTCTGAGGAGGGTCTGGGCCGTTCCAGACTATCGTACCAGCCGGACTCAAAATTGCGGTTCAAGTCGATGCCGAAGGCGTTGGCTTTCCATTGCTGGGCATAGGTAACGGCATCGGCGGAGGTGTAGCCGTAATACCGGTCTGACCGGTAGATTTCCTTCTGTACATCGTTCAGCACACCGGTTTGGGAGATGACCACTCCGTCCGGGTTGGCCATAGGAATGATGTGATAGCACACATCCTTGTTCAGGGCATTGTTCTTCAGCATATAATCGACCATTGCCATAGCAAGCCACGCAGTGAAATGCTCTCTGGCGTGGATGGCGCCCTGGATCAGAATTTGGTATTCAGCATTCAGACTGCCCACCTGCAGAACCGGGATCTTCCGTCCCTGTTCGCTGGTGCCGAGGTCTAAAATGTCGACGGTGCTGGGATACAGGAGCTTCATCGTATCCATATCCGCCAGCATTTGCTCATAGGTGTATTGGGTGGTCGGGGTGACGACCCGCAGATCTTTTGTGAAAAAATCCTTGTCCATGGGTTTAATATACTCGGCAGCGACATAGCCTTTGATACCATAATAGGTCACATAGGCGAATTTTTCCTGCCATTTTTCAACCTGAAAAACAGCGCCCAAGGGAATTTGCGCAAGAGATTCCGTGCTGCCCGGGTGTTCCCAAAGATTGATGTATTCCTCGCACTCGGGTGTCCACGCCCGGGCAGGGTCTACCACAAAATCCGGATCAAAGAGCGGATTTTGTGCCAGCGGGTTTGCAGCAGAGTCGGTTTTCTCCGGAATCTCAGTACCTGCGGTGCTGTCAGTGGCATCGAAAGTGATTTCTTCGGTGGCAGAGGTTGCACTGGTGTCGGTATTTTCTGCAGTTGTAGATGTATAGGTGCTATCTGACGGATTTCCGGCAGACGCCTGACTGCAGCCGGTCAGAATCAGTACAACCAGCAATATAGAAAGTATCTTTTTCGTCATAAAATACTCCATTATCCCATAATGCGACCATTTTAACATAAAAACCGGTGGATGACAATGGATTTTTTTACTTGCAACGAAGTTGAGAAAATATTCGTGGATATATGTAAGGGCGACCATTGCTCGAGCGCAGAAGGTTTGTATCCCATTTTGCGCATATAAAAAATACCCCATCCTTTTTGAACTGCCCCAATTTGTGCGGACAGTACAAAAACACCCCTATGTAGGAAATATTTGATTCAAGCGGAGTGGCGTAGCGTTAGCGGCGCCACTCCTGTTTTTGTTTGAATACGTTCATTGTTGTAAAAGTAGATGTAGTC
>JAZRLE010000079.1:0-2392 GCA_045646665.1 Faecousia sp. | reverse complement strand
TTGTCCCAGTTTGGCGCCGCTGCAAAGCGTATGTATGACCATATTCAGACAAATGTCAAGGAAATACATGCTCTGGATGAAATGAAAAAGGTTCTTTTGGCGCAATTATCAAGCCGCTAAATTATCATTTATCTGCTTCTTTAAAGCGATTCTGTCGGTAATCGATTTGTAGGCTTTTACGATGTTCCGCTGCTCCTCAATTCCCGGAACGGGCAGCTCGACCATGCACAGTTCATCCCAATCGAAAATTTCGCGAACGCTGCCATGGGACTTATAACGAGCATACCGGTCAAACTCCGGCCGGCTGAACCAAAGCATCAGATACTCCGAGTCCAGCTCATTTTTATCCACAACTTCAAATACCGTGTAAGAGCTGGAAATAATGCAATCCTCGCCATCAAGGTATGCGATGGATATCTTCTCACCATTTCTGGAAGTAACAGGACCGTATGCAAACTGCCCGGTCTGAACTACCTTATAGCTCGAAAGGTCCGTGCCAATAATGTTGGCAATGGAAGGGATAAAGCGCTTTTCAATACTAACGCCGAGCAGATTGGTAATAGCCAGGTCCCTATTGCGCTTGTCCACAAGCCGAATATAGTTACCCAGCACTTTGTAATCTGTTCTCATTCCGTTCACCTCATCCTATGTATTTTCGGTGAGCAATTTTGACATTGCTCTGTTTGACCATTGCGTACTGCAAGGTCGTATCTATTCGCCGGTGGCCAAGGAGCTGCTGCAACTGCTCGATGGGCATTCCTTTATCAATTGCTACTGTTGCCAGTGTTCTCCGGAATTTATGCGGGTGTACCTTCGGGATACCCAGCTGCTTTCCGTACTGACGAAGCCGAACCTCTACACCACTGATTTGCAAGCGTTTATGGGGCTTTTGCAGGGAGACAAACAGTGCCGGGTTATCGTCTGTACGGCTATTCAGATAGTTTTGCAGATGTATCTTCGTTCTGGCGTCGAAGTACACAATACGCTCCTTATCACCTTTGCCGAAAACGACACACTCCCGCTCTGTAAAGTTAATGTCATCACGGTTAAGCAGAACCATCTCGCCTACACGCATACCTGTGGAAGCCAGCATATCGATAATTGCCAGGTCCCGGAGCTCCGTGCAGTTATCCCGCATCAGTTCCAGTGATTCATCGGTGTAGGTTTCCTTGATACTGGTGCCGGCTTTGACCTTGTGAATCCGCCGGACCGGACTTTTCAGAATATGGTCCTCGTCTTCCAGCCAGGAAAAGAAACTGGAAAGAATCCTGCGGATGTTGTCCATGGTGACCTTGCTGGATTGCTTCCGAGCCTGGTATTCGGTCAGATAGGTGCGGATATCTTCGGTGCCAATATATTTCACACCTTTGCCCACACCGTCCAGCAGAGCCATAATTGTGGATTCGTAGTATTTCAGGGACTTCTCAGAGCAGCCTTCTATCCGTTTGGCGGACAGAAAAAGCTCGACCAGGTTAAGCTCTGTATCGGCCTCTGCATCCTTGTGCACAACTACTTTGTAATTGGACAAGCTATGCAGCAAGGCTTCCTGCAATCTCTCTGCCTGCGCATTGTTTAGATGTGGCAACATTGCCTGCATCACATCTGTGATAAGCTTCTGTTTCATAGTCTTTCTCCTTTTGATTTGTGAGAACGACTACGGAGTGGTGTCCCTTATTTCAACTCTCGCCACTCCCGAGAGTTATTAACCTATTCGCTAAATGATAATTTAGTAACAGCATTGTCTACCTACTACAAGGAACTTTTTACCGATGCTGATATGCGTTTTCCTAAGGTCCCGCTTCATGTGCTTTGCAGTAAAATCGGCAGCGGCGCAACTCCTAAAGGAGGTAAAGCTGCGTATGTAGACGAAGGAATCTCGCTTATTCGAAGCACTAACGTTTTTGATTTTAGTTTTGAATATGACGAGCTTGCTCATATCACCCAAGACCAGGCGGATGCCTTATCAAATGTTGTGGTTGAACAGAACGATGTCCTGTTTAACATCACCGGCGTTTCTGTTGCACGGTGTTGTATGGTGCCCAATGATGTGCTACCAGCCAGAGTCAATCAGCACGTTATGATTGTACGTCCCCACAAAGGGGAAGCAATGAGCTACTACATCATGTTTACGCTATGTTCTGCGGATAATAAGGCCAAATTATTGGGCATTGGTCAATCCGGCTCTACACGAGAAGCAATCAACAAGCAAGAACTGGAATCCTTTGAAATCCCGTTGCCTGATGATGTTGCTTTGTCCCAGTTTGGCGCCGCTGCAAAGCGTATGTATGACCATATTCAGACAAATGTCAAGGAAATACATGCTCTGGATGAAATGAAAAAGGTTCTTTTGGCGCAATTATCAAGCCGCTAAATTATCATTTATCTGCTTCTT
>JAZRLE010000078.1:0-2391 GCA_045646665.1 Faecousia sp. | reverse complement strand
GTTTGTCGAGGCTCTGCTGGATTGCCAATTTTGATTTTTCGGTCTGTTCGACGAAGGCTGCAAACTGCTCTTGCAATTCCATTGGTGGAACGATTATTCTCGCCTTTTTAATCTCACCCAAATGCAGATTAGGAACACCGATTCCCTTCAAACTTGAATCAAACTGCTGTTTTGTTTCAACAGAATTGATTGCAGCCCAGAGATAAACCGAGTTTATCTCAATAGGTCTAAGTAGTGCAAGACTAACATAAATGTCAAAGATTTCATCTCTATCTACGATAGCTGCAATTCCCGTTGTTCCGTTCTTTGCTAACAGAATATCACCTTTTTTAGGTGCTATTCGTGCATACAACTCATTATGAAGTTCCTCTGGAATATACTTCAAATGTGTCCAATCAATTTTTCCAGTCGTAACATCTTTTGAAGATAAGAACTTATAGCCATTCGTATCATCATCTGTGTATGTTGGAGTTTGGTGTGTACCATCTTTGATTTGCTCACAAACATCCTGCAAAGTTTTAATTTCATATCCAAACTTGTTGTCATGAATGGTCCCAAACAGTTCGATAAATCGGGATTTAATCAACTGATCCAGCTTTGCAAGCTGCTCTTTCCGCAAGGCAATCAGTTCGCTGATTTTATCCAATGTATCCACGATTTTCTGCTGTTCATCTGCATTAGGAAGTGGAATGTCTACTTCTTTAAGCCACTTGAAGTGACGATTATATCCTGTATTTGGAATATTGGCATTGGAAAGCACATAATACAGATACTTATAGTTAGGATTTGCAATCTTTGCCTTTAAGAGTTTTACGCCATCTGCACCAAGAAAACATGGAGTATCCACATATTTCAACACTCTGGTATGGTCGCCAAAGATAATTGCTGGGATATCCGTAAACAAGCCATCTGTTTCATCCGTATAGCCTGCAATTGTGCTTTGACCTTGATCTATAATAGGATGCACTCCTGTTTCGTGGTAATCGCTTGTAGGGATTTTGCGACCTTGTTTAGTCACATCTTCAAATACATCTGTAAAGATTGCCATCACAGCATCCCCTCCAGTTCGGCAAGACCTGCGGTAATTTGCATTTCCAATTCGTGCAGGTCGGCCAGGATTTCGGTGGTGGAAGGGTACTCCACGGCTACATACTCGGTCTTCTTGTACTTGTTGATGGATAGGTCATAGCCGTTTTCCACGATCTCGTCCTTGGGAACGAAGAAAGACTTTTCGGTGCGCTGACGCTCCGCCTCCGCGTCCAAATTGCGGAACCGGGCAATGATATCGGGAATGTCGTTCTCCTTGATCTCGGTGCGCTTGTCGTCCAAAGAATAGCCGTCGGCGGTCATATCGTAGAACCAGACCTTGTCTGTACCGCCGTGGCCAGTCTTGGTGAAGATCAGAATGCCGGTGGACACACCTGCGTAAGGCTTGAACACACCGCTGGGCATAGAAATAACAGCTTCTAAGCGGTTGCCCTCCACCAGTTCCTTCCGGATAGCCTTATGGGCCGTAGAAGAACCAAACAGCACGCCATCGGGAACGATGCAGGCGCAGCGGCCGCCGGTCTTCAGCATCCGCAGGAACAGGGCCAGGAACAGCAGCTCCGTCTTTTTGGTCTTGCAGACCTTCAGCAGGTCAGCGGAGACCGTATCCGCATCCAGGCTGCCCTTGAAGGGGGGATTGGCAAGGATCAAGTCGAACTTTTCCTTATCCGGGTTCTGATCGGACAGGCTGTCCCGATACTCAATGAAGGGGCTGTCCACACCGTGGGTCATCATATTCATGGCACCGATGCGGAGCATGGTACGATCCATATCGTAGCCGAAGAACATATGGTTCAAGAAGTGATCCTTCTTGCGCCGGTCGAAGAAAATCTCCTTCTTGTGGTTCTCCATTAAGTATTCCTCAGAAGCAACCAAGAAGCCGGCAGTACCGCAAGCGGAGTCGCAGATGGTAAACTGGGGCTGTGGCTGCATCAACTCCACTATCATCTTGATGATATGGCGAGGGGTACGGAACTGGCCGTTCAGACCGGACTGGGCGATCTTGGAGAGCAGATATTCGTAGACATCGCCGCGGATATCACTGTCCTTCACCTTCTCCATCTGGTCATAGATCTGATCCAGGCAGTCCACTACCTTGCTCAGCAGCAGCGGAGTGGGCAGCTTGAAGATGGCGTCATTCATGTACTTGGAATAGGCGCTGTCCTTGCCGCCGCCCAAATTCTTAATAAAGGGGAATACCCATTCCTGCATAACGGAGTACATTCTGCCTGCATCAAAATCATGGAACACGGACCATTTTAGCTGTTTGCCATCGATCTTCCGATCCCCCACCTGCACTTCGTCCGCGAAGACGCTCTTGAAGGGCAGACCCAGCATAGCGCT
>JAZRLE010000077.1:0-18100 GCA_045646665.1 Faecousia sp. | reverse complement strand
TTCCTAAAATCATTTTTCTTGCCCGGTGATAGGTGACACAGGCCCAGTTCTCGTTCTTACCAAAGATACTGCCAATTTGTTTGAAGCTCAGTTGGGCGAACACGCGCCACATAAACACTTCTTTGTATGGCTCAGAAATATCGTGCAGGACCTTTTGGATTCGTTGCACTTCCTCTTTGCGGATCAGCTGCTCCGCAAGTCCTGGCGCAGGGTCAGGAATGTTCTGCACTGCATCAAGACCCGCCTCCTGGTCCTTTCCGGCCTTTTTGGTGTGGGTATAGTAGCAGTTCTTGGCAATCTGGCAAAGCCAGACTCGCACGTCACAGTCGCCCCGGAAGCTATCTATGGAATGCATTGCCTTGAAGAATGTTTCGCTGGTGATCTCTTCGGCTATATGTTCATCACCGGAGAGACGCCGAATGTACAGATACACATCATTGAAGTATGTATTGTACAGCTTCTCAAAATCCGTCACTCTATCACCTCCTTCACTCATAAGACTCAGTAGATAAGGAAATCTTACAAACTTTTTTACTATTATAGCATATTTTTTTGAAAATTTTATCCTGCAGCAAAGGCGCCGCATTTCTGCGACGCCTTAGACTTAGTTTATTTCGCGCTTTTTGAAAAAACGAATAGAAAGGAGCCAAGAGAGGATATAGACACCAACCCCAACAATAGACAGAACAATTAAGATTGTGTTTGGTCGGATTTCTGCCTGTAAATCACTTCTAAAAAAGCTGGATGCCAAAACACTTGCTCCGCAGACCATACCGATCATCAAATAATAAGCGGTTCGTCCTTTTTCAACTCCCAGCTTGAATATGAACGGTAGAGAGATTGACGATGTTAGCGTGGCCATAATCAGCATCATCAGCATAAGCACGATAAAATCATTCCACACAAAATCTCCGCTAACAGTTGTCTTGATACCCTGTGCAATTCCCATCACAACAAGCATAGCAGTTTGAGAAAGTAAACCTATCAAATATTTCGCAGAAACAAGCTGCGTTTTTGTATATGGCATTGTACCACTATACTGCATCCATCGACTTCTCTCATCATATCCAAGCAGGTTAACTGGAATCATTCCACACAGTAGACATGGATAGAAAACAAAAAACATATTGCCTTTGCTGGCAAGGGAAAGAGCAGTAAAGGCAGCGGCGATAATGATATACGATTTACAATACTTCTTCATCATATACCAATCTTTGAGCAACAATCCCTTCATATCACTTCGCCTCCTTTACCATAAACACGAACAGTTCCTCAATACTGATAGGACTGACGTTTACGCCTGCAGGTACGGCACTTCTCAGTACCATAGCCTCAACGCCGTATGGATTTTCCTTCTTATGCTTAACGGCCTCTGCCGGAAGATTATGCAGTTCTTCAGCGGTGCAGTGTATCAAACCATACTCTGCAAGTAGTTGATCCTTTTCCTCACAGAGAAGCAGTTTTCCTTTGTGCAGAAAGGCTACGTAGTCACACAGCTTTTCAAGATCACTAACAATGTGAGAAGAAATGAGAACAGAATGGTTTTCATCTCTTGTAAAGTCGCTAAACATCTCAACCACTTCATCACGTACAACAGGATCAAGTCCCGATGTGGCTTCGTCCAAAATGAGTAATTTTGCGTTGTGAGATAAAGCTATTGCAATACCCAGCTTCATCTTCATACCACGGGAAAACTCTTTGAATTGCTTTTGGTCTGGCAGTGCAAGTTTCTGTACCAGACGAGCATATTCCGCATCATCCCAGTTGCGAAAGGTGTTTTTCATTACCTTTCCAACCTGTTTAACAGTGAGACATTCCGGTATGCCAACCTCATCCATTACAACACCGATATCTTCTTTGGTGAGTTCAATACTATCTGTGTTATCTTTTCCGAGGATTGTGATGCTTCCGCTGTCCTTGTGAATCATATCAAGAATAAGTTTTATGGCAGTGCTTTTGCCGGCACCGTTTTCACCAATCAGACCCATAATACATCCGCTTGGCAAGGTGAGATTCAAATTATCCAGCGTGAAGCCGGGATATGATTTTGTTAGGTTTTTAATTTCAAGTGCGTTCATCCTTGTTCCTCCAGACTGAAATTAACCATTTCGATAATATCTTTCTTGCTCAAATTACAAGAAGCAGCGAGTCGAACAATCTCGTCAATATGTTCTTCGATCTTTTTCAGATTTTCTTCCCGAAGCAGTTCCACATTCTTTGGGGCAACATAGCACCCCTTGCCGGGAAGTGCGTAGATAAAGCCATCCTTTTCGAGTTCTTCGTAAGCACGCTTGGTGGTAATAAAGCTGATGCGCAGATCCTTGGCAAGACCACGAATCGACGGCAGCATTTCATCTTCTCTCAATACGTCGCTGATAATCTGGCTTTTGATCTGAGAATATATCTGATCATAGATTGGAGCACCGCTTTTATTATCAATCAGTATGTTCACGTCATCACCTCTGTTTATACTGTATATAAGTATTATATACAGTTGTTGTATGCGTGTCAAGAGCGCCTATAAAAGTTCACAGAAAAGTTAAAAGACACCGCCGAAGCGGTGCCTTAGATCATAACTGTTTCTTATTAAAGATTGGAATGCTGATTGCAAAACAGATTACTCCTGTTGCAAACGCAATCATAAGCGATGGCATATATCTTTATTTCTACTACACTGCTTATTTTACATCATTACGCAGCGTAACAAGCAATACCTTACGCAAGGGGATTTTAATTATTATATCAAAAAAGTATGATTTTTTCTACCCAACTCAAGGTAATAGTTGCGTTGAAAAGTTTATAATTCTATGCAATAATATACCAAAGGGCAGAGAAAAACCCGTTAACGGACGGAAAAGAGATGACAAAAACGGTCGAGAGATTTTTTCTTGATTCCTGTAAAATATAAATGATGATAAGGAGGTGACGAACATGAGGTCACAGATTCTTGCGGTTCAGAAAATGCAGGACTATATCGAAGCACATCTGACAGAGGAGATTACGCTGGCTACTTTGGCAGACATCTGTAACTTTTCCCCCTGGTATGCTCATCGACTGTTTCGGGAGCACACCGGTTACGCTCCTGCAGAGTATATCCGTCGGATGCGGTTGGCAAAATCTGCTCTGCGTCTGAAAAGGTCACATACCAAGATCATTGATGTGGCTTTTGATCTTGGCTTTGCCAGTGTGGACGGCTACACCCGGGCCTTTCGTAAAGAGTTTGGTATCAATCCAGGCGAATACGCAAAAAGTCCTGTTCCGGTCAAGCTGTTCGTTGCCTACGGCGTCAAATTCAAGGAATTACGAAAGGAGTTCTCGGTTGTGGTAAACCCGAAAAATGTATTCATTCAAGTGATTCACAAGCCCCGCCGCAAGGTCATCATCAAGCGGGGAATTAAGGCTGACAACTATTTTGACTACTGCGGCGAGGTGGGCTGTGACGTGTGGGGGATACTCCTCAGCATGGACAGCCTGTGCGGTGAACCTGTGTGCCTGTGGCTCCCGGAGCAGCATAAGCTCCCCGAAACCTCCACCTATGTGCAGGGTGTTGAGGTGGCAGAGGATTTTAACGGTGTGATCCCGGAAGGATTCGATGTGATCACCCTGAATGAGGTCGACTATCTGATGTTCCAGGGTGAACCTTTTGATGAGGAAGATTATTGCGACGCCATTTTTGCTGTTCAGAGCGCTATGGACCGCTATGAACCGGCTGTGATCGGCTACCGCTGGGATGACCTGAATCCCCGTATTCAGCTGGAACCCAGAGGAGAAAGAGGCTATATCGAAATGAGAGCTGTACGCAAGGAACAGGTGGCACAGAAATGAAAAAAGGATATGCAAAAGCGGTGCTGTTTCTTGCCAGTCAAGCGGTTACCTTGCTGGGATCTTCTATCGTACAGTTTGCTATTATTTGGTATGTGACGCTGGAAACCTCATCCGGCGGGTGGGTTGCCCTGCTCTCGGCGGCAGCCTACATCCCGCAGTTTCTGATTTCATTCTTTGCGGGAGTATGGGCAGACCGCTATCCACGGAAGCGCTTGATCATTGCCGCAGATGGGGCGATTGCAATAGCAACACTGGCACTTGTGCTTCTGCTTCCGCAGATCTACCAGAATGAAACGATCTACATCGCATTGGTAGTGATTTCTGTCATCCGCTCTCTCGGCACAGGTATCCATACACCGGCAGTAAACGCAACGGTACCGCAGCTTGTTGCAGAAGAGCACTTGATGAAGTTTAACGGTATCAATGCAACTGTTCAATCGGTGGTTCAGTTCGCTGCACCGGCCATTGCAGGCAGTATTCTCACATGGGGTAGCTTCCGTGGCGCGCTGATGGTGGATGTAGTAACCGCAATGGTAGGTATTGGTCTGCTGGGTGCGATTGCAATCCCCTTTGAAAAGAGAACAGAAACCGCACCGGTTTTCGCCGAAATGCAGGAAGGCTTTCGCTATGCTGTCAAGGAGCGCTTTCTCGGAAAGCTGATTATGCTTTTTGGCCTGTTCATTTTCCTGTGTGTTCCCGCAGGATTTCTCGCAACTTTGTTTGTCAGCCGTTATTACGGGGATACCTATTTCCATATGACGCTTGTAGAAGTCATCGGTTTTTTTGGTATGATGGCAGGCGGCTTGCTGATCAGCACCTGGGGCGGATTCAAACGCCATACCAAGACGCTGCTGGTGGGAATGATGTCCTTTGGACTGCTGACAATCCTCATGGGTTTGGTAAAGAGCTTTTATGTGTATCTGGTGCTGATGGCCGTTTACGGAGTTGCACTGACCATGGTGCAAACAGCCTCCACCACACTTTTGCAGGAGAACAGCACACCGGAAATGTCGGGGCGAGTATTCGGATTATTTGGTGCAGCTTACTCCAGCTTTTTGCCCATCGGCATGGTTGTATTCGGTCTGCTGGCAGACAGAACATCCATGCGATTGTTGATGGTGATTTCCGGCGTCCTGCTGATCTTGATGGCGGCTGTGATGTTTTTGGACAAATCTTTTTATCGGCACCACAATAAAAGCTGAAATGTGATATCTGCGCAAGCAACAGCCCGCAGGATTTAATATCCTACGGGCTGTTTCCATGTCAGCTATAGCCTTTTTATCATAACAGATGTAATCGTCAGCTTGTACATAAAATATAAAAGTAAGCTTTGATTTATTCCTACCGAAAAAATCAAAGCTCATTCTATTTACCCAAGCATAACATCTAACAGCATCATAACGGCAAATCCGAGAACAATCCCCATGGTTGCAAAATAAGGCTGTGCCTCTTGGTTTTTTTGACATTCGGGAATCAACTCGTGTACAGCAACTAAAATCATTGCTCCGGCGGCGAAAGCAAGTGCATACGGCAGAATCGCTTCTACGTAAACAACTAACAATGCGCCGACTACACCTGCAATTGGTTCTACCATACCCGAAGCCTGACCATATAAAAAGCTCTTTTTCCTGGAGAACCCTTCTCTCCTCAGCGGAATAGAAACCGCGGCACCTTCGGGAAAATTCTGCAAACCGATCCCAATTGCAATGGTAATGGCGCCCATAAGCCCTTCCGTACTATAACCGCCGTTTTTTAGTGCGCCAAACGCAACTCCGACCGCCAAGCCTTCTGGTATGTTATGAAGCGTGATAGATAAGATCAACATCATAATTCTGCCAAAGCGTGTGTTTGGGCTTTCTTGCGTATTGGTTACCTTCCGCTGGGCGTTCGTTATGATTTTATCGCTTCCCCACATAAACAATGCACCGAATAGAAAACCCGCTGTTGCCACAAAGTAGGCAGGCAGATTTGACGTAGCTTCTGCGCGCTCTATGGCAGGTTGCAGCAACGACCAAAAGCTCGCCGCAATCATGACACCAGAGGCAAATCCAAGCATAAGGTTCAATGCCTTTGGATTGGGGGACTTAAAAAAGACGACCGTTGCTGCACCTAATGCGGTTACAAGCCATGTGCCAAGCGTTGCGATCAGCGCCATTAATACAATAGCATCCATGTTGCACCTCCTATATTCATTATATTTTTGTCGATATAAGTTGTGTATGGCTTCTTAATAAAAGGACAATTCTAAAAACCGATGTTACTATCGCTACGAAGTAAGGAAACTTAAAATGCGTCCCAAGTTGGGACGCATTTTAGAATGAGCGATATGCATATTGGTGTGTACGCACTGCTGTAAAATCTGCAGGATTAACGCAATCGGCTTTATGCTGTCGTAGACCATAAAATATATATGAAATAACTCCCGTTGATACCTTTTGGGGTCTCTGCGGGAGTTTGTTTTTGTATGTCGATATGCATGAGAACGATAACAATATTATATTTAAAAATTATTACTAATATTTTTCAGATGTAGTTGCAAATTGAGGGGCTCAATCGTGTAATAAAGATAGAAATAGAAAATAGATATGGGATGCTTCCATAAAACACATCCCTAACTTGCGTATTATCTTGCGTACTATCTGCCACTTAAAAAATTATGATTATTTTTTGAAAAGTGACAGATTTTGTGATTTCAAACCCTTTTTATATAGTAGAGGGGCATTTTAAAAGAAATTTTACGAAAGTGGCAGATTTGCTGTTTTAAAAGGCTTCTTATAGATAAAAGGGAAAAAGGATGGGGTAACTGTGAACTTTTTGTAAATAATTCACCGAATTGAAACAAAACGCGTTTTTGGAAGCATCTTTAAGGGTACGAGAGGAAATTTTGAAAAAATTTTCTCAGATTGGAACAAATCACTGTTTTGAATGCATGTTTATAGGTAGAAGGGGCGATCACACGATGAAATGAAAATTTTCAAAATAATTTTGTGAATTGATAGAATTTTCTGTTTTATATGACTCCTTTATATGTAGAGGGGTAACCTATGTAACTTGACAAAAGAATATCAAAAAATTTTTGAAATTTATCTCCCAGACTCATTTGGGAACGGGAGTTAAATTGACTTTGTCGAACATCTGTGCTATAATATCATTAAGGCAAGATCAAGCACCCAGGCTACCGTCTCGGTGGAAGTGCGCCCACCGTTTGACACTGTCGGGTGACAGTGGAACGGTACGGATCCGTGAAAGAGGGAGTAGCGGTCCTTAATCGGTGAAGGTCTTCGAATCGATTGCCGGGAGTGCTGGCTACGCCGAAGTGATGTTTGCAGACGTGCAGGCAAAGCTTGTAGCCATCCTCCCGGTCCTTGTTTTAGTGGCAAAAATGGTAAAATAATTTGGCAGAACTTTGGCAAAAAGGTGAAAATAAATTGGCAGGTCTTTGCCGATGACATCCGGGAAAATCTGTGATAGGATGGTATTACAGACAAAGCAGCGGCCCTGTTTGATACCCGGAAAAACGGATCGATATTATTAGATACACAGATGCCTTTTGTCGATTCGGCGCGAATCAAAAACAGGTGAATACAGTGATTTCTCCGCAGCAGGTTCTGTTAAGACTTGCTGCGTTTTTGTATTCGATTATTAGTGCTGCGTAATTGTTGAGGTGATGAATTTTAGGAAAAACAATAGAACCATAGGCAAGTTCATTGAATATTTATCCTAGTTGAAAGAGAAATCATACCATGAAGAAAAAAGTTTACAAAGAATTTAGTTTCGGGGAGTCGAACGGTATGTTATAATATAAATGTACCTGTGGCTTACCCGAAGAAAGGAGTTTTTATGAGTAAGTTGCAGGAAGGCAATGTCGCGAATGAGCGGGTATACACGGTAGAGGAGATCGCGAAATTAGCGCGGATCAGCCGTACCGGCGCATACGAGCTTATTAAGAAGGAATATTTCCCTGTGATCCGTGTCGGCAGTTTGATCCGGATTCCCAAGGAACCCTTCGATGCATGGTTAGACGGTCGAGGTAACTAATCATGTAAAGGAGTAATGTTATGGCGACAATTGTTAAGCGAGGAAAAAATTTTTATGTAGTTTTTCGCTATGATGACGCGAACGGTAATTCCCAGCAAAAATGGGAGTCGTTTAAGACCAAGAAGGAAGCCCAAAAGCGTAAAAGCGAGGTCGAGCATGAAATCGACACCGGTACATTTATTCCACCGGCCAGCATCAAGATCAAAGATTTTCTGATTGATTTTGTGGATATGTATGGCAAACGGAAGTGGGGCTTGTCGATGTACACCTCCAATACAGGCCTGATCCGGAATTATATCAATCCTGTTTTGGGAGAGGTAAACGTCCAGGATGTGGATGCCCGGGTGGTGGACATGTTTATCGCCACTCTGCAGAAAACCAAAGCGGTGGATTGCAACGGAAGAAGGGCCAAAACGGAGTTTGTAACACCCTGCACCATCGAGAAGATCTGCAAGCTGATGCGCTGTGCCTTCGGGCAGGCAATCCGTTGGGGTATGGTCGGAAGAAATCCTTTTATTGGCGCTACTCTTCCTAAACGAGAGCAGAAGAAGCGGGCGATTTGGGATGCGGAGACCATTCGCAGGGCACTGGATGCCTGTGAGGACGATCGGTTGTACTTAGCAATCCATCTTGCCTTTGCTTGTTCTCTCCGCTTTGGTGAGATCTGTGGACTTACATGGGACTGCCTGGATATCTCTGATGCAGCGATCATGAATGGCAATGCCTATCTCAAGGTGGAGAAGGTATTGGCCCGTGTGGATGAAGGTGCTGTGAATGCTTTGGGTGAGAATGACATATTCTTCACATTCCCGGCTATCGTTTCCGGAAAATCCAAGACCCGGCTGGTACTGAAGAAACCGAAGACGGAATCCAGTATCCGTAAGGTGTGGATCCCAGTGACCCTTGCCAAGCTGCTGAGAGCCTGGAAGGAAAGCCAGGACAAGGCAAAGGCTTACTTAGGGGATGCCTACTACGATTACAATCTGGTGCTAACTCTGGATAACGGTCGTCCCTGCGAGGATCGGGTGATCGGTAATGCTTTTAACCGGCTGAAAAGGAATGCAGACCTTCCGGATGTGGTTTTTCACTCTCTCAGGCACTCCAGCACGACTTATAAGCTGAAGCTGAATCACGGAGACATCAAAGCAACACAGGGCGATTCGGGCCACGCACAGCCTGACATGGTAACCGAGGTCTATGCCCATATCCTGGATGAAGACCGCAAGGTCAACGCTCAGCGCTTTGAGGCAGGCTTCTATTCCAGAGCTGATCTGCGTGGGTTGGAGCAGTCTTTTCGCACGCAACCCGTGCAACAACAGGGGATGGACATCGTGCAACTATTGCTTCAGTTGCAGCAAAATCCGGTGCTGTTGACCCTTCTGAATGGGCTTGCGAATGCAAATGTGTCCGGATAATTCCAAACCGTTCAAAACCGTCTGTTAGCAAAAATGCGATTTTGTTAGCAAAAATCTTAAAAAGTGTTCGAATCCATTTGGCAGCCCGTAAGAGCTGGGGCTGCCAAATGGACGAGAGATAACAATTTAATAATGGGACTAATAGTTATGAAAACACCGTGATTTACGGTGAAATCACGGTGTTTGGCACCCCCGGCGAGACTCGGACTCACTACCTCGCGCTTAGGAGGCGCGCGCTCTATCCAGGTGAGCTACGGGGGCATATCTATGAAATTGACCGAAATGGAATAACCTCTTCTGATTCTTAGGAGGCGGATGCTCTATCCAGCTGAGCTACGGGTGCATATAATGGATTATTACAACGGTATTGTATCCAAAAAGGGAATAGATGTCAACAGTTTCATCATATCCCGGCTACCGGGCGCATATACTGGTTTCTTGTGAGAGGAGGAGATTCTATGTATCGGGGCAAGCGGATCTGCGCAGATCTGGACGATTGGCTTTTTGACGAGGAGGACGGCGGTCCCAGTGAAAGATAATAAAGCCGGGCGAATTGCCCGGTTTTTTATGTTTTTCCGGGATGGCACTTTACAGAACGAGGATTTTAGGATATAATGAATTGAAATGTCCAAACTTGAGGAGTAGAAAATATGAACATTGAGTTCGATAGCTATAAGCAGAAATTGAATGATATCAAACCTTCGTTGGAGGGTCTTGCAGATTCTCTGAATATTGAGGGACTTAAAAATGAGCTGGAGCGCCTGCAGGCAATGCAGGAGGCGCCCGGCTTTTGGGACAACCCCGACAAGAGTCAGCAGATCGTGATGAAGTCCAAGTCCTGCGAGAGCAAGCTGGAAAAGTACAAGCAGATGCTCGCCGCTTGGGATGATCTGATGACCATTTGTGAGATGGCCGAGGAGCTGGACGATGACTCTATGCTTCCGGAGCTGAAGGACGGTTTCCAAAAGCTTACCGATGATATGGAAACCTGCCGTCTGCAGACTCTGCTTACCGGTAACTATGACCGCAACAATGCCCTTGTCAGCTTCCAGGCAGGCGCCGGCGGCACCGAGGCGCAGGACTGGTGCCAGATGCTCTACCGGATGTACACCCGTTGGGCGGAGCGCCATGGCTTCACCTACCAGATTATGGACTACCAGGAGGGTGAAGAAGCGGGTCTGAAATCTGCAGATATTCTTATTTCCGGCGAAAATGCCTACGGTTTTTTAAAGGGCGAAAACGGTGTCCACCGGCTGGTTCGTGTATCTCCCTTTGATGCCAATGCCCGCCGTCAGACATCCTTTGCCGCCATTGAAGTGATCCCCGAGATCGAGGATGACAGCGAGGACTTTGAAATCAAACCGGAAGACTACGAAATGCAGGTGTTCCGTTCCTCCGGTGCCGGCGGTCAGCACATCAATAAGACCTCCTCTGCAGTGCGTCTGATCCATAAATCCGTCATTGAGGTTTCCTGCCAGACTGAGCGCAGCCAGTTCCAAAACAAGCAGACCTGTCTGCGTATGCTGCGCAGTAAGCTGGTGGAGATTCGGGAACGGGAGCATTTGGAGAAGATCTCCGATATCAAGGGTGTGCAGAAGAAGATTGAGTGGGGCAGCCAGATCCGTAACTATGTGTTTATGCCCTACACCCTGGTCAAAGACACCCGTACCGGCTGTGAAACATCCAATGTAAACGGCGTGATGGACGGTGCGCTGGATCCCTTTATCAATGCCTATTTGAATTGCTTGGCCACAGGAAATTGGGTAACCAAGTAAAAAAATACGGAAAATCTCTTGCATTTGTCAATTTCTTGTGCTATACTGGCTGAGATTGATAGAAAACCCGGTATTTCCGGGGTCCATATAACCCGCACGCGGAGGGAGGTAACGAAAGATGGAAGTTGCAAAGATTATTGTTACAGTTCTGGAAGTGATCGCCAGTGTTCTGTTGGTTCTGGTGGTTCTGTTGCAGTCCGGTAAGGAGTCCGGTCTGTCCGGTGCCATTTCCGGCAACAGCGATTCCTATATGAACAAGAGCAAGATGGGCAGCTTGGATAAGAAGCTGGCTTCCGCTACCAAGTGGATCGCACTGGTGTGGATTCTGCTGACTTTGGCTCTGTGCCTGCTCCCCTAAACTGAAGAATAAAAAGCAGAGGTGCATTTCGCACCTCTGTTTTTTTATTCTTTCTTGCCCAGCTTTTCCTTGGAGCCGTCGGGACGGACAATATAGGTGTTGTCCAGCTGACCGGTAAGACTTGCCTTGACAGAGTCGATGTAAATTCTGCGGAGCTTGTCCCGTTCAGCCAACTCCTCGGGAGTCAGACCCTCTGCCTTGTTTTTGGCTGCCAGCTCGTTGATGCGTTTGATAACTGCGTTCATATCCATATTGCAATACCTCATATATAACGATAAATAATAACGGAAATTCGACCTTTTTTCGTTTGCCCGCTGACCTTTGCCAGTTGCATTTTACCCAATCCCCGAACGGAGATCTTCGCGCCCTCGGCAACCGCCTTGTCCGGCTTTTCGCAGGGGAGACCGTCGATGGCTGCTTTACCGGCGGTCACATAATCGGCAGCGGCGGACCGTCCCACCCGGAACCCGGCGGCGATCACACTGTCCAACCGGAGAGATGCCAGCGTGTCTTTGATTTCCTTGACTTCCGGCTCCGGAACGGCAACTTCTGCCAATGGGATTTGTTTAAGACGGAGTTTGGTGCGCCCGGCAGAGGAGAAGTTCTGCTCCAGATAGGGGGCGATCTCCTCTGTTACAAAGAAGTCGCAGCTGCCGGTACCCACGCAAATATCTCCCACTGTCTCCCGGGCGATTCCGGCGCCCATCAGTGCGCCCAGAAAATCCCGATGGGTGGGGGTGTCGCCCTCATAAAAGCTTGCTCGCAGGCATACCAGAGGAGAATCCTCCCCGTGCAGCGCATCTTCCTCCAGATAGTCCGGTAGAAAAATAAGCATTTTCCGTTCGGCATCCGGATAACCGCCGAAGGTGTGCAACCCCTCAGCCTGCCCAAAGAGGAATTTTGCCATTTCCAATTCTCTGGGGGAGAGGAAACAGGTGTTTGCCGGGATATTCTTTCGCATACCACCGTCTATTTTATCCCACAGCTTGGCAAGCAGCACCCGGTCGTCGGGAGTTTTTGCGATTTTTTCGATGTTGCTTCGCTCCATAGGCACTCCTTTTGCGTTTATAGAGCTATTATACCACAGGTTTTTTGCAATGCAAGAAAGTTTTCCTTGTTTCCCGGCGGATTCTCTACTATAATAAGAACGAAAGCAGGTGAAATGATGGTAGTAGGTATTATCGGCGCCGGCGCATCCGGTATGGCAGCAGCGTTGGCTGCGGCAGAAAATCCCAATGTGTCGGTCATCTTGATGGAGCGGCAGGCCCGTGTGGGCAGAAAACTGCAAGCCACCGGTAACGGTCGGTGCAATCTTTCCAATATTCACGCAAAGGACCGGGGCTATCACGGAGAGCACCCGGAATTTGCACTGCCTGCCATCGCTGCCTTTGACCCGGAGCAGACCCTCCGTTGGTTTGAAGAATTGGGACTTTATACTGTGACAGAGCCGTCGGGAAAGATATATCCCTACACCGATCAGGCAAACTCCGTAGTAGATGTGCTGCGGCTGAATTTATGTAAACCAAACATCACCTTAAAGTTGGGCTTTGAGGTGGAGAAGGTACAAAAAAAGGATGACGGATTCGTCCTCGTCAGCGGGGAGGAGACGGTCTGCTGCGATAAGCTGATCGTTGCCTGCGGCGGTCTTGCCGGTAGCAAGCTGGGCGGTACGATGTCCGGCTATAAGCTCCTTGCCAAGCTGGGACATAAGTCCACCCGCTTGCGCCCCAGTCTGGTGCAGATCAAAACCGATTGGCCTGCCGTTGCGGCGCTGAAGGGTGTCCGCGCCAACTGTCATATCGGCATATGGAAAGACGGGAAGTTCTTTGCTGAAAGCACCGGTGAATTGCAGTTGACAGAACAGGGCATCTCCGGACCGGTGGTCTTTGAGATCTCCCGGGATGTGTGCTACGGTGCGGGGGAGTGGACAGCGAAGCTGGACTTCCTACCGGATTGGGAGGACACCCGCTTGGAACAGGAACTTCGTCGCCGCAGAGCCACCGACCTGCCTATGGAAGAACTGCTTACCGGCATTCTCCATAACCGGCTGGGTCGGATGCTGACCAAAGCTGCCGGGGTCAAGGGCAAAGCCTTTGTCCGGGAGTTGTCTGATCGGGAAACCGAGGCAGTCTGCCGTGGGGTCAAGTCCTTGGAGATCGGTCTGACCGAACCTCTCGGTATGGACAGCGCACAGGTCACCGCCGGTGGTGTGCTGACAGCCGATTTTAATGAAAACACTATGGAAAGCAAGCTGGTTCCCGGTTTGTATGCCTGCGGCGAGGTGCTGGATATCGACGGCGATTGTGGCGGATATAATCTGCAATGGGCGTGGAGTTCCGGTCGCTGCGCAGGTCTTCACGGGGGAGGTGTGCGCCTATGATACGGATTCGGGAAATTGCCTTACCCCCGGAACACAATGTGTCCCAGCTTCCTTATGAAGCGGCGCAGGCGCTGCGGATTTCGGTGTCCAAGATTCGCAGGCTGACCATCGTCCGCCGTTCTGTGGATGCCCGGAAAAAGCCGGATGTCAAGATCGTGTATACCGTGGATGTGGCGGTGGACGGCAATGAGAATAAAATTCTCAAACAATCCGGCTGCAAGCGGGCAAGCCTTGCTGCTGACAAATACTATAAGCCACCCAAGTGCGATGCAGATCCCACGCACCGACCTGTGGTGGTCGGTTTTGGCCCGGCAGGTATGTTTGCCGCGCTGGTGCTGGCCATTGCAGGTCTGCGCCCTCTCGTGCTGGAGAGGGGAGAGGATGCTGCCGCCCGCCACGAAAAGGTGCAGAAGTTTTGGGAAACCGGCACCCTTGACCCCAAAAGCAATGTGCAATTCGGGGAGGGTGGTGCCGGTACATTTTCCGATGGCAAGCTGAATACCGGTGTCAACAATCCCCGCATCGGTTGGATTTTAGAGCAGTTTGTAAAGGCAGGCGCCCGGGAGAATATCCTCTTTGATGCCAAACCCCATGTGGGTACGGATGTGCTGCTGACGGTGGTGCAGAACCTGCGCCAAAAAATCATCTCCCTTGGGGGAGAGGTGCGTTTTAACGCGCAGGTGACCGGCATTTTGCAGCAGGGTGGCGCGGTCACCGGTCTTGAAATTAACGGTAGCGAAACCGTTGTCTGCGACAAGGTAATCTTCGCGGTGGGGCACTCCGCCCGGGATACCTTCCGGTATTTGCAGGAAACGGGTATCCCCTTGGAAGCAAAACCCTTTTCTATGGGTGTGCGCATCGAGCATCCCCAAAAGACGGTGGATGAAGCCCAGTACGGCTGTCAGAATCCGGTGCTGCCCCCGGCGGATTATAAGCTGGTCAAGCACTTGGACGAGGAGACGGTTTACACCTTCTGTATGTGTCCCGGCGGCTTTGTGGTGGCTGCGGCATCGGAAGAGGGTGGTGTGGTCACCAACGGTATGAGTTATGCCGACCGGGATGGAAAAAATGCTAACGCGGCGCTGTTGGTAACGCTGAATCCCAAGGATTTTCCCTCGGATGACCCCCTTGCCGGAATGTATTGGCAACAGGAAATTGAACAAAAAGCTTTTGTGACAGGCGGCAGTAATTATCGTGCCCCTGCCCAAAGAGCAGAGGACTTTTTGGCGCATCGTCCGTCAACGGGTGCCGGCTCTGTGGAGCCTACCTACCGCCCCGGAGTGACTTGGTGCGACCTGCACGATGTGCTGCCGGAAAAGATCACAAAGGCGTTGGCCAGAGCACTGCCGTTGCTGGAGGGCAGCTTAAAGGGCTATGCCCATCCCGATGCGGTGCTCACCGCTCCGGAGACCAGAAGTTCCTCCCCTGTGCGGATCGTCCGCAACGAAAGCCACCAGTCGGTGGGGCTGCAGGGACTGTACCCGGCAGGTGAGGGCGCAGGCTATGCCGGCGGTATTATGTCTGCCGCCATTGACGGTATGCTATGCGCCGAGGCGCTGATAGAATCGCTGTAAATATAAATGAAGGGTGCATATCGCACCCTTCATTTTTGCATAAAGAACCAAACAGCCACCAGCTGCACGATCAAAATTGCCGGCATTCCCAAAGTAAAGGACTTATGTCGGGTTTTGTGCCGCACCGTATACATACCTGCGATGCACCCTAAACTGCCGCCGAACAGGGCAATCCCAAAAAGACTTTGCTCCGGGATCCGCCAAAGATTATTTTTAGCCAGATACTTGTCAAAGAGCATAACGGCAAAACCAATGGCATTTATTATTAACAGATAGGCAAGCATTGTGTCAAAATCCTTTCTGGAGGGGTTCTATGAAAAAACTTTTGGTCGTTTTACTGCTTGGGATGCTGCTTACCGGTTGCGGCAAAGAACCGACATTGGAAACTGTTGGCGATGTGCAGGCCACACCGGTGGCAGCCACCGCCCGACGGATCCAAGTGCAACTGCCCTCAGAACTGTCTGCACCTGCACTGCAAAACGAGGAGAGCACCCTCTATCTTTGTGACGATTACTCTGTCACAGTGCAGACCGTTGCGGCCGGAGATCTGCAAAAGACCATCCGCAATGCAACAGGTCTTGACAAAGAAAATCTGCAGATTATGCAGACCCGGCAGGGGGATGCCAAGCGGTATCAGTTTATGTGGACCGCCAATGCAGAGACCGGCATCCAAGTGGGAAGAACCTGCATTTTGGATGACGGCGCATACCACTATGTGCTCACCGCTATGGCAGATGAGACGGTTGCCGGACAGGTGCAGCAGGTGTGGAAAGAAATCTTCACATCCTTCTGTCTGGCGACGGAACGGGAGGAAATCAGTACTGGCTCATAGCCTCCCGGCACAGGCTGCACAGCTGGTCGGCAACGCTTTGGGGATAGAGGATCTTTGCCTTGTTGCCAAAGCCCATCACCCAGCTTAAGAACATAGGTGATACTGCCACCCGGACGGTGAAATTGAACCATTCCTCCCCGTCGGGGATCAGCATCGTGTCCTTACCGAATCGGTCGATGACCACATTGATAAGGCTCTTGTGGAACCGCAGTTTGACATCCACCGCATCACCGGAGTACATCTGAAACAGCCGGTTGGCGTGATCAATCAGCGCCTTTCCGGTCAGCTCCGGGCAGGGGGTACGGGGACTTTGCAGCAGAGCGATATCGGTCATCCGGTCCACCCGGTAGGAGGTGATGCCGTGGCGGTCAGACAGGGCTAGCAGATAGCAATTTTCGTTGTCCTGACACAAGCCGTAGGGGCTGGCGATATAGGCCTTTTCCCGGTATTTCCGTTTGCCGCCGAAATCCCAATCAAAATAGCGGAAGGAGATCTGCTTGTTTTGGACGATGGCATCCTGAATGGCATCCACACTATAGTAGATGGTCTCGTTCATACTCTTGACCCGCCCGGAAACCAGCACATTGCGCTTCATAAGCTTAGCGTCCTGCTCGTTGCACTGGTTTAGCAGCTTTTCAATCAGCTCCCGGGATTTCTTTTCGGTCAGATATCGGCTGGATTGTACCGCATCGATCAGCAGCTTCAGTTCCGGCAGCTCAAAATTCCGGGAGGCGATATAATATCCGCCGTTTTTGCCCGGCAGGGACACAATGTCCACACCGTATTCCTGCAATGCTGCCACATCGGAATAGACCGTCTTGCGGTCGCAGGAGATGTTGTGTTCCCGATCCAGCATTGCAATCAAATCGGAAGCTCTCACGGGGTGATTCTCGTGGGAGTTTTTTTGCAGGTAGTCCAGAATGTAAAAGATCTTTAACTTTTGATTATCAGATTTCGGCATACTTCCACCTCCGTTTTCTTACAGTATAACACAGAAAATTCCTTCTGGGAAGAAAATTGTGACTTACTCTTTGCAAAATGGAAAGAATGTGGTATGATACGGTTAGAAACTATGTAATGGAGGGATTCCATGCTGGATTATATCAGAATTGCCTGCGCCGTTCCTCCGGTGAAGGTGGCGGATGCCGTACAGAACACACAGGATATCTGCGACAAGATTGCCGAGGCGGACCGTTTCGGCTGCGATGTGATACTCTTCCCGGAATTGGCAGTTACCGGCTATACCTGCGGTGACCTGTTCTTTCAGCAGACGCTTTTGACTGCTGCGGTAAAAGCGGTGGGAGAGATCTGCCGCTATACGGCTGAGCACCCCAAGCTCACCGTTGCCGTGGGCGCGCCGCTGGTGATCGGCGGACAGATGTACAACTGCGGTGTGATGCTGTCCGGCGGTGTGGTGCGGGGCATCGTACCCAAGACGCATCTTCCCAACTGCAAAGAATTTCATGAGCGTCGCTGGTTCTCCTCCTCTGCGGATCTGCAGCAGGATACGGTCAATGCCGCTGCGCTGGGGTTGGAGGGTGACTACGAGATTCCTGTAGGTCGGGATCTGATCTTCCGTTTGGGTGACGGCGCATTGGTGGGTATGGAGATCTGCGAGGATCTGTGGGCAAATATACCCCCGTCCACCGCCCTTACCTTAAACGGGGCAGAGGTGATTTTGAACCTGTCTGCTTCCAACGAAGTGGTGGGCAAGCGGGCTGCTCGTACGGGACTGGTGGAGCATCAATCCAATGTATGTACCTGCTTGTATGCTTACTGCTCTTCCGGTAGCAGCGAGTCCGTGCAGGATCTGGTATTCTGCGGCCACAGTATTATTGCCGAAAACGGTACCCTGCTGGCGCAGAACGATCAGATCATTGACAATGATTATATGCTGGTGATG
>JAZRLE010000076.1:0-2163 GCA_045646665.1 Faecousia sp. | reverse complement strand
CAACGAGGAGAGTGTCTGCGGTATCGTCTACAACAAGGTACCCTACTACTTCCAAAAGAACCTGCAGGGCGATATCATCGCCATTGCAGACCAGAACGGCGAGGTGGTTGCCCGGTACACCTACGATGCCTGGGGCAAGTGTGAGATCTCTGTCAAGTCCACCAATGCAGCCATTGCCGAAATCAACCCCTACCGCTACAGAGGCTACTACTTCGACACCGAGACTGGTTTCTATTACCTCCAGAGCAGATATTATGATCCCATTGTGGGTAGATTTATCAATGCGGACGCGATTGAGATGCTTGGTGCAAGTAGTACGATTGCAAGCTACAACCTTATTGCTTATTGCGATAATGAACCGGTTAAAGGTAAGGATATTCGCGGATATCTAGGATTGGTTATTGCAATGGCGATAGGCGCTGTGTTTGGAGTGCTTGTACAATATGCCATTGATGTACTCTGTAATTTTATCATAGGTGATCAGAAATGGTATAAACGAAGATCAACTGGATGGGACTATGTTACGGCTGGGTTAAGTGGTGCTCTAGCAGCTACTGGTATTGGCAAAATGGCGGCAATTTTTGCAGGAGCACTTATATCTGTTATGAATACAGTGGCGAACAATATTGCAAATGGAAAAAAGACACAAGGTGTGGATATCCTGCTGTCTGCTGTGGTGGGTGCAATTAGCGGGTGGATTGGTGGATCTGGAGCAAACCTCAAGAAGGTAACAAGTGTTGTTAAAGTTTCTAAGGCTGTATTAAAGACCGCCGTTTCTCCCAAGAAAATTGCTATGTATCTTGGAAAAATTAAGGATGCAGCAATTAAAACTATTATAAACGCTATTAGGTATGTTATATCCGCTGTTGCTGGTGCAGTTGGAGGACAAGGGAAGAAGTATATTATGGGGTTGGTATAAATGATTTTAGCAGTTAGGATATATCAGATGCTACATGTATGTGCTATCCTTGGTAATGTGGTATGGACGAAGCTGTTCAAAAGGAACGCATGGAATTACATGCGCATTGCAGATTGGGTATACTATCTGTGTGGTGTTTGTGCTTCCACTCTGCCTTTAGGCATCGTCGGAGCAGTAGAAGAAAACGTTATGAGTAAGGATGATTTGGCAGTTTGCATCATATTCATTTGTGCTTGTATTGTAGCTACGAGTATAATGATTCTTCAAAAGGTTTGGAGGATTCAGTACAACAATGAGATTCTAATATTTAGGAATTCCTTTGGCTGCGTGAGACAATATAGGATTGATGAATTAGAACCTTTTGAAAATGGGAGATTATGCGGAATACTATGTAACAGAAAAAGGATTATTCAATGGGATACTCTTATAATGAACACGGAGGAAGAAATATCCCTTTGCCGATTTCTTTCAAAAGGAAAATCCTGTTTAAATTCTAACAGAAAAGGTTTCTCTCGGTAGCTTTGTAGAATCGAAAACATAGCACATAGCACAGGGGACGGTTCTCCTGTCTCCTAAGAAAAATCTCTGCGAACCCCTAATTGCAATCAAATATTCCCCTAGGGAGCCGCAGATGCGGCTCCCTTTTTCTATAGGTGTCATTTCTCGCTGTCATTGCGAACCAGTCGCCAGACTGGTGTGGCAATTCGTTCCTGAAAGCCGAAGTATTTGTCCATGTGTCTGTCAGCGTTGACATTTTGGAATTCTGCAATTATACTTATTCTTACGAAGAGGGCAGACTTACCCGTGCTGCGGAATGTGTGATTACTGTTGTAGAGGACAAGATCATGGCCGGAAAGACCCTGGTAAATACCATTTTCTATGTCTATGACGGCGAGGGCACACTGGTCCGTAAGCGGATCCTGCCTGCCGAGGGCGAAGAGCGGGTCATCTACTACGAGACCGCGGACGACAATACGGTAGTCAAGTTCAGTGCAGGCGGCAAGACCGTCACCAGCCACAGTAAAACCGACAGCTTCGGCAGAAAGGTCTTTGACGAGCTGCAGCTGGGCACAGGCTTTATGTTCCGGCAATTTAGCTACCACGCCGGTGATGTGACCGAGAAGCATAAGGAAAAGGCGAAGCTGTGTTCCTCTCCCACTACCCAGCTGGTAAGCCAGATCGTGCTGTCTGACGGACGGACCATCTCCTACGAGTACGATGCCGAGGAGCGGATTACCAAGGTG
>JAZRLE010000075.1:0-67565 GCA_045646665.1 Faecousia sp. | reverse complement strand
ACGGTGCCGGCGAGGAAGGGGGGAGCAAGTTTCCTTTATAAAAACCCCCGGCCGCAAGGCGGCCGGGGCAAATGTTATGTTTTACAGATTTGCGATCATCAAATCTCAGAGAAATTACTTGGCGTACTTCTCGTTGTAGATCTGGATCCAAGCTTCCTCACGCGCTGCAATGATAGGCATGGAGGATGCAGGAGGCATCTTGTCGGACTCGTTGTTGAAAACGCCGTTGCCGTCTGCATCGGGGAATTCGTAAGCGATCAGGTGATAATCAGCACTCAGAACGTAATCCTGCATCTTCTGATACAGTTCCTGATCCCAACCAGTTGCCTCTTCGAAGCCAGCCTTACGGGTTGCAACTTCTTCAGCAAAACGCTCCTTCCAGTCATGTGCATACTTAGAAGCGCCACGGATGCCCTCGTAGTTACACTTGAACAGGCCCAGAGAGTAGTCAGAGATGTAACGCATACCAACACGCAGGGTGTAGTTCAGCAAAGACAGAGTTGCCTCGGGTTCGTCGCAGGAGGACATAATGGCGGAGTAAACTGTGGTGTGACCGTAGAAGCTGGGAGCATCGTTCTTGTACTTGGGAATGGGAACAACCTTAATGATGTCGCCATTCTGCAGCTCACGGTACAGGTGTGCGTAGTTGTACCATTCAGCATCGCCGAAGGAGGTAGCAGGACGGGGAGAGGTTGCGATGTAGCAAGTGTTGTATGCGCCGTGGGACTTGGTCTCGGTGTGGGACTTGTAGTAGATCTCCAGGAAGCGCATATACTCCTCGGACTCACGGATCAGGGAGCGCAGCTTGCCGTCTGCACCCAGCTCACGGACATAGAAATGGGGGATCAGCAAGAAGGAGGTGCCGGAACCGTAAAGGTCGATGGTGCCGTCGCCGTCAACATCCTTTGTGATCTCGGTGATACACTTTTCGTAAGTATCCCAGTTCCAGTTGTCTTCCATGAAGTACTCACCGGGGGACTTAACGCCATACTTTTCAAACTGTGTCTCGTTGTAGTAGCACAGGGTGCCGCCGGACCAGGGGGACTGGACACCGTAGGACTCGCCCTTGTAGTTGAACATATCCAGGTAGTACTTACCGGTGGTCTTTGCCAGCTCATCATACTCTTCCTGAGTGAATGCTCTGGTGATACCGGACAGTGCGGGCAGAGGGAACTTGTCGCAGTACAGCAGCAGGTCGGGCTTGCCGCCGGCGTTGATGTCGGACAGGATGACGCTCTGGTCATAGCCGCCAACATACTCAACTTCGACCTGGTTCAGAGTTGCCCACTCATCAACAGCAGCACGAACCATCCAGATAAAGGACAGCCAGTCAGCATTGTCAATATCCTCATAGGTCTCAGAGTCATAGCCGTAGATTTGGATTTTCTTGCCGGCGAACTTGTCGGGCTGGATCAGATCATCGTTGTTGAGGATCTCGGTATTAACGGCATTCAAACCAGCACCGGTGACCAGCTCTTCCTTCTGGAAGTTACCGGTGTTTTCCACATGGATATAGGTCCACTCGGTATCTTCTTCGTTGTTGTTAGCAGCAGCGCCGGTGCCGGTGCCATCATTACCTGCAGGAGTCTTCTTGCAGGCAGCCAGGCTGAACAGCAGGCACAGTGCCAACAATAACGCAAAGAGTTTCTTCATATATTTACTTCCTTCCTTTATATTTTACACATTCCTGTGCAAATTTATTATATCAAACGCTGAAGTAGTAAGCAAGATTAAAGTTATCACTTTTCTTAAATCTCATAACCTTATTTTTCGCATTTTTCAGTGCATATTGCACAAAAAGGCAGAGCATTCTTACCACTTCCCTATCGGATTAACCCTTACTGCCGGAACGGTCCATACACTCCACAAAGAACTTCTGGCCGAAGATAAACACAAAAACCAGAGGCAGAACGGAGGTCAGCAGGATGGAGTAGAATTCCACCTGTCTGCGCAAAAGGGTAAGATCGCTTCTACCAACATTGTCTTCCACCAGTCTCTCGACCTGCGGCATCAAAGTGGTACCCATATTCAGCTTGGCCATATCCACGATCAGGGAATCGTTCCAATAATAGATCAGAGACAGCAGAATAACCGTCACAACCACGGGAATGATATTGGGGATCATAACCTTCCAGTAGATCTTGAAGGGGCTGCAGCCGTCGATTTTGGCAGCTTCTTCCAGATCCTTGGGCATACCGGCAAAGAAAGACTGGAACAGGAAGATAAAGATACCTGCCCGAAGACCTACGCCACACAATGCCGGGACGATGAATCTGGCCAAACTGTTCAGAATATTGATGGTAAAGGCTTCACCGGTAAACAGACCAATAATCTGGCCGATACCGAAGATGTCAAACCAACGGTAGTAGTACACCAGAGGCAGCTGCGCTGTCTGGATGGGCATAATGATGGTAAACAGCACGCAAGCATACACCAGGTTGCGACCCTTGAACTTATAACGACCCAAACCGTAACCGATCAGAGAGCATACGACCACAGAGCAAGCAGTGCAGGACAGCGCAATCAATGCCGTCAACTTTGCCCGATCAAAAAACGGGAAGTATCTTTGGGAGTTAACAAAGTTTTCAAAGGTTGCTACAACAGGAATAAAGTTTGTGCCGCCGTTGTAGAAGGTTTCCGCCTCAGTCATTGCAGAGGATGCCATCTTGATGATGGGGAAAATTGCGACATAGCTGACACCCAAAAGAAGGGCATAGCGGAACAGCTTATACAGAAGATTACCGATAGGAGTAAGTATGTTTTTTGTGATATGATTCACTTTTATATTATTCAGATTCATAATACAACTTCCTCCTTTCTTAATCCATAGAAACAACTTTTCTGGACACAATTACATTGATAACGATAACGATAACGAAAATCAACAACGAGTAAGCCCAGCTCATAGCACAGGCATAGTCCAGACGGTTGATCATATCCTTATTGATCAGAATAACCACAGAGTTTGTACTGGTGTTGAAGTAATCGATAACCGAGTAGATCAAGCACAACAGGATACTGGGGGTCAACAGCGGGAATGTGATCTTCCAGAAGGTCTCCCAAGGGGTAGCGCCCTCCATCTTGGCGACCTCGTACAGATGGGAGGGAATTGCCTGCAGGCCGATGATGAAGATAACGATCTGCAGAGCCATATTCCACAGCAGGTTAAACAGTTTGCCCGCGTAGACGGTAAACTTTTCAATCAGCGGCGTCAGAATACCGAAGCTGGAAATAATCTCCTTGATGAAGCCGGTGGTTTCGCCGGTCATCATAAGAAAATCATTGGTTTTTCCCGTCAGCTCGCCGGAGCCACCCATCATACCGAAGGTATGCAGGATTGCGTCTGCACCAAAGATCATAGGCAGGAACAGGCAAACTCTAAAGAACAGTCGGCCGGGGAACTTATCCACCAGCAGAACCGCAAGGAAGATACTCATAAACATAATCACGAGAACTTCCACAGCCATGGAAGATGTGATTTTGGTGAGGGTCTTCAGGAAAGGCGCATCCTTGGTCACCATGTAGATCCAGTTCTCAAAGCCAATGGGCTCCAGAATCAGACCGTCAGGACCGGCAGATACTCTGTGGAATGTGTAGTTGAGAGATTCCAACAGCGGCTTAAAGAACAGCCAGATAAAGCCAATAATAAAAGGCAGGACAAACAACAGGCCGGTTTTATCATCCGCTGTCAGCAATGTGCGTCTTTTCTTGTTTTTCATTGTGCACCTCCCGGAATGATCTTGTAGCCCTTAGCTGCGACCTCATAACCCTGATAGGTGTAAGCCTCTGTACCGTAGTTAACAACCACTGTAGCAGATTCATACTGGGTCAGTGTCACATCATTTGTCAGATACTCGTGGGCAACGATCTCCTTACCTGCCAACTGACCGGCTGCATTTTGCATTTCCAGATACTGCTCTTTAGCAAGGCCCTTCCAGTAGTCGTAGGAATAGGAAACCATCGTGTTATAATCGGTACCAACCAGATCGGAAACATTACTGTAGATCAGGTTATACTTCAAGCTGCTACCGGTTTCCAGCGCCTTCAGGAATGCATACTGGTAGTCAACGGTAGTGTTGATGCCTTCTGCAGTCAAGAGAGTATTGTTCTGGAAGGTCAACTGGTAGAAGGGTATGCTCTGGTCTACCATATCAAAGCTACTGTGACCGCTAGCTGTATCTGTGATGACATCGGCATAAGCAGCAACATAGGCATTGCCACCGTGGAGCATCAGGTGCTCAACAGTCTCATCGGCAGACTTCAAGGTGCTCTTCCACAGAGCCATTACACTGGTTCTGGAGATGCTCTTATCCTCCTCCTCAGTGTAGTCAGAGTACAGAGACTCGCCCAAGCGCTCAACGGAAAGATTTTTCACATTCCAGCTTGCAAAAGAACCTGTAAAGTCAGCTACCAGTTCAGACACCAGCGCCGGACGCAGCAGGTGCCAACGGGCGGTGCTGGTCTTTGCATCGGTATCCAAAAAATAATTGTACTGGAAGGAGTAGGCATCATAGAAGGTCTTGACGCTGTCTCTATTCTCTTCGAAACCGTTGCCATTTTCATACAAATCAACAGGGTTCGTCTCCAGGAACAGAAGCACTCCCTCCTGCTCCAGATAATTGACCATGTTTTGGAAATCCTTCTTGGTTCCCAATGCAGATTCCACAGAGATCTTGCTGTACATCTTGTTGTTCAGACCACTGTCCATAGCGCCGATGTAGTTGATAATGATATTCTCAACACCCTCCGCCTTCAATTCCTTAACGATATTGGTAACATCGTTGTAGGTAGTCAGAGCGGTAACAACAGGACGCTTCACACCCAAAACATATTTCTGAATGCTGACAGCTCCAATCAGGTCCAAAACCATATACTTCTTGTCTGCCAAAGGAGAATCCTTTAACAGATCATTCTTGATCAGATAATCTCTGTAGCAGTTACTCATACCGGTATAGTTGGCATTTTCACCCTCCAGGAAGAAGTAACGGACGCAGTAGTTCGCACCTTCAGTCAAATCATCCTTGTAATCGATGGAGTGGCTGCTCTTGCTTGCCCGGTGGTCACTGGTCATCTGCTGCAGGCTATACTCACTAAGCACAGCATTGGCAAATACATGGTTGTATGCACTGTCGTACTTACTGGTAGCTGCGGTAATGGTACTGCAAGCCTCACCGGAAGTAATCACGCCCATAAATGCATGGTCGTTGACCTTGGCACCAAAAACAGGAAGGTGAATTGTCTCTCTCACAGTCTCCTGTTTTGCCTTCACAATCGTGGAGTTGGCACCGTAGACAGGTGCATTATAGACCTGCATCTTGTGCTTGTTGTTATTGAAGTTGATGAGCGCGCCGGAACCGTCCGGAACAAACAGGTAACCTTCATCGTTCAATCCGCCACTGCCGAAATAAGGCAGCAAAGACAGGGTGTCGATCATGTAGGGGTTACCGCCAATGCCCTCAATCTCACTGACAACAACTTCAGCCTGGAAGCCGTCCTCTGTCAGCGTGTACTGGACAGGAATCCAAACATTTGCTGTCAAAAAGCCGAATTTAAACTTAATGCCGTTTTCCACCAACTCATGCTTCATTGTACCCTTCTGGATACTCTGGGTGTAGTTGTTGAAATCAATGTCCTTAAGACCGGCATCCAGGTTCACAAATTTCACAATCAGCTGTGCGTTCAGCTTGGGTCTCTCGGTAACATATGTATCTTCCGCCCGATCCTGGGGATTGGAATACCAGATTTTACCGGAGGCCTTTTCAGTAACACTGATCTCGCCGGTGGTGTAATCAGCAGACAGAATAAGCTTATCGTTTTCAGCAACCTTGTTGAAGCCGGGCTCGCCGTAATCGACTCGCTGTGCCTTGATGGCAGTCTTGTCCTTTTCAATACCAGCAAGCGCTTTTCTTTCTGCGTCGGACTTTAAAATATTTACGGAAGCAACCGCTACGATCACAACCAGGGCAACTATCAGTGTGATGCTGATGATGCGACCGATCAGCTCTTTCCTTTTATTAAAGGCGCGCTTCCATTTCCAATAGCGTTCTTGTATATCCATATTATTCTCCATTCCTTGTCGATCATGCTTAGTATCTGAGCTCGAAAGCCACTGTTGCAACAAAGAAATACAATTGCTCAAACAGGATCAGCAGCATCAGCACAATAAAGAACATGATTATCAGGCAGACGATCGTCAAACCAATGGCGTATATGGTCTTAATGAAGGAATACTCATGAATCTCCTGAAGACCGCTGAATGCGATCAGTGCGCCCCAGATCTCAGATACGACCACGGCGTAGGTCAGGAACACCTGCTCATCACCAGCCAGCACCCAACTGAACATTGTGGTGATAAAGCGGACGATAATGTACGGAACCAGAGCATTCGCACCCACTACGCAGATATCCTTTAATTTGCCCTTACCGTCCATCAGTGTACAGATACACCAGTTGGACAAGCAAACCATAACGAACATCGCAATGGTAACCATTGCCGTACGCAGTAAGCTCAGATCTTCCGTCTTAAACTGATTCATGTCGAATCCGGTAGCTGTACGGTAGAAAAGCTCAACGAACAGCCACAGTGCCACACTAATAAGCACCACAGACATAGAACCCTTTTTGTTCGCTTTTAATTCGAGAAATCCATCTCTGGGATGTCTCATAATGTAAAAAGGGTACAGATAGGGGCTCATTGTATCAAAACCGGTACGTTTTTTCATAGTCATTCACCCCTTATTTTCTCAGACGCCAGTACAGCTTGGATGTAATTTTGGAAATTCCGTCCCAACCAAGGATCAAAATCATACCAGTAATGACAACAGCTGCAACCAATGCAAAGTTTTTACGAACGATCTCATCACGCAGCAGCGCCTTGGCTTCGCCATAACCCTCAGGGTTCTTGCCAAGCTCAAAGTACTCCATAGCCTTCTCGTACTCGCCCAGGCTGATATATGCCTTGCCGAGACCCACATAGGCCTGCGTATAGTTAGCGTTCATTCTGATAACTTCCTCCCAAGGCTGGATGGATTCATAGTAAAGACCCTGGTTGTACAGATAGTTTGCAGAACGAATCATTTCGCCATAGAAGGTCTTCTCCATAACGGTAATGGTGTTTTTGCCGGAGTCCAGAACCAAAAGGCGGTTATCACTGTCAGACTCCAAAGAAATCGGCTGCTGGAACAGGCCCTGCTGGTAACCTTTACCGCCGAAAACAGCCAGCAGGTTACAACCTTCATCATACTGGAACAGGTGACCGGAGGTACCGTCGATAATGGTAACAGCACCTTCATTGTCCACAGTGATATCCTGCAGAGTCATGGTAGTGATGTTTCTTGTTTTGTTCAGCGTGAACAGGTCAATGGCCTGCGGGAATACGTTCTTACCCAAGGCATTCAGCTTGGAAACAGAAGTCGCAACGGATTCAACCAACGGAGACACCGTGTAGACAAATCTGTCCTCAGACCAGAAAATGTTGTTAAATTCAACAGGCTGGAAGGTCTCGGCGGAAACAGCCTGCTTCAGGATGTTTCTCCAAAGACGCTCAACCTTCATGGCTGCGGTCTCCTTCAGCTTGTTGGTGCCGTAGAAGCCCAGGAAGGTGCCTGCGCCGTCGATCAGCAGTGCACCGGTGTTGATGTTAGCAGAAGTAACATACATAATGCCCATATTATCCACGATAATCTTCTTGGGTTTAAAGGGCAGATTGGCATCCAGGATGCCATCCTTGTCTAAAGGTCTCCCAAAGACCTTATCGACATTGCCCTCCAGGTCGGTTACCAGGATCCGATTATTTTCGGTATCGGCAATGTATAACAGTTGCTTTTCTTCACGGTAGAAAACACCTTCTGCGCCGGCAGCCAAAGTCAGTGTCTCTTCACCGTACTTAAACTCCTTTAATTCCTTCACGCAGCGATAACTCTTGTCCAGAATCAAAACTCTGCTGTTACCGGAATCCAAGACGAATACCTGATCGTCATTATCTACATAAATATCACGGGCATCCTTCATCGGCGTAGTGCCCATAACGGCCTCGTCCACGACGGTCATAACCTGATATGCGTTTGTAGATGGCACCGGAGTATCTTCTTCATAGGTATAGGTTCTGTCAGGCTGTGCGGCAAATGCTGCCATTCCGGAGGAAGTCAGCACAAGCACCAAAGCCAACAGACATGCTATTGTTTTTCTCATGTACACACCTCACTTCAATGTCGTTGCGGTGGCTTAATCCTTAATGCCGGAATGTGCCATCGTCTGCAGCATCTTACTCTGGGTAAAGATAAAGGAAATAATCGGAGGAATCATCAGAAGCACGCCGGCTGCTGCTGCTGCACCGGAACGGGAGATACCGCCGGCACTGATCTGGCTCAATGCAGTGGGCAGGAGCTTGAGTTCCTCTTTGAAGATAACGCCGGCAGAACCGGAGTTCCAGATGCTGGTGAAGGAAAGCACCATAACAGTCATCCATGCGGGCTTGACATTAGGCAAAACCACATGTCTAAAGATAATGATATCATTGGCGCCATCAATCTTTGCAGCATCCATCAAAACATCCGGAATCTGCAGCATAAACTGACGCAGCAGGAACATGTGCAGTGTGGATGCCAAGCTGGGCAGGATCAGAACCCAATATGTATTGATCAATCCCAGCTTTGCTTTAATGATATAAGCGGGCAGAGCGGTAACACCGCCGGAGAACAGCAGGGTCAGCATAATCAGCTTCCACAGCAGATCCTTGCCGGGGAACTTTTTCTTTGCGAAGGGATACGCGGCCATTGCGCCGATCATCACACCCACACCCGTACTTGCAATACTGACAAGCACGGAGTTAAACAGGTAACGGCTGAACGGAACGGTCAGGTCGGAAACCAGCTGGAACAACTGGGTATAGTTGCTGCCGGTGGGGTTTACCACGTAAAAACGGGGCGGGAAAATGAATCGCTCTTCAACAGGCTTGAAGGACTGAATTACGTTATAATACAGCGGCAGGCCCATAAAGATACCTACGCAAACCAGCATGAAGAAAACGGAAAAGTTTCCGAAATGAGAGCGATTCAATTGTTTGTGTAAACGAAATATCTTCATAATCTCTCTCCTATTCTTCCACCAGGACTTTGTTGATGACCTTGTTGACCATCAACATAACCATCAGCAGAACCGTACTGATTGCACAGGCATAACCCAGCTCATAACGAACACCGCCGTAGTCGGAAATGTGGTTGATAACGGTATGCGTTGCATAGTCTGTCGAGGGGTTACCGCAGAGGTTTGCCATAACATCGCCAACTGCGAAGGAGCTGGAGATCTGCATAACCGCACCGAACAGAAGCTGCGGCTTCATCTGGGGCAGAGTCAGGAACCAAATCTCCTGGAATCTGTTATGGACACCATCGATAGCGCCAGCTTCGTACAGTGTGGTATCCACCGTCTTAAAGCCTGCCAAGAAGGACAGGAAGCTGGTACCCAAGCTCAACCACAGCTGCACGATGACACAGCAGACCAGCATATAGTCGGTATCGTTCAGCCACAGGATGGGGGCATCCAAGATGCCCATTTTCATCAAAATACCGTTTACCACACCATAACGGTCACCGCTGAGGATGAAAGTCCAGATGGTGTACACACCGCCGGAAATGGACGGCGCATAGAAGATAACGGTCATAACTGCCCGGACTTTGTTGGGCAATTCGTTAATGAACCATGCAAAAATAAAGCAAGCGATGTAGCCCAGAGGGCCGGTGATCAAAGCAATGATCAAGGTATTCTTAACAGCGATGATAAACACATCATCGTTTAGAAACAGTGTTTGATAGTTATCAAAACCAACCCAGTTGGGGGTCTGCAGCATGTTAAAGTCTGTAAAGCTAAGGGCTATAGCGGCAATAACAGGCAGCACCGTGAAGATAATAAACGCGATCATAAACGGAGCGATCATCGCGTAGCTGGAACGCTCTGCATACATGCGTTTGAAAGAAGTTGTCAGCCGACTCGGCTTCTTTGTACGATGCATCTTTTTCATCCCTTCAAATAGTTTAGTTGTTCAGATAGAACTCGTTTCTCTTTCTTTCGATCTCAGAGTTGATCTTGATTGTCCACTCAGTAAGAATTTCACGGGCATTCTCACCGTGGTCGATAACACCACGGATGGAGTTGTTGATACCTCTGGTAACGTAGTAGTTACCCGGGACGATGGGGATAAACTTCAGCCATTCGAACTGCTCCTCCAGGGTCTCGCGTTCCTTGGTGGTCCAGCCCAAGTTTTTCAGGGTAACCAGGTTTGCGGTAGGGTGTCTTGCGGAGATGCCCAGCGCAGCTTCCACGTCGTTTGCGTATCTGGTCTGAGTTTCCGCCTCGGACCACCACTTGATGAGTGTCCATGCTGCATCATAGTCCTTGGCATCCTTCAGCATAATGGCACCGACACCGGTCTGGTCCATCTGGGTATGGTCGATAGTGCCGTCTTCCTTCAGGGTGCCGGGGATGGGGTACATCTCCCACAGGCCACTGATTTCAGGTGCTGTGTACTTCAAAGAAGTGTACTGGGTGTAGTCCGCGATTGCGATGGGCATTTCACCGGTTCTGAAACGGTTAGCAAAGTCATAGGAAACGGGGAAACCGTACTTGGTGAAGAACTCAGCGTGCTGGATCAGCGCTTCCACAGCCACTTCTTCATCGAAGCAAACCTCTGTCATCTCATCGTTGAAGTATCTGCCGCCCTTCTGATACAGCAGGTTCGCGAAGGAAGCAGAAGAACCAAGGGTCATGTTGTACCGCTGCAGCACCTGTGCCACATCGTACATATCGTCCCAAGTCTGAGGAATCTCAAGACCCATGTTCTCAAAGATGTCAGTTCTGACGAACATAACGGAACAACCGGTGGTGGTGGGCATACCGTAGTATCTGCCTTCCAGCATAAAGGGAATTTCAGAGCCTTTCACATACTGGCTCAGAATATCATAGTAACCGTCAAACTGGGACAGGTCCACAACCGCGCCACGCAGCGCCAGGTTCACGACCGTCTCAGAGCTCTGACCCAGCATAACATCCGGACCGGTACCGGCAGCAAGGGCATTGATCAGAGAACCCTCCGCCAATTCCAGGTTGACTTCGATACCGTACTTGGGAGTGAATTCATCGGTAATGATGTTCTTCAGGATCTCGTACTGGTCAATACCTGTGCTGACCCAAACACGAATGCTCTTCACATCTTCCTTCTCATCCCGATTTGCAGCGAAGGAAGCAAAGAAGCTTCTGATCTGATAACCGAACCACTGGAAGAAGTTCATCTCAGTCTTGGGCATTTTTACACTTTCATCGTCAGGGGAAACCAGTGCGATATAGTCAAAATCCAGCGCCTGCTCCTGATAAGCAGTCAGCTTGGCGCTCAAACCGTTGATATCGTTCTTAAAGTTGGTGATTCTGTCCTTTAAGGTCAGATCCACGATATTGTCGGCATAGCTCTCCAGATTGTAGGCCACATCTTCGAAATAAGCGTTTTCTGCGCCCTTCTTGCCCACGATCTGCTCAATACGGGCAGCTTCCTCAAACAACAGCTTTGCATTGGCACGGAAATCTGTGGACAGGTTGGGCAGCTGCTTGTCCAGATAGTAGTCACGGTAGGGGTCAGGAGAACTACTGGTGATCATAACGATAGACAGGTACAACTCATTGAGGTTGTTGATAACCGTCTGCAGAACACCCATGGTATCAGACATATCGCCGATCACATTTTCCATGGTGATATAACGCTTGCCCTCTTCCAGATAGATTTTGTAGGCACCGTTTTCATCACCCAGCAGCATATTTTTCCAGGAGCCGGAGTAGTCAAACCGTACTGCGTTTAGCTCCTCAAAAGGAACTTCACCGTCTATGTAGACCTTACGGGAGCTGAACAAGCCATCCAGATAGCCCTGTCTGTACTTGCAGCCTATGTAATAGAAACCGCTTTCCGGAACATCCAATTCCCATGTAATCCAATGACCGGGCTGCTTCCACTGGCTGCCGCCGCCGTAATTCATTTTAATATTCTTATAGGAGAAAGGTTGGGTCAGGGAACTGCTCTTGTCGGCATCGGGCCACAGCATAGCGCTGGACTGCCGGTAGTAATTCTCAGCCTGGAACAGCTTCAGCTGTCCGACAGTATTCTGATAACCCTTCTGCTGATTCAGAGAGAAGTAGTCCTGATAGGACATCTGGAAAGGCTCCTGCTTGAAGGTCATTGCCTTCAACAGTGCGGGGGTGCCATCGAAGCAGATGGTAATCTGACGCTGACCCTGCTCCAGATAGAACTTCAGGGTGCCGTAGACACCGTTCTGATCGCTCAGGTACTGGGTGCGCCACTCCGGAGCCTGGTGAGACTGGGGACGCAGATCGTCGCCAAACTCATCGGTGGTGATGGGGTCATTCTGCCAAACACGGCTGAGGACACAGCTGTTTGCCTCAACAAAAGGAGTCTCACCGTCGATCATCAGACCGAACAGATACTGGGTGCTGCTGACATCCAGAGGATAGTAGTTCATCTCCAGCGCATACAGACCGGTCTCGGGGACATCCACCGTGAAGGTAATCTTTTCACCCTTTGCGCCAATGTACATAGTGTTTTCGGATTCCGCAACACCCTCGTACTTGTCGCAGATCTTGGTGCCGGAGAGTTCATCGGTAAACTCAGACTCGGTCAGCTGGAACTGGGTCAGATCCACAGCAATTTCGTGCTTAGGACTGATCGCGTTCTTGTGATCTTCACTGTAGTAATAATAGGTATACACCTCGCCCTGGGCATCCTGGTCATAGGTCCAGTCGCCATCCTGTGAGCCGGTACCCGCAGCTAAGGCAGGCATGCCCACAGCAGAACCAAGCAAGCTGATCACCAGCAATACTACGATCCATCTTCTCATCTTCTGCATCATTTCGTTTCCTCACTCCTATTAATATTTCTGCACGGAAAGCTAAGCACAACACGAACACCGGCACCGGCATCGGCAGGCATCTGCTCCTGCGGCACCGTATTGCTTATGCTCACGCCGTATTTCTTTCCATAAATCAACTTGATTCGCTCATTGACATTCCGCAGACCCACTTTGCTTTCTTCAAAGCCGGAGCCTGTCTTCAGTTTTTCATTGAGCTTTTTCATTTCTGCAGGACTCATATTCTGTCCGTCATCATCAACCGAGATGTACAGACATTCATCCTCGTACCAGGCAGAAATCGTGATATTACCAAGATAGTTCTTGGGGCGCAGACCGTGCTGAATGGCATTTTCCACAATGGGCTGCAGACACATCTTGATAATATTGCATTCATACAGGGATTCATCTATATTCCAATGAAACTGTATGGACTCACCGAAGCGGATCCGTACGATTTCAATATATAGCTTCAAAAATTCAAGCTCTTCTTTCAGAGGGACGATCACATCGTCATTCTCCAGACCTAACCGGTACAGCCGGGCAACCTTGGTCAGCATTTTGCTGGTTTTGTTGCCAAGACCCATCTCCGCAACCGCATTCCATTTGATGGTTTCCAATGTGTTGTAAAGGAAATGTGGGTCAATCTGGAACTGGAGGGCCCGGAACTGCGCCTGCCGCAAAGAACGGACGCGGTCGCCGACCTCCTCGGATATATCTGCATCCGGATCGCTGTCAGCCAGAATATTACTGGTGATAAACAGCATCTCATTAGACTGTTTGGTTGCTTCTTTCTCGTTCCAGTGCAGTTGCGGATTCTGAATCACACTCATAATCTTCCGCATAGGACGATACATAAAAAGCGTAATCAGATATGCCACCACAAGACTGGACAGAATACCAATGGTCACAGAGGAGATCAGGAATGTACGAACCACATTCATCTCTTCCTTGTAATCCGGCAGCTCTGTGACAAAAGCATATTTCCAGCTTTTGTGATTAGATTCCGCAACGGAGATCACCCGTTTTCCGTGGCCGGTCACCAAATTGGACTCCCCTGCCCTGACTGCGACGATATCCGTCTGGTATTCCTGGACCTGCGTCACGTCCCATTTGGAAAAGCTGCGATCACTGCAATATATGATCTGTCCGCTGACATCCATTACAAAGAACAGACCCTGACGGGAAGCTTCCTGACTTTCCAAAACGCCGCGAATCTTTTGCAGCTCCATCTCCAGCACAAACACGCCTACTCGCTGTCCCCTCGCCGACCAGATCGGCTGGCAGACAAAAATGCTGTTTGCGTTGTTTACCAAAATGTACGGCACCACCAAAGGACTCCTTTGGTGCAGCTCATACCATTTGCCGATCTCTGTCATCTGACTCGCCCGGAAGGCGCCTACATCATTGATCAACATACCGTTGACATCCGAGTAGATAAGCGCTGACAGGATCATATTGTTGGACATTGTGTGATTTTTTACCTCTGCAATGGTGTTTTCCACCTTTGTATCGTAGTTTTCATCCGTTACCGGAGTTTCCACGATACGCATTACAGAACCAAGCTGGGAGATCTTATTACAGCTCTCCAGCAAACCCACCATGATGTTGTCGGTCACCGCTGCGTTTTTCTGCAGCAAGCTCTCATTCATATCCATCACGCGGTTGTTGACCACGTCGGTGAATTTATTGTAGTTCAGGCTCAGCACCAGCAGCAGCGGCACTGTCACCAGAATGAACACATAAGTAAAAGTCTTCAGTAAAAGGCTATTGAATTTATAACCTTTGATGTAAGGCCAAGCTGTCTTTTTTTCGTCCATCACAGCGATATCCTCTGGGTGTATTCCCGGGGGGAATAGCCGGTGTACTTTTTAAACATAATGGAAAAATAGGACGATGCGCTGTAACCCACCATGCCGGCGATCTCGCCGATCTTATAGTTGCCTTCCTTCAGCAGCTGGGCAGCCTTTTCAATGCGGACCCGCAGCAGATATTCCGACAGGGTCTCCCCCATCTCCTGCTTGAACAGGCGGCTTAAGTAGCCCGGGTGGATCCGGTACTTGGCTGCAATCACATTGTGTCCTATGTCTTCCTCCAGATGTTCGTTGAGGTATTGGACCAACCGCCCCACAACACCGTGCTCACTGCTGGGCTTTCTGTTTTTCAACCCATCGCACAGAATGCAGAAATCCTCCTTCAGGCAGGCAGTGATCTCTTCCATATCCTTGCAGCGATATAAATGGTTGAAGTTGAATTTGCCATCTGTGATATCCCAGACATTGATCTTGCGTTTCTTATAGTCCAGCTCAACCACGGAGTAGAGGTTTTTAAGAATGAACTGCACATCCTCCAAGGGGATATCCTTGAGCTTATAAAGCATTCCGCCCAAAAGGTGAAGCAGGGTTTCCCGGCTGCCCAAGTCCAACTCCACGATCAGCAGCTTGTACTCTGCCACAATGGCTTCGCACAAAGTGTCATCCACCTGCTGGGACTCTGCGGCTGCAGTCTCGCCGGTCTGTGTCAGCAGTTCGGCAAGCTGCGGTGCGCTGTGAGTCACATGGAACAAAAACTCCCGGGGTATGCAGCGGTTGAGCTCTTCGGTCAGCGCTTGCATTTTCTGATTGCCGTGCTTACGCAGGTCGGCACTGTCACACGCAGGCAAGCCGATGAAGATCACACGCCAATGACCGTGTCTGCCTTCCAGCAGATATGTATGGCAGAGGTCATCGGCAACGGAGAGCTGCTGGACCAAAATATCTTCCGGGGTAGTGTCTGCGGTATTGTCATCCGTTTCCTTAGGTTCCGAATGCATCGCCCGCAATTCAAAGGCTACCAAGGGACATTTTGCGATGTCTTCCTGACCCAACAGCTTCAGGTAAACATTCAGTTCGTTTTCCGAATCCACATGGCCGGACAGAAGATCCCGCAGGAAGCTTTTTTGCAGCATCTGCTTCAGATCCCGGGTCTCAGACTCAGCGGTGACCAGCATTTCCTGCTGTTCCTCCAGCTGTTCCTTCAGGCCTTTGAACACGCTGATCAGCTCGTCCTCATCCACAGGCTTGACAAGATAGTGCGCTACCTTGTATTGGATCGCCTGCTGGGCAAAGGCAAAGTCACTGTGTCCACTGAGGATGACCACCTTGATCTGCGGGTGGATCCCGTAAAGCCGACGAATCAACTCCAGTCCGCTCATACGGCTCATCAACAGATCGGTCAAAACAACATCACAGGGATTCTCTTTCAAATACGCCAAGGCATCCGAACCGTCACTAAAGGTATCAACCACCTGGAAGCCAAGTTGTTCCCATGGAATATAGCACTCCAGAGAGTGTCTGATATTGTCCTCGTCTTCCACGATTACAAGCTTGAACACGGTTTCACCTCTTTTGTGCGTTTCGGCTGTTGATTTGCGGTTTTTTGCCCTGTTTTGGTCGTTTTGAATATACCTCCACAGTTTGACCCAGTTTAACATGTAGATTATACAGTATAAACGCAAATTTTACAAGGTCACTATCTTTACTTTTTTTTATTTTAACAACATTTTTTCCAAATAAGCCGACAATATTTTCCGTGATATTGCACAAAATAGGTTACAAATTGTTTCTTTAATTGTCAGCGCCGGGCAACTTTCCCGAAAATCCGTGGGACGGACGGCGGAGCGGTTGCTAGGCAGGCTCCTCCGACACATACCGCTTGGACTGGGTGGTAAACAGATCAAAATACTTGCCCTTCTGTTCCATCAGTTCCCGGTGGCTTCCCTTTTCGATCAGATTGCCGTTTTCGATTACAAGAATCTGATCGGCAACGGTTGCACTGGACAAGCGGTGGGAGACGAACACGGTAGTCTTGTTATTCCGCAGTCTGTCAAACTGGTTAAAAATCTCCTGCTCCGCAATGGGGTCAAGGGACGCAGTAGGCTCGTCCAGGATCATAATATCGGAATCGGCATAGAAGGCTCTGGCGATGGCCAGCTTTTGCCACTGACCGATGGACAGTTCCAAACCGTTCTGCTCGAAGATACGCATCAAAGGGGTCTCGTAGCCGTTGGGCAGTTTTTCGATATACTCACCGGCGGTACTCTGCCGGGCGGCATACTCCACCAGTTCCATAGACTCTTCCTTGTGAATATCTCCCAACCGGATATTTTCCTTCACACTTAAAGCGTATTTACCGAAGTCCTGGAAAATGATGCCAAAAGTCTGATACAGGCTCTTGATATCGTAGGTTTTCAAATCCTTGCCATCCAGCAAAATCTTGCCGGCGGTAGGATCGTACAGACGGGTCAAAAGCTTGATAAGGGTCGTCTTGCCGGCGCCGTTGAGACCTACCAGCGCCAGTGTTTCACCGGGCTGTATGGTAAAGCTGATATTCTTCAGAACATCCTTTTTGGTGCCCGGATACCGGAAGCTCACATCCACAAATTCGATGGTATGTTCCGACCCGTGTGCAACGGTTTCCGCAGGCTGTATGCTGGGGATGATGGTCTGCCTTTCATCCATAAAGGCAATGAGATTATCGATGAACAGCGTGCCCTCATAGATAGAGCCGGTGGAGGCGATCAGGGTGCTGATACAGGTTGCAACCGATGCGATGGCGCCGGTGTAAAGGGTATAATCACCGATTTGGAATTCACCGGTGAATACCCGCTTTGCGATCATAATATAAAAGACCAGATTGGTCAGTCCGGTGATCACAGAGAAAAACACCTGCCAGGCGCCCTCTGTCAAAATCAACTTCCGCAAACCCTTATAGTAGGTTTTGAACGCAGTAAAATACCGACCGATAAAGGTGTCTGCCAGATCATACAGACGAACCTCTTTTACCAAATCCTTATCCACCAAAACACCGGAGAAATAATTCATCTGACGGCGCTCCTTGGAGCTGAAGCGCATATAACGGAAGTTCTTTCTGCGGTAGATAAAGTTGATGATAGCAGAAGGAATGGATACACCGATCACAATAAAGGTGATCCAAGACAGACCGGGTGCAGAAAGCAGCACCGCCATAAAGCTGATCAGCTCGATCACGGAGCTGATGATACCCAAGGTTTGCGTAAGGATATGTAGCGGTCTGTGCCCTGCCTCTCGTTCCGCGTTTTCCATTTTTTCATAGAAGGCGGCATTGTCAAAGGACGCAAGGTCGATCTCCTTGGATTTGGTCATGATCTGCTCTTTGACTTCCTTTACCACCTTTTCGCCGGCGATCCGGTTCAAGGCATTGCTGATATTGTTTACAACCAAAATCAAAAGGCGATACACGATCAACGCGATCAGAAGATATAGTATCCCCGAGGTCCAAAAAGCATTTTCCGGCTGGGGACCCAACTGGATCACTTCCTGCAGACCGTTGAGAATCCGTTGGGAGATCAGCGAACCGATCACCGGGGTCACACCTTTAAACAGAGCTACGAAAGCCAGCAGTATGGGAATCCAGTGACCGGTATTCCACACCAGCTTCAGAATATAGAAAAACCGTTTAAAAAAGCCACCAAAGACCTCTTTGAGATAGCGGGGTACATCTTTTACGGATTTCGGCGGCTTGGGACGCTGATAGTTGGGGGGCATTCTTCCGCCCATAGGGGGCATAGCCATTTAGTGTTCCTCCTTTGTTTCCTGCAGCGCGTCGGTTACCTTTTCCAACAGCGCCAGCAGCGTTCTTTTCTCTTCTTCATTCAGTGGGGACAGCACCCGTTTGGCATTGCGGATGCGCTCGTACAGCAGTTCCGCCTGTCGCTGCTTCCCTTCCGGGGTAATATAGATCAGGGTGCTGCGTCTGTCCTGGGTATTTGCCTCTCTGCGCACAAGACCCGCCTGCTCCATATTGGCGATTGCCTCCGAGGCGGATTGAGGGCGAATGTCCAGTGCATCTGCGATCTGTTGCTGGCTTAAACCGTCATTTCCGGACAACAGATCCAGAATATGACCAAAGCCCCGGCATTTATGCCGCTCTCCGGTCGGCATCGCAGACCGCTTGCGGCGGGACTGGGATGCGATGCGCATCACCCGGCGCATAATGGTATGCTCCAATTCCATATTATGACCTCCCGAACTTATTAGTAAGGTACCTGTATATTGTAGCACAGCGGCTGTGAAATTACAAGAAATTTTCAAAAAAGCGTGTCCTTGCAGGATGTACCAGCAAGGACACGCGACTTCTTATTCTTCTGTTTCTTCCGGCTGTTCTTCCTCTTTTTTGGGATTCAGATAGGGGTCAAACAGTTTTGCAAACCGTTTTCCGCACAGGTATGCCAGTGCGCCCGGCGCAAACAGCACCCAAAGGGGCACCGTTCTGTAAAACAACTCCAGAGAAGATGTGAGTTTCACGGTAACATAGATGAAAACAAACGGGAATACATTCAGCAAAAACACGATCACTGTGTTGATGGGTTTCTGCATAGACAGCACCGCCGCATTCTTCAGCGTAATGCGGATGGGGTTATAAAACTGCGCCTGCAAGGGATACGCGTAGAACATAATGCACAAAAACCAAATACCCAACGCAAAAAAGCCACCTTGCATCAGGGTCGCACCGGTACTGGCATCCAGCTCATTGAGACCGAAATAAAGAACATCAAACGCCAGCACTGCACCGACAACCAAGAAAATCAGATTCAGAATGATACCTTGCTTAAAATTCACCTTAAAGGACTGGAAGAAGGTTTGTCCCACCTTGATTTCTTCCTTCTTTGCCAACTTCATTGCCACAAAGCACATTGCCGCAGAGGCAGGGCCGATGGTGATCACCGGCAGACAGCATAAAAACCACAAAAAACTCAAAAACACCAGGTCTGTCATCCGCGACAGAGCTTGCATCAAGGGGCTATTCAGATCGAATAACTTATTCATAGGCGATCTCCTGTCTTTTTTCTGTATTTTACATCACCTGCAAACAGAAATCAACAACATTTTCTGTTAACAAAATATGAAGCCTTCGACAGGTTTCCCTTGTATCCCAATGGTCTTATGGGTAATCTGTTAACAGGCGGACATTCTCCCCGAATGCGACAACCGCCGACCGCCGCTGTGCATCTCCCACACAGCGGCGGGTTTCCTTTTTATGAAACCGGTATCAGCAAGATCTGATCCGCATCCGGTTCTGCCTCCAAGCGGTTTGCCTGCAGGATCCGTTCTACCGTGGTACCGGTCTGCTTCGCCACATCCCACAGCCGCCTGTTTCCTTTTCTGCAAAGGATCAATCCCGGGCGGTTGGGATCCGGTTTTTCCGTCTCACCCACATCAAGACCGGTGATCATTGTCATACCCTGTCTGCAGGTGGTCACGGCATCGGCACCCAGTTCTGCCTGCAAAGTCACGACACCCGCTCCCGGTATTGCCTGCGGTCTGCCCATTGGAAATACCCGGCTGTCCACGCTGCAGGTCCTGTCAGCAGGCAACTGCCACTCCCCTTCCCACGGGATCATACTGCTGCAAAGATCCCCTTCAGGCGCATAATAGAGCATTTGAAACTGACCGGGTACTGTAAAAGACATACCGGAATCGGTATGCTCGCTGCTGCCATATGCAGGATAAAACGCAATATCCACCATCTGCCGGATATCGGTCTGCTGGGTCTGCCGCACTGGGATGCTTTGCTCCCGTCGATCCAGCATTGCCGGGAGCAACAGCTGTTCTGTCACCAGCGATACCGGTCTTTGAGGACTGTAAGCATCCTCAGTCACCGTTACCATTGTTCGATCCCACATCAAATACTGCCCTAAAATACCTGCTTTGAGTTGCAGTTCCCCGTTTTCATCCAGCTCCAGATCCAGGCTGGTCACACAAATCTGCACCGACACGGCACTCTCCCCGTCGTACTCCCCTTCCAGATCGGCATATTGGGAAAATGGCAGGTCAAAATCTGCCGTGCAGAGTCTGCAGTCTTCCGCCCGATAGAGCAGGTGCAAATTACCGTTGCCCCGGAATACCACCTTCCCCGCCATTACCTTTTGATCGAGGATCTCCGGTTGCAGGCAGTAATACAGTAGTTTCCCTGCTTTGGGACAGTTCGCAGGAAGACTTAACTGTTCTTCCAGCAGGAATGCCTTCTCGCCTGTTTCCCGGGGAAGTTCCACAGGATATGTTTCTGTGAGCAGCTGCACATCTGCCGGCAATTCTCCCGGCACAAACACCTGCGCTTGGGCAGGCAACCATGCCTCACCCAATGCTTCCAGCGTCGCCCGCACCAGCAGCTTTCTTGCCGAGGTGACCCGGGCATCCACACTCTTTAACAGGCTCGACACCAGTATCTTACCGTCACGACGGGTATCCGGCAAATCCCATTTCATAGAAAAGGGCAGCCAAGCCTCCACACTGTGTACATCCTCCGACTCCTCCGGGGTGTAGAGTACCCATACCATCACACCGCAGGAGACTGCCATATCATCCCCGTTCCATTCCTTACCGCGGACGATCACCTGCCCCCAAGCGCCCAAAACCTGTCCCACATCCGGCATTCCATCGGGAAGCCGTACCTCCAAGGTTTGCTCCTGACTGCGAAGCTGGCAGGTCAGCTTCTGCAGATATGCTACGGGAATACTGTCAAACTGGATTTCCACGCAAATCACTCCTTATGGAACTTCTGATACCAAAGCATATTCCTGTCAGGACAAGTTTATGCCCATTATTTTCTGCCGCATACCGCAACACCGCAGAATATTGCCAAAAGTCCGAAAAGGTGGCAAAAAAGTCCGCTTTCCAACCATGTTCCCACCAGCACCCCCACACCGAATGCCAAAAGTACACATCCCAAAAGCTGATTGCGTCGGCACATAAAAACACCCCCTGCATACATCCTATGCAAGGGGTGTTCGATTATCCGCCTAAGTAGGCCTTTTGTACATCAGGACTGTTCATCAGCTCATTGCCGGTACCGCTGAGGGTGATATTACCGGTTTCCAGAACATAAGCGCGATCGGAGATCTCCAGCGCCTTACTGGCGTTCTGCTCCACCAGCAGAATGGTGGTGCCGGCTGCATGCAGCTCCTTGATAATAGAGAAGATCTGGTCAACCAAAATGGGCGCCAGACCCATAGAGGGCTCATCCAGCATCAAAAGCTTCGGCTTACTCATAAGCGCCCGGGACATAGCCAGCATCTGCTGCTCACCGCCGGAAAGGGTGCCGGCGATCTGCTTGCGGCGCTCTGCCAACCGGGGAAACAGGTCATAGATCTTGTCCAGCTCTGTTTTGAATTCCTGCTGATCCTTCATTGTGTAAGCGCCCATCATCAGGTTTTCGTAGACAGTCAGCTCCTGGAAGATCCGGCGACCCTCCGGAACCTGGGTCATACCCAGCTTTACGATCTTATGACAGGGGGTCTTGGTGATATCCTGTCCGTCAAAGATCACATTGCCGCTGCGCTTGGGAATGATGCCAACAACACTCTGCATCATCGTGGTCTTGCCGGCGCCGTTTGCACCGATCAATGATACGATCTCGCCCTCATTGACATGAAAGCTGATGCCCTTCAGCGCGCAGATAACACCGTAGTACACTTCCAAATTATTAACTTCCAACAATGCCATAGTGTTATCCTCCGATGTAGGCTTTGATGACCTCGGGATCCTGCAGCACAGATTTGGTGTCGCCCTGCGCCAGCACAGTGCCGAAGCTGAGAACCGTCAGTTCGTCACACAGCTCGGAAACGAACCGCATATCGTGCTCGATCAGCAGGATGGTCATATCAAAATGGTCACGGATAAAGCGAATGGTTTGCGCCAGATCCTCGGTTTCGTTGGGGTTCATACCCGCCGCCGGCTCATCCAGCAGCAGGATCTTGGGATTGGTAGCCAAAGCTCTTGCGATCTCCAACTTCCGCTGTTTGCCGTAAGGCAGGTTGCAGGCAAGATTATTCCGCTCCTCCTCAAGTCCGAAGATGCGGAGCAGTTCCTTAGCCTTTTCCCGCATTTGGCGCTCAACCTTAAAATGGCGGGGCAGACGGAATAAGGATTCAAAGGCTGTGCATTTGTACTCCGGGAGATTGTGCAGACCCACCATAACATTGCGAACCACCGTCATATTGTTAAAAAGACGGATGTTCTGGAAGGTCCGGGCAATGCCCTTTTGGTTGATCTTATCCGGGGTGACACCCTTGATCTCCTCGCCGTCCAGGTAGAAGGTACCGGTGGTGGGCTTATAAATACAGGTCAGCAGGTTGAAGATGGTCGTCTTACCGGCACCGTTGGGTCCGATCAGCCCGTACAGCTGATTCTTTTTGATGCGGATGTTCACATCCTGCGCTGCCTTCAATCCGCCGAAAGAAATACCAAGATTCTTGGTTTCAAGCATATATTCAGACATTACTTATCCCCTCCTTTTTTGTCGGGGCCAAGATTCTGAGGAGTAAAGTCCACAGATAGCACTTCATCCATACTGATCTTGGTAGGCACAACATCCCACTTCGCCTTGTCATCGGTAATGTGACCGGCATCGTGCTTTTTGAATTTATTCAGAAGTGCGCCCAGATTATACTTATCCCGGAATCCCTTGAGCTTGGGAGCGTTGTTGTAGATCACGATCACGATCAGCACCAGTGCATACAGCAGATTCTGCAACACTGCCAAATCGCCGGTGAGCTTCGTGGGAAGCCAGGTGTTCAGCCAGGTGATCAGCGCTGCGGCAATGATGGAACCGTTGATATTGCCCATACCGCCCAAAACCACCATCACCAGCATCTCGATGGAATAGTTGTAACCAAACTGTGCGCTTTGCACCGTATAGTTAGTGTAGCTGTACAACACACCTGCCATACCCGCAAGTGCGGCAGACAGGGTAAAGGTCAGCAGCTTATACTTGGTCACATTGATACCGGTCGCCCGGGCAGCGATTTCGTTGTCCCGGATCGCCGTCACCGCTCTACCGTGTTTGGAGCGAATATAATTCTGTACCACCATCAAGGTGAACAGCACCAACACGAAAGCAATGATAAACAGATACTTCTTGTCAAAACGGGGAGTATCCAGGCCCAGTGTACCGCCGAAGGATTCATAAGAGGTATTGCGGAACAGGGATTTGACGATCTCACCAAATGCCAAAGTGACGATGGCGAGGTAGTCACCCCGCAGTCTCAGCGCAGGAATACCCACAATGATACCGCAGACAGCGGCAGCAGCGCAGCCGACCAAAAGGGAGATCACCAGCGCCAGAACACCATTGCCCAGTGCAGGCACAAGAAGCGCAGAAACTTTGCCGCCCAGATAGGCGCCCACGCACATAAAGCCTGCGTGACCCAGAGAAAGCTCTCCGAGGAAACCCACCACCAGAGACAATGACACTGCCAAAATGATACCGATGGCGATCTTTTCCAGCAAGAACAGCAGGGAGTTATCGAACTTAATGCCCATCAGGGACATGCCGCCCAGCACCAGCAGGAGCAGACCGATGACCGCATAGTTGATGTAATGATTGATTCTGATTTTAGGAAGTTTCATACCTTTTCCCTCCGTTTCTTACCAAGGAAGCCGGTAGGTCTGACCAACAAGATCACGATCAGAATCGAAAATTCGATAGCATCTGTGTAAGGTGCGATCGCTGCGATCTTATAGGAGATACTCTCCACTACGCCCAGCAAGATACCGCCGAGCATAGCACCGGGAATAGAGCCGATACCACCGATAACGGCAGCGGTAAAAGCCTTAATGCCGGGCATGGCGCCCATGGTAAAGGATACATTGGGTGCCTTCAGCAGGTAGAAAAGACCTGCCAGCGCTGCCAAAGAGGAGCCGATGGCAAAGGTAATGGTAATGATAGCATTGACATTGATACCCATAAGCTGGGCTGCATCCCGGTCTTCCGAGACGGCGATCATCGCGCGACCCAAACGGGTATATTTTACGAACAGTGTCAGCACGACCATAACCACAATGGTAACTGCCATGGTGACCAACGCGGAAACCTGCACAGTGGCACCCAAGAACTTCACAGAACCAAACTCGTACACAGTAACCATCTTGGGTGCGGAACCGAAGATGATCTGCGCAAGGCTCTGCAGCAGATAGCTGACACCGATTGCGGTAATCAGCACCGCCAAAGGAGATGCACCACGCAGCGGACGGTATGCCACTCTCTCAATGGTAATGCCCAACAGGACACAGGCGACCACCGCAACACCGATGGCAAGCAAAGGATTACCTGTTGCCATCATAACAAAAATCACATAACCGCCTACCATAATCACATCGCCGTGGGCAAAGTTCAGCATTTTCGCAATGCCGTAGACCATGGTATAGCCCAGAGCGATCATGGCATAAATGCCGCCAAGGCTCAGGCCGTTTATCAAGGTAGATAAAATAACTTCCATACTAACAATCCAATTCTATGTTTTCATTACAGGGATATTTCAGCACGAAACTGCACATACCGGCAATGCCGGTATGTGCAGCATCTGTGTAAGTTTATTGATTCAAATCAGTTGGCTTCTTTGATCACATACTGGATAGCGGACTTATTAACATAGCCCTTGGCATCCCAGGAGATGCTGTCGCCGGTAACGGCATTGGTAACGGTGTAGCCGCCGGTGAATTCAGCCTTCAGAATCTCACACAGCTCGGAAGCGCTGATGGTAACAGGGATCTTCTTGCCGCCGTCAACAGCCTTCTTCATAGCGCCGTACAGTGCGTAAACGCAGTCGTAAGCGGAAGCGCCGAACTGGTTCAGAGTATCCTTGCCGTACTTGGCAACATACTTGTCAATAAAGGTCTTTGCAGCGCCGTCAGTAGCCTTGGAGTTGAAGTGAGACAGCATGGTGACCTTCTGAGGAATAGAGTTGATGTCGAAACCTTCAGCGCTGTCGATACCGTCGAAGCCGTCACAGCCGTAGTAAACAGCATCCTTGGCCAGGATATCCTTCGCCTGGGTCATAAAGATGGATGCGGGAGTGTAGTAGATAGGCATAAAGATGAAAGTGCAGTCCTTCAGGGTGTCGATCTGGGTAGCGAAGTCGGTGGTGTTAGCCTCGTTGAAGGAGGTCTCCACGGTGGTGACGGACTTATCCAGATTTGCCTTGAACTGATCGTAAATGCCCTTGGAGTAGTTATCGTCGGACTTGTAGAACAAGCCGATGGTCTGACCTGCATAGTTGTCGTTAACGAACTTAGCCGCTACCTTACCCTGGTTGCCGTCAGCAAAGCACATCTGATAACCGTTGGCATTGGCAGGGATCTCATCGCCGGAAGCAGAGGGGGTCAGGAAGAACACATTGTCTTCAACGGACAGGTTCTTGAACTCCTTGCCGGGGTCGGTGGTAACAGTGCCCAGAGACAGCTGCATACCCTTTTCCAGCAGTGCAGAGTAGTTGCCGGAGACCTTATCGGGCTTGTGCTGGTCATCCAACATTTCCAGTTTGAACATAACGCCATTCAAACCGCCGGCAGCGTTAATCTCATCAACCGCCATCTGAGCAGCATTCTGAACTGCCTTGCCGTAAATAGCAGCGCCGCCGGTCAAAGGACCGGAAAGGCCGATGACATATTCGGTGTTGTTTGCAGTGTATTCGTTCTTGCCGTTACAACCGGCAAACATTGCTGCAATCATCAATGCAGCCATCAGGATTGCGAGAAACTTTTTCATAATTGAGGACTTCCTTCCTTTTTACTTTTACAAAGAAGCGGAATGCTTGCGCACGCGTTTCCCCATAATTGCCCCTAAGGGTGAGTATATTGTATCTCTCCGGCGCACATTTGTCAACCTCTAAAATACATTATATTACTTTCTGCGGATTTCTTTTTTTGTAAAATCCGCACAAAAACTATTTCAGTGCTTGCCTTGCAGCTTCCAGGACCTTTGCCGCAATGGGTACACAAACCGCTCTTCCGTAGCCTGCATCCTCTACGCAGACGACAAATGCCAGCGGCAGATCTTCATCGTTTGCAAAACCCGCCAGCATAGCATTGGGTTTTTTGCCGCCGTCCACCTCGCCTGTGCCGGTCTTGGCGCCCACGGTAAAGCCGGGGAAATTCTCCGCGCCGTATTTATCCGTGACATTAAATTGCATATATTCCTGCAAAAGCTGCGCCGTTTCCTTGGACATGATCTGTTCCCCTGCTTTGGTCTTAGCATCGTAGGTGCGGTTATTGCCCACGGAGATCTCCTCCACAATGTAAGGTGATACCACCTTGCCATCATTGGCGATGGCACCCACGAAGGTAAGAAACGCGCAGGGATTCACAAGATCCAAATACTGACCCACACCGCTCCACGCGACACTCAGGTCATCCTCTCCCACCGCTTGGAAATTCCCCTCCACAGTGGTAATTCCATCAAAGGTTACTTTCTCTGTGACACCGAATTTTTCCACATAAGCCTGCAGGGTCTCCGCGCCAAGCTCCAACGCAATTTGGGCAAATGCGCAATTACAGGAATTGCGCAGCGCTTCTTTCAGTGTCTGATTCCAGTAAGGTCCTTCACAGGTGACCTTATGGTCGCCAATGGTGTAACTGCCGGTGCAGTTGAAGGTCTGATTTACAATTTCCGGGTCTGTCTCCAGTGCTGCCGCCAGCGTTACCAGCTTGAAAATAGAGCCGGGGATATAGGCCGACTGGATAAATCGGTTGACATACAGTCCTTCATACTGCGCATCCCCTTCGGTGAACTGAGGCACATTGTCCGGGTCATAGGTAGGCGTAGTCACTGCGCACAGAAGCTGACCGGTTTTGTAATTGTACACCGCAACAGTGCCCTTGTAGTCCCCCAATGCTTCCAATGCGGCTGTCTGCATAGCGGCAGAGAGGGTCAGTTCCGCCACACCGCCGGACTGACCGTAGCGGTAAACACCGTTTATTCGGTCAAAGCCTGCCATCTGCGCAGCATAATGGGAAAGCGCCGGCGCGCTGATGCTGCCGTAGCGGTCGCCCACCCAATGGACGGTGGACTGGCGCAAAGAAAGCAAATTGGAATAGGCGCGCCCGTCATTGAGATTCAAAAGAATGGTATTGTCCCTGTCCACCACCAAGCCGCAGCCGATATTGCCGCCGTTGTACACATGGGGAGAACCGGCAAAGATCACCCAATCGTCCGCTTTAGCCAGATACTCACTGAGAAAGAACGCAAAGCCACCCACCAGCAGCAGGACGACCAAAATCATCGCTTTAGAACGGGAAGCGATTCTATTCATCCTTTGCACCCCCGTTCTTTTGAAGGGATACCGCAAAGCTGGCATTCTGCCGGGTATCCGCTCCTTTGATAAACGCCAGCAGTCCCCAGGCGCAAAGCATACTGGAACCGCCGTTGGACAAAAACGGGAAGGTCACACCGGTCAGCGGCAGCACATCCACCGTGCCCAAGGCATTGAGAATCACCTGTACCAGCATAATACCCGCAGCGGTGCAGCTGCTGATGGTATAAAAACTGCTGCGACCGATATTCGCTGCCCGCATTGCAAACAGGGCAAACCCAACAATGGCAGCCAGCAGACAGATCACCAGCAGCAATCCCCACTCCTCACAGATGGTGGCGATCACCACATCGGAATCCGCCGCAAAAACATTTTTCATCCAACCCCTTCCGGCACCCAGACCCAAAAAGCCGCCGGATGCCATACACATCAGCGCCCGGGTCTGCTGATAACCGCCGTCCAAAGGCACCTCCCAAATATGTCGCCAGGAAGCAAATCGGCGAAGGGCATGGGGAGCAATCCGCAGCGCCACCACACCGGCAAACAACAGCGCAGTAATGGCAAGGGCAACGGTGCCGATGCTGCCGGAACGCAAGTAAGCGATCATCAAAAACGCGCAGAAGAAGATCAGCGCAGTACCAAAATCGTTCATCAGCGCCAAGCATCCGCATAGAAATACAGAATAGGCGATAAACAGGATGATGTTGCGCTTTTTCATCAATCTGTCCATAGTGGATGCGCCCATAAACACGAAACAGACTTTACTCAATTCAGACGGTTGCAAAGAAAGCGAGCCAATCATCAGCCAGTTCTTTGCGCCATAGTACTCTGTACCGAACACCAGTGTGATCAACAGGAACAGCACACCGGCAACACCGGCAATATACCGGAACTTTTTCGCCCGCTCCAAATCCCGCAGAGACCAACCCACGAGCAGGAAGATGGCGATTCCCAAGCATATGGCAATCAGCTGCTTTACAGCCTCCCCGGGCACCACCGCCGCAATGGCTGTCATACCCATAGTGCACAGGAAGAAAGCGATAGTCTCCACCTCAAAAGAAGTACGGCGGATGCACACATAAAACAGCAGCAGCACCCATTGCAGCACCATAATGCCCAAAAAGCCGAACAAGACCGTCCGGGCGGTTTCCGGTTTTCCGCTCATCAGATACGCAAGGCAGCACAACATCTGAAACACTGTCAGCAGTGCCACATTCAAAAGGCTGCTGACAAAAGAGGAGCCCTTGGTACGCAGCTGTGCCAGTTTCTTTTCGTGTTCCCGGGAAATGGGCTCCAGGCGCATATTCACACCACCGATGGTAAACACATCCTGCGGTGTCAGCGCAAACCGCTTTGTTTTTTTACCGTTAACCAAAATGCCGTTGGAGGAATCCGAGTCGGTGATGACCCAGGTGTTGGCATCGTGACGGGTCAGAACACCGTGACTGCGGGAAACGGTAGGTTCCTTGATGACGATATCGCTGCGCTTGCTGCGACCGATCACATTCTCCCAGTGGGTGATCGGCAGCTTTGCGCCGTCTTCCAGGCACAACCACGCCCAGACCTCCGGCTCCCGCCGGAAAGTCAGCAGGGACTTTAGACAGCGCAGCAGCAATACAATCGCCAAAAGCGGCGCGCCATACCGCAAAATACCCACCAGCACATTCGAATAAGTCGCCTGTGCCGATTGCAGGGTATTGATAAACTGTGCCATACCGTCACCTCCTTGGTCAATTTCAAATCATAGCGTTTCCAGTTTCCGCAAAAGCGCAATCTCCGCCCGATAGCCAGGCAATTCATTGGGTGTTTCCAAAATCGTAGGTTTGCCCTTTAATTTGGGGTGGTTTACGATGTTGCGGAAGGTCTCGATCCCTAAAGAGCCTCTGCCGATACATTCGTGTCGGTCTTTATGGCTGCAAAAGGGGTTTTTGGAATCGTTCAAATGCAGGGCATACAATTTTTCCAGACCGATGATGCCGTCAAACTCCGTCAGCACCCCGTCCAAATCATTTACGATATCATAGCCGGCATCGTAGACATGGCAGGTATCCATACAGACACCGACCTTATCGCTTCCCACCCGGTCAATAATCAACTTCAGCTCCTCAAAGCGGCTGCCCACTTCGCTGCCCTTGCCTGCCATTGTTTCCAACAGCACCGTCACCGGCGGATCCGGCTCCAAGGCATATTGCAAAGCATCAGCAATCTGGGTAATGCCCGTTTCCATTCCCTGCCCCACATGGCTTCCGGGGTGGAAATTATAAAAGTTCCCGGGCAGGTATGCCATCCTTTGCAGATCGTCCTTTAGAATATCTGCGGCAAACGCCCGGTCAACCTCCCGGGCTGTGCACAGATTCATAGTGTAAGCGCCGTGGGCCACCAATCTGCCGAATGCGTTTTCCGCCAGTAGCTCCATTGCCTGTTCACAATCGGCAATACTCTGCGTTTTGGCTTGGCTGCCCCGGGGATTGCGGGTAAAAAAGGCAAAGGTATTAGCACCCAGGCTCATGGCTGTGCGCACCATCGCGGCATTACCGGCAGTTGCCGACAGATGACATCCTATATGCAGCATTCCTACCCCTCCTTTTCTTTATAGAATACCACATCACGGACAAAAATGCAAATATCCCGTTGCGTGCTGAATTTCCCTCTTGTTTTTTGGAAACTTAGCGGTTATAATAGGTCAAGAAATGCTATAGGAGGTCATAATATGGCTGTTAAAATTGAAAAAGAAACCATCATCGGTGATATTCTGGATATCGCACCGCAGGCTGCGCCCCTGTTCTTTGCTATCGGTATGCATTGCCTGGGTTGCCCCTCTGCTCGGGGTGAGACCGTGGAAGAGGCCTGCGCCGTTCACGGTATCGAATGCGAGCCGTTCCTTGCACAGTTGAACCACTTCCTGGAAGCTTACGAAGCCAACAAGAGCGAGGACGCACAGTAATAAACCGGCTATGCCATCCCGGAACGCGCCGGGATGGCATATTCTTTATTTCGAGGTGTTGTATGAAGATTCCTTTATCGGACCGTCTGCAGGCTTGCTGCAGTTTTGTGCATCCCGGTGACCGGGTAGCAGACATTGGCTGCGACCACGGGTATTTGGGGATCTATCTGCTGAAAAACGGCATTGCCGAATCCGTAATCGCCGCGGATATCCGGGAAGGCCCCCTGCAAAGCGCAGTGCGAAACAGCGAAAAATTCGGTGTACGGGACAAGATGACCTTTTTCCTGTCCGACGGTGTGCAGAGTATTCCCCGGGAATTTGATGTGCTGGTTTGCGCCGGAATGGGCGGGGATACGATGGTATCCATTCTGTCCGCCGCGCCTTGGTTAAAAAACGAAAACTACCGGCTGATTTTGCAATGTCAGAGCAAGACACCGCTGCTGCGGAAATATCTTTCGGATAACGGCTGGCAGATCCAGATTGAGCAGGTTTTGAAAGACGGAAAGTTTTTATACACCGTGATGGAGGTGCTTTGGCAGCAGGGGCAATCCCTGACCCCTGGACAATGCTACTTCCCCCCTGCCCTGGCGGACAATCAGACGGATGTGCTGACAGCCTATTACCGGTATGTAAAACAGGGACTTGAAAATATCGTCTTAAACCGGAAAGAACAAGCCGATGCCTTTGCGGTACGCGCGCTGGAGGAATTACAAAGCCTGACCCCATACAAGGAGGAACTGCTATGACAACTGTACGGGACATATCGGATTTTTTGGAGAAAATCGCACCCAAGGAACTGAAAATGGAATGGGACAATGTGGGACTTTTGTGCGGCAGTGCAGACAAAGAAGTGCGCACTGTTCTGGTGGCACTGGATCCCTTCACCCATATTTGCCAGGAAGCAGCTGAGATCGACGCCGATCTGCTGCTGACCCATCATCCGCTGATCTTTCAGCCCCTTACTTCTGTCACAGACCAAACCACAGTTGGAAAAGCTGTTATGACCCTCATTTCCCACGGCATTGCCGCTGTTAACGCCCACACCAATCTGGACTGCGCTGACGGCGGTGTCAATGACACTTTGGCAGAGCAATTGGAACTGAAGGATATTTCCGTGATCGGCAGCGAAAACCTGTTGCGTATGGGCACTTTTGAAAGTGACCTGCCTGCTTTTTTGCTCCACATAAAGGAAAAGCTGGGCTGTGACGGTTTGCGGTATGCAGATGGCGGAAAGCCTGTTCACCGTGTCTGTGTGGGCGGTGGCGCCTGCGGTTCCGAATTGCATGAGGCGATTGCCGCTGGGTGCGATACCTTTGTCACCGCAGATGTGAAGTACAACCAGTTTGCCGAGGCAAAAGAACTGGGAATCAACCTCATTGACGCCGGTCATTTTCCCACAGAAAATCCGGTAATGTACCGACTGGCAGCAAAATTACAGGCAGCATTCCCGGAAATCCGGGTGGTATTATCGAAAAAAAGCGCAGATTGTGTGAAATTCTATTGATTTTCCCAAATCGTTTTGCTAAAATAAGTTGGATATTTTGAAGTAACAGGAAGGAAGATGATTTATGTCCGGACATTCCAAATGGCATAACATTCAAAAAACCAAGGGTGCGCAGGACGCTAAGCGCGCTGCCGCCTTTACCAAGATTGCCAAGGAGCTGATCGTGGCTGTGAAGGAAGGCGGCGGCATCACCGACCCCGCCAACAACTCCCGTCTTGCCACCATTATCACCAAGGCAAAAGCTGCCAATATGCCCAACGACAACATCAAGCGTTGTCTTGAGAAGGCTGCCGGCGCAGGCGGTGGCGACAGCTACGAAACCATCACCTACGAAGGCTACGGTCCCGGCGGTGTAGCTGTGATCGTGGAAACTATGACCGACAAACGCAACCGTACCGCAGGCTCTATGCGCCATCACTTTGACAAGTTTGGCGGCAATCTGGGCGCTTCCGGCTGCGTGGCATGGAGCTTTGACAAGAAGGGTGTGCTGGTCATTGACAACGAAGACGGCGACTACGACGAAGAAGAAGTTATGATGGACGCTATGGATGCCGGCGCGGATGATTTCGAGGCTGAGGAAGACTGCTTCACCATCTACACCCTCCCCGATGATTTCAACGATGTGGTTGCCAAGCTGGATAAGTACACCTTCGTTTCCGCTCAGATCGAGATGGTTCCCCAGAACTATCAGAAGCTGGAAAGCGAAGAGCAGGCTACCCAGATGCAGAAGCTCATCGACGCTATGGAAGATGACGACGATGTGCAGAACGTGTGGCACAACTGGGAAGAGTAACAGAGGAAACGAGCCGACTGCTTGTAAGCAGTCGGCTCTTCACTGTCTTGTGAAATATTCACAAAAGATTTTGAATAACAATTATCTTGCATTTATTGACAAGTTGTGCTAAGATATTGGCAATTCAATATTAGGACTCTGTATGATGATTGCAGGAAAGGACGAAAGTCGCCGAAGGAGTAACGCTCTCAGGTGTCCCACCAGGATGAGGACTGTAATCTGACAGAACTTTGGAGAATCTCATTGAATTGAGTGCCGAAGGTGCAAAGCGCAGTGCGCTAATCTCTCAGGCAAAAGGACAAAGTGCAATTATTCCTACCTTTTTGTATTTTTGTATCTTTTTGAGGACCGCGCTGTTTGCTGTGCGGTCCTTTTAAGTGTTTTAGGAGGAAAATTATGAAACTACTCGACGCAATCACCCAAGTAAATGGCTCCATCAACAGCTTTGTCTGGGGCTATGTCGGACTTGCCCTACTGATTGGCACCGGCATCATTATGACGCTTTTGACAAAGGTGTTTCAGATATCTCATCTGAAACACTGGTGGAAAAACACAATCGGCAGTATGTTCCAGAAGAAGGTCATTGGTCACGCTAAGGAAAAGGGCTCGATCTCCCCTTTCCAAGCATTATGCACTGCTCTTGCCGCTACTGTTGGCACCGGTAACATTGCCGGTGTTGCCGCTGCAATTTGCATCGGCGGTGCAGGCGCAGTATTCTGGATGTGGGTCGCCGCTTTCTTCGGTATGATGACCAACTACTCTGAAAATGTGCTGGGTATTTATTATCGCCGCCGTAACGCCAACGGCGAATGGTCCGGTGGTGCGATGTACTATCTGGCAGACGGTCTCGGCAGCAAAAAAGGCTTTAAGGGCATCGCAAAGGTACTGGCTGTTCTGTTCTCTGTTTTTACTTTGCTGGCCTCCTTCGGTATCGGTTCTATGGGACAGGTCAATAAGATCGTTGCCAATGTTGCCAATGCATTTGATGTAAGCGCACTATCCTCTGTTATGGTCTTTGAGGGTGTTAACCTATATAATGTAATCCTGGGCGCAGTCATTATACTGCTGACTGCCTTGATTGTACTGGGTGGATTGAAACGGATCGCCAATGTTGCTGAAAAGATCGTTCCTTTTATGATTATTCTGTTCATTGCAGGTTCTCTTATCATCATCGGCATCAATTACGCCAACATTTTGCCCGCCTTTGGTGCTATCTTCAAAAACGCCTTTACCCCCATCGCTGCTATCGGCGGTGGTATCGGTACTGTTATCAGCAAGGTTATGACCCAAGGCTTCAAGCGGGGTGTATTCTCCAATGAGGCAGGTCTGGGTTCTTCTGTTATGGTTCACTCCAACACCAATATCAAAGAACCTGTACAGCAGGGTATGTGGGGTATCTTTGAGGTGTTTGCCGACACGATGATCGTGTGTACGATGACCGCGCTTGTGGTACTGACCTCCGGCGCATATAATATGCAGACCGGCGCTATCCTGGAAGGCTACACCGATGCCACACTGGTAGCCGGCGCATTTAATCAAGTATTCTCCTTTGCCGATATCGGCGAAAAATTTGTTGCAATCGCTATGTTCTTGTTTGCCTTTACCACTGTTTTAGGCTGGTCACACTACGGCACAAAGGCATGGGAATATCTGTTCGGCGCCAAGAGCGTTGTGGTATTTAAAATCATTCATATCATCACCATTATGTTTGGTGCTGTAATGACCTCCTCTCTGGCTTGGGATATCTCTGACACCTTCAACGGCATGATGATGTTCCCCAACTTGATTGCCGTTTTGGCGCTCTCTCCGCTTGTGGCAAAGATCACCAAAAACTATGTTTCCAGGAAACTGCGTAAGCAGGATGTAAAGCCCATCCTCTCTTATGATGAAAAAATTCAAGAAGAGATGGAACAGGGTGTATAACGATAGCGCAAAAAGCAGGCGTGTTTTTTACACGCCTGCTTTCTTTTTTATTCTTTACAGTTCGATTTGGGCAATGACTTCTTTCAGCTTGTCAGCGCTGTTGTGCAGCTTTGCGATCTCTTCGTCAGTTAGCTTGTTGAGGATCTTGCCGCGGACACCGGTGCGATCCACCAATGTCAGGGTAGACAGACAAACATCCTCCACACCGTATTCGCCGTGCATCATGGTGGACACAGTCAGCGCAGTGCCGGCGCCGTTGAAGACGCACTTACAAATGTGACATACGGACATTGCCACCGCATAGAAGGTAGCGCCCTTGTTTTCAATGATCACACCGCCGGACTTCTTGACAAAGGTTTCCACTTCCTCATAGTCCTGATCCCAATGGATCTTATCCTTGTCGGGGGAATTTTCCTTGTAGACATCCACATGGTTATTGGCGATGGTTGCCAAAGACCAGGGCACGAAGGAGCTGTCACCGTGCACGCCGTAGACATGGGCGTGGACATTCTTGGGGCTGATATGGAAACGCTTGGCAAGCTCAGACTGCAGGCGGCTGGTATCCAGAATAGTGCCGGAGCCGATAATCTGATTTTCCGGCAAACCGGAAACCTTGTGGAATACATAGGTCAGCACATCCACAGGATTGGATACAATCACATAAATGGCCTTGGGCGCATAGGGCACCACATTTTTTGCCACATCCTTGAGGATGTTCACATTGATCTGTGCCAAGTCCAAACGGCTCATACCGGGTTTTCTTGCAACACCGCAGGTAATGACGACGATATCGGAATTCTCCGTATCTGCATAGTCACCGGAACGGACGATCGCCGGGGAATGGAAAGGTGCGCCTTGGTAAATATCCAGTGCCTCGCCAAATGCTTTCTTTGTGTTAATATCCACCAACACGATCTCGGAAGCAACGCCCTGTACCATCAAATCATTGGCCACGGTAGCACCGACACTGCCTGCTCCGATCACACTGATCTTGCTCATAAAAAACCTCTCCTAAAACATAATAAAATCCCAGCGTCAATCAGTACAACTGGTATCGATATCATTATACTGATACTCACTTCCTCTGTCAAGTATAATTGAAACTTTTAGTTAAAACACATAAAAAAGACCTGCCGTAGCAGGTCTTTTTGTTTGGTATCATTTACTTAACCAGTTCAGCGGTATCCTGTGCGATCATCAGCTCTTCGTTGGTGGGAACAACCCAAACCTGCACCTTAGAGTCAGGAGTGGAGATGACCATTTCCTTGCCACGCTTGCTGTTCAGCTCGGGGTCGATCTTGACGCCCATAAAGCTCAGGTATTCGCAAACAGCAGCACGGACAGCGCAGTCATTTTCGCCAACACCGGCGGTGAAGGTCAGAACATCGATGCCGTTGAGAGCAGCAGCGTAAGCGCCCACATACTTAGCAACCTCGTAGCAGAACTTGTCGCGAGCCAATGCGCAGTTCTCGTCGCCATTCTTAGCGCCGTCTTCCAGATCACGGAAGTCAGAGGACACACCGGACAGAGCCAGCATACCGGACTTCTTGTTGAGCATATTCAGGCAATCATCCACGCTCATACCGTACTTGTTGCAGATGAACTGCACCACGCAGGCATCGATGTCACCGGAACGGGTGCCCATGGGCACGCCGGCCAAGGGGGACAGGCCCATGGTGGTATCCTGGCACTTGCCGTCCTTGATAGCAGCCATGGAAGAGCCGTTGCCCAGGTGGCAGTTGACCATCTTGAACTCGGTCTTGCCAACCAGCTCTGCAGTACGCTTTGCAACATACTTGTGGCTGGTGCCGTGGAAACCGTAGCGGCGGATGGAGTCGTTCTCATAGTACTCGGTGGGGATGGCATAACGGTAAGCCTTGGGAGGCATAGTCATGTGGAAAGCGGTGTCGAACACAGCAACCTGAGGAGTCTTGGGCATAACAGCCTGGCAAGCCTCAATACCCATCAGGTTAGCGGGGTTATGAAGGGGTCCCAGGGGGATGCACTTCTTGATAGCAGCGATCACAGCATCATCGATCACGCAGGATGCGAAGAACTCCATACCGCCGTGCAGCACACGGTGACCGACAGCGTCGATCTCGTCAACGCTCTTGATGACACCGAACTCCGGATCCTGCAGGATCTCCAGAGTTGCAGCGATGGCTTCGGAATGGGTGGGCATGGGGATGTCCTTAACCACCTTCTCTTCGCCGGCCTTGTGGTTCAGACGGCCGTCGATACCGATACGCTCGCACAGACCCTTTGCGGAAACCGCACCGGTCTCGGGGTCCATCAGCTGGTATTTAAGGGAAGAACTACCGGCATTGATAATCAGAACATTCATGGAAAATTGCCTCCTAAAATAAAAATGATTTTCTTTTCTTGCATTCTGTGGTAATATAGCCATAGATAAAGCTATTCTATAATAAATTTCCAAATTTCTCAAGTCCTAAAATGGAAATATTTTAAAAAGGAGGAGATATTTTGGAGTCAACAGGCATTATTTGCGAATATAATCCCCTGCATTTGGGTCACCGGAAGCAGCTCGACACAATCAAAGCCACACATCCGGACAGTGGTATTGTGTGTCTGATGAGCGGAAACTATGTGCAACGGGGCGCGCCGGCTATCTTAGACAAGTCCCTGCGGGCCAGGGCAGCGATCCTTTCCGGCGCAGATTTGGTACTGGAATTGCCCATCACCGCTTCCCTTTCCTCTGCCGAGGGTTTTGCCCGGGAGGGTGTCCGGATCCTCGGTGGCTTCTGCAAGCGGCTTTGCTTTGGCGCAGAAAGCGCCGATACCGATACTCTCCTTACCACAGCAAAGACACTGCTCAGCTCTGCATTCCCGGAAGCACTGCACAGGGAGCTGGATAAAGGGTTATCCTTCCCTGCTGCCCGGCAGGCTGCTCTGCAGGCTATGGGAGTTGAGAACGACACCCTTACCCATCCCAATGACATTTTGGCAACGGAGTACTGCAAGGCGATCTTGCAGCAAGGGTGTGCTATGGAGCCGATGCCCATAATCCGGGGTGGAAACTACCACGACACAGATATTGATGAAGCCAACCCCTCCGCGACCGCATTGCGGGATTGTATGCACAACGGAAAGCCGTGGCAAGCATTGGTGCCGGAGGCTGCAAGATCGGTTTTTGAAAATGCAGCGCTTCATAGTCTTTCATTTGGTGAACAGGCAATTCTCTACCGCCTGCGCACCATGACCGATGCGGAATTTGAATCACTACCCTACGGCAGTGAGGGCATTTGGCGCAAACTGATGCAATCAGCCCGGACGCTGGGTTCTTTAGAAGAGATCCTCACTGCAACGAAATCCAAGCGGTACACCCGCACACGCTTAGACCGTATGGTGATGTGTGCATTTTTGGGAATTACGGAAAAACAGATCAACTCCTCTGCTCCCTATGCGCGGGTACTGGCATTCAATGATACCGGTCGGCAGCTTTTGAAGGATGCTCGGGAAACGGGCTATTTCCCCAATGCCGGTGAGCCGGTGGATTCCCCTTATCAGGAATTGGAGTATCGGGCAGAACGGCTTTACAGCCTTTTCTGTCAGGACAAAAACACTGTGCCGGGACAGGAAGATGCCCGGCGGGTATATTACCAAAATTCCGACATTTTATAAACAACTGCAGGCGATTCGTGAATCGCCCCTACATACAAAAATGCAAAGCGTGCGTGTTGCTTTCGGCAACACGCACGTTTGTTATTTCAGTTCCCAGAGTTTGATCTGGTTGGCTTTTTCGTACAGCTGCAAATAGCTTTCATACCGGGTCTTTTCCAGTTCACCGGTCTCCACCGCCCGGCGAACCGCGCAATCCGGCTCTGCCCGGTGGGAACAATCGTGGAACTGGCACTTTCCCAAATAGGGAGCAAAATCCGCAAAAGCATACTGCAGATTTTCCTTTAAGATCACATCCATCTGCTCTGTATCAAAGGAGGAAAAGCCTGGGGTATCCGCAACATAGGTATCCTCCCCTAACTGATACAATTCCACATGGCGGGTGGTATGCCGACCTCTGCCCAGTTTTTCGGAAACCTCACCGGTAGCAAGGGACAACTGCGGACACAAAGCGTTCAGCATACTGCTCTTTCCCACGCCGGTATTGCCGGTGAATGCGGTAAATTTACCTGCGATCAGCTGACGCAGCTGTTCCACACCTTCCCCTGTTACAGCGCTCGCCTGGATCACAGGAAAGCCTGCATTGCGGTAGATCCGCGCCAAATCAACAGCGGGGTCCAAATCGCATTTGTTGATGCAGATATGCACAGCAACCTCTTGATCGCCGGCGATCGCTGCCACCCGATCAATGAGGAAGGGGTCTGTTACCGGGTTGACATTGGAGGCAAAAACCACCAGCGCATCGATATTTGCCACCGCAGGACGGATAAACCGATTGCATCTGGGGAGAATCTTCTCCACCATACCCTTGCCCTGCTCCAAAGAGATTTCCACCAAATCCCCGGTAAGAGGGATTTCGTTTCCCTTGCGCAGGTGACCGCGTCCACGGCAGGTGACGATACCGGAATCTGTCTGTACATCGTAGAAGCCGCTGAGAGAACGCAGGATCCTGCCGGTCGTTTTCTTACCCATTGGCAGAAAATACCTCCGTCACTTCCCAACCATCCATTTCATTAATGATAATGGAATATTTCGCAGAACCCACGGCTGTCTGCTCCGGCAGGGTTACAGAGACCGTACCCTTGGGCACTGTGCCGCTGTAAAGCTGCACACCGTCTCGGCTGATCGTGATACGACAATCACTGTACTTGGCGCTGTTACGCAGATCCAGTTTTACATCCTTGGTTACCGGCGCTTTGGAGCCGTTGGAGACCTGAAGCGTAATATCTGCGATAATCTGATGCTCCACATCCTTCTCCGGGGTCTGGGCAATGACGGTATCCCGTGGCTGATTGCTGTCCACATAGGTCACGGTAGGCGCCTTCAAGCCAAGAACTGTCAGCGTACTTTTTGCATTGTTCAAATCCATACCCACAAGATCCGGCATAAGCTTGGTTTCAATGCCCTTGCTGACCTTCAGGGTAACAGTCTGACCGGTTTTGATCTTCTCACCCTTACCAGGTGTAGTCGACATCACAGTGCCGGCCTTGACATTCATATCAAAAACCTCGTCCAGCACAATATTCAAATCCAGATTCTGCAGTTCCAGGGTATTAACGGCAAAGTCCTTATCTGAGCCTACCACATCGGGCATAGAGGCAAACTGCACTTTCTTGCCCTTACTGATATACAGGGTAATCGTCTGACCTTGGGTCAGCGCAGCGCCCTCCTTGGGTTCTGTGCGGATCACATAACCGGCAGCGATCTTATCGTTGATTTCCTCTTTGGTCTGGATATTCAGACCCAATTTTAAACTATTCAGACGAGCGACAGCCCAATCCTCAGAACGCTCAGCGAGATTCTCCATAGTGATTTGCTCCGTTACAGGACCCAAGCTGACATTCACCACAACAATAGAATTCTGCTTGACCTCTTTGCCTGCCTCCGGCTGCTGACTGATGATCTGTCCCGCAGGCACAGACTGGTCATATCGCTCTTCCTTCATAATGGACAAACCTTCATACTTCGGTAATCCTGCGTATGTGGCGCCCACCAGATTGGGAACTTCTACCGTTTTATTAGACTTAAAACCGCCGCCGAAAATGATGATCATCACAATACCGATGGCGATCACTGCTACCAAAGAACAGACGATAATGGCAATCGTTGTCATCCGGGTACGGTTCTCCGTCTGATTGCCGGAATGCCGTTGGGGTTCCCGACGAGGCGGTGTACCGCGGTCAGTTGGCGGTTCCCGACGAGGCGGTGTGCCGCGATCGGTCTGGGGTTCACGGCGACGCTCACCGGTTGCGGTAGAGGGTGTTCTGCGAGGGGGAAGCTCCTGCGCACCTCTGACAGGAGTCTCTGCCGGCGGCTGCAGGACCAGAGAGGGATTCTGTACCCGCATAGCCGCATCCAGCGGAAGTCCCGTGTAATCAAACAGGATGGTGGGATCCTTGCGGAATTCGTCCATATCCGCAAGCATTCTGGTGGCAGAAGGATACCGGTCAGACACATTGTGCGCCATCGCCTTCATAATGATCTGCTCCAGACCGCCGGGGATATTGGGATTGAGAACAGAGGGCAGCGCGGCGCCGCCGTTAATGTGCTGGATTGCCACCGACACGGGGGATTCACCGTCATACGGGGGACGACCGGCCATCATCTCGTACATCACAACACCCAGGGAGTAGATATCCGAACGGTCATCCACGCGACCGCCTCTTGCCTGCTCCGGGGAGATGTAGTGCACGGAACCCAGCGCTTCTTTGGTCAGGGTATTGCCTCTGGAAATCAGCCGGGCAATACCGAAGTCCATCACCTTTACAGAACCGTTCTTCAGCACCATCACATTGTGGGGCTTGATGTCCCGGTGAACGATACCCTTACTGTGAGCATGCTCCAGCGCTTTTGCGATCTGCATAGCAAAGTGCAGGGTCTCCTTCCAGTTGAGGACGCCCTTCTTTTCCATGTACTGCTTCAGGGTGATACCCTCACACAGCTCCATAACGATATAGTCCGCCATCACAGAGGTGGACACATCGTAAACAGAAACAATATTGGGATGGCTGAGCATAGCGACCGCCTGACTTTCCGCATGGAAACGACGACGGAAATCCTCATCATCCAAATTGTCATCTTTCAAGATCTTTACCGCTACCAACCGGTTCAGCCGGTGACAACGAGCTTTATAAACAACGGCCATACCGCCGGTTCCGATCACTTCCAGGATCTCATACCGGTTATCAAGCAGTCGGCCTATGTATTTATCCTTATCCATCAAGTTACAACTCCTTTCCGATCAAAGGCAAACCAGCACACAGGTCACATTATCCGGTGCGCCCCGTTTTTTTGCAATGTCCAAAAGACGCTGACAGCACTGGGATCTGTCCTCACCGTAGACCACCTCGAAGAGGATCTCCTGGTCATCCATCAGATTGGACAAGCCGTCGGTGCACAGCAGGAAGCAAGCGCCTTTATCCACCTTTCTGTGGAAAAAGTCGCACATCACCTGGGGTTCTGTACCAATGGCGCGGGTAATCAGATTCTTTCCCGGATAATACTTTGCTTTTTCCGGTGTCAGTTCTCCACGGGAGATCATCAACTGCACAAGCGAATGGTCCGTGGTGATCTGATTGATACCGTTTTTATCCACCAGATAGGCACGGCTGTCACCCACATTGACGATGGTAGCCTTCCTGCCCTGTATCAGCAGCGCAACCAAAGTGGTACCCATACCGTTAAAGTCTTCGATCTGCTGCGCCTGGTCGAAAACTGTAAAGTTTGCCAGCTTCACAGCAGCGGTGAGCATCTGCTCCAGCCGTTCCTGGTCCATATCCGGTGTGAAGGTTCGTTTAACCTCCTGGATAAAGACATCGGCTGCCAGAGTGCTTGCCACATTGCCGGATTTTGCGCCACCCATACCGTCACATACCACACAAAGCAGGGTATTCTTATCCAGTGCTTCGATCTGGCAGGTATCCTGATTCTGTGCACGGGCAACGCCCGGGTCGCTCAAAGACCAATATTGCATAACTTCACTTCCTTTGTTTGTCACCCGTTGTCCGTCTGCCGGTTGTATTTCCGGCGGAGCTGGCCGCAGGAGGCGTCGATATCACTGCCCAATGTGCGTCGGACAGTGGCGGTCACACCGCCGTCTTCCAGTGTTTTCTGGAAGGCCGCCACCGCAGCTTTGGTGCTGGGCTTCAGGGGACTTTCTTCCACATGATTCAGCGGGATCAAATTTACATGGGCAGGCAGACCTTTCAGCAGCGCCAAAAGTTCTTTCGCCTGCTCCACGCTGTCATTGAGTCCGTGAATCATGGCATATTCAAAATGGATTCGCCGGGAGGTCGCTGCATAATAGCGGCGACAGGCAGACAACAACTCCTCGATAGGATATGCCTTGTTTACCGGCATAATGCGGTTTCGGATTTCGTTATTGGGTCCGTGCAGAGAAATTGCCAGACTGATCTGCAGCTTTTTCTGCGCCAATTCATCGATTTTCGGCACAAGACCGCAGGTAGAAAGGCTGATGTGCCGCATAGAGATATTCATCCCCTCGGGACTGTTCACCAGCTCCAGAAAACGCAGCACATTGGCAAGGTTATCCAGCGGTTCTCCGATGCCCATAAGTACAATGTGAGAGATCGGCAAACCGGAATCCAGCTGGGTAAACAGCACCTGATCCAGCATCTCAAAGGGCTCCAGCGGACGCACCAAACCGCCCAGGGTAGAGGCACAAAAGGCACAACCCATCCGGCAACCCACCTCCGTGGAAATGCAAACGGTATTGCCGTAATGATAGCGCATCAATACGGTCTCCACGCAGTTGCCATCGGACAGTTTCCAAAGGTATTTGATGGTGCCATCCTTTTGGGATTCCTGTTTGCGCACCACTTCCGGGGCATAGATGGGATACTGCTGGGCAAGGGTATCCCGCAAGGCTTTGGGGAGGTTTGTCATCTCCTCGTAGCTTTTTGCGCCCTTATGCAGCCAGGAATAGATCTGCTTTGCCCGGAAGGCAGGCTGACCCATTTCTTTCAGTACCCCGCCGATCTCGGGGATGGTCATGGATTTCAAATGGTTCATACTTTTCTCCGCAAACGGCAGATAAAGAAGCCGTCTGTGTCATATTCTCCCGGCACCAGTGCCAGCATACCGCTTTCATTTTTAGAAAAAGGCGCCGGAAGGGGCAGGGGTTCTGTGGTAAAGTCCGGATGGGTTCTAAGAAATTGTTCCACCACATCCTCGTTTTCCGCCTGCACCAAAGTGCAGGTAGAGTACAGCAGCAAACCGCCGGGTTTTACATAGTGGGCTGCATTGTTGATAATTTTCGTCTGCAAAGCCGGAAGCTCTGCCAACTCCGCCAGATTCTTATAGCGGATATCCGGTTTTTTTCGGATGATACCAAGACCGGAACAAGGTACATCTGCGATCACCGTGTCCATTTTTTCTTCCCAATCGGGATAAAACACAGTCGCATCGTGTTCCATGGCGTGGATATTGGCAAAACCAAGACGCATCGCACCCTTTTGGATCAATTCGATCTTGTGAGAGTGGATATCGCAGGAGGTGATACTCCCCTGCCCGTCCATGGCCATTGCCGCGGCAAAGCTTTTGCCGCCGGGGGCAGCGCAGCAATCCAACACCCGCTGACCGGGTCTGATCTCAGCACACAGGATGCTGAGCTTAGCCGCCGGGTCCTGCACATAGAACAGTCCCTCTTTGAAACTGGGCAGTTGCTCCAGATTGCCGGTGCCGGACAGAATCAGGCAGTTTGCAAGCCAAGGATGGTTTTCTGCGGTAACGCCCTCATTTTCCAGCTTCTGCTGCAATTTTAGAGCGGTGGTTTTTAAGGTGTTGACCTGCACGGTCATAGGGGCCACGGTATTGTTGGCGATCAGCATCGGTTCGATACGTTCCTTACCCACATAGCCTTTCAGCAGGTTGATCAGTTCACCGGGGTGGCTGTATTTATCCTCCCAAGAGACCGGCTGCTTCAAGCTGTCCTTACTGCGGACGGCATTGCGAAGCACACCGTTTACCAAACCGAATGCATTTTGCTTGCGGCAATATTTTTTTGCAAGCTCCACCGATTCGTTGACCGCTGCCGATTCTGGGATCTTATCCATAAAATACAGCTGATACAATCCCAAATGGAGGATATCCCGCACCGCCGGGTGTAAAGATTTGATCTTTCCGGTCAGCAACTGTTGCAGGTAAAAATCCAAACAGCCTCTGTTTTGGATCACACCGTAGCATAATCTTGCCGCCAAAGCACTGTCCCGACTATCCAAGCGGTCACGGACGGCATAGGCCTTCAGCACACCGTTGGACCAGCCACCTTCCTTGCGGCAGGCAAGCAGCACATTCAGTGCCGTTTCTCTGGCACCCATATCAAATCTCCAAGGGGTGTCCCCGGAAGTAGTCGGGAGCTGCCATCCGCTTGCCGCCCTCGACCTGCAGAATGCGAATCTCCACTGCGCCTTCACCGCAGGCGATCTGCAATCCGGTTTTGGTCAATCCCAGTACCGTACCGGCAGGGGCAGAGGCAGAATTTTCCACTACAGCGGTGGTATATACCTTAAACCGATTTCCGCCGATTTCCGCCGTTGCCACAGGCCACGGATTCAGACCCCGGACTTGGTTATGCACCTGTCGGGCGGTCTTGGTGAAATCAATGGGACACATAGTTTTATCCAGCATCGGCGCCAAGGATACCTGTGTTTCATCCTGGGGTACCGGCACCAGTGCGTGATGAGCAAATTTTGTTAAGGTTTCAGACAGCAGGTCTGCACCCAATATTGCCAGTCTGTCCAGCAATTCGCCGGCGGTTTCATCCGGGTCGATGGGAGTCTTGGAAACACCCACCACATCGCCGGCATCCATTTTATGCACCATAAACTGGGCGGAAACACCGGTTTCCGTCAAGCCGTCCAGCACTGCCCACTGATACGGGGCAGAACCCCGGTACTGGGGCAGCAGACTTGCGTGAATGTTGATAAAGCCACCCGGCACGATATCCAGCACCTTTTGGGGCAAAATGCGCCCGTACGCCACCACAGCCACCACATCCGGTTGCAGGGCGCGCAGCTGTTCCACAGTTTCCTCTTCCCGGAAATGTTCCGGCTGGAATACCGGGATATCATTGGCCAGTGCCACCTCTTTTACCGGGGATGGCATCAGCTTCATACCCCGTCCCTTGGGACGGTCCGGCTGAGTATAGACACCAACGACCGAAAAGCCGTCAGAGAGTATTTTTTTCAGACAGGTCGCCGCAATATCCGGCGTACCCATAAATACAACGCGCATAGGATGTCTCCTTATCAGCGGTTACGAATAACTTAATTGTCTTCCGCCATCAATTCTTCTTCCGTCATCCACCGCTCCATCACCTTGGTGTAGAGGATGCCGTCCAAATGGTCAAGCTCGTGACAGAAACAACGGGCTGTCAATTCTTCGCCCTCTGCTTCAAACCAGTTGCCGGTTCTGTCCTGGGCGCGAACCTTGGCATACATAGGACGCTTCACAAGACCGTACTTGCCTTCTACGCTTAAGCACCCTTCCGGACCGGTCTGCTCACCGCCGGTCTCCACCAGGGTGGGGTTGATCAGCTCCAAAATCTCCTCACCATTGTCTACCAACACCACCCGGCGGAGAATTCCCACCTGAGGTGCTGCCAGACCTACACCACCGGATTCAACAAGCGTATCACGCATATCGTCCAGCAGTTTCCAGAGCTTCCCGTCAAAGTTTTCCACCGGCTTGCAAACCTTATGCAATGCCGGGTTGATATGACTTAAAATTCTACGCAGTGCCATATAGTTTCCTCTCTATTCATAGCCGTTCACATCGATAAAGGCAGAGACGCCCCGGTTCTCTCTATCCTGAGAGAACTGCCGCAGCAAATGCGCCAAAAGTAACCGCAAAGGTTTCGTCATAGTGCATCGCAGGGTCAGACGGTAACGGTAATTATAATTTATCTTGGGTACGGGACAGGGTGCAGGACCCAGGACCGTGCAGCGCTCATTTTGATATGCCGGCTCCTGCATCAAATTCTGCAAACTGGTCTTCAGCTTGGCAGCACCATGGAGCACCCGTGCTTCCTCTTGTCCGGTAATGGTAATGATTGCCAGATCTCCAAAGGGCGGTGTTGCCAACTGCTTCCGCAAACCGATCTCCAAAGCATAGAAGCTATCGTAATCCTGCTTGGCAGCAAGGGTGATGACCGCGTGCTCCGGGACATAGGTCTGAATGATGGCTTGTCCGGCTGTGTCACCGCGACCGGCACGACCAACCACTTGGGTCAGCATATTGAAACTCGTCTCCGCCGCGCGGTAACTATCCGCATACAGGCTCAAATCGCCATCCAGCACACCCACAAGGGTCACATTGGGAAGATTCAAGCCCTTGGCAACCATTTGGGTACCGATGAGTACGGGGGTGTTTTCCTTTTGGAATCTATCCAAAATCATCTCGTGGGTGTTGGAAGCGGAAACGGTATCCGCATCCATCCGTTCCACAGGAATATCGGAAAATCGCTCCTGCAGCTCCTGCTGCACCTTTTGGGTGCCGGTGCCCATTCGTTTCATCGGTCCGCCACAGGCAGGACACCGCTTGGGAGCCGGTATGGAATGACCGCAGTAGTGACACATCAGCCGCTCGTTGGCGCTGTGATAGGTCAGTCTTGCGTTGCAACGGGGACATTCCGGCGATTGGCGGCAATCTATACACACCAGTGCCCGGCTGTTACCCCGGCGATTGAGAAACAGTATTGCCTGTTTGCCCTCCTGCTGAGTCTGGCGGATAGCATTTTGCAGAGGATAGCTCAAGGAAAGGTCATTTCCCAATTTCACCTCTTTGTGCATATCCACGATCTCCACCTGAGGCAGTTTCCGTCCACCGAAACGGGTCTTCAGCTGATACAGCTGATAAAAACCGGATTTGGCATAGAACATACTCTCAATGCTGGGAGTGGCAGAACCCAACAGCACCAAGGTTTTCTCTTTTAAACCTCGCCACAGCGCAACCTCTCTTGCATGGTAGCGGGGGGCGTTTTCGGATTTATAAGAGTGCTCCTGCTCCTCATCCAAAATGATAAGTCCGGGATTGGGACAGGGGGCAAAGACCGCCGAACGGGTGCCTACCACCAACTTCGCCTCACCGGAACGAACGCGCTTCCACTGATCATAGCGCTCGCCTGCCGGCAGGCTGCTGTGCAGGACTGCTATACGCTCACCGAAATAGGCAGCCATCAATCCCAAAAGTTGGGGCGTCAGCGCAATTTCCGGTACAAGCAGCATTGCCTGCTTACCGGTTTCAATGCACCGCTGAATCAGCTTGATATACACAGAGGTCTTACCGGAACCGGTCACACCGTACAGCAGCGCCGTGCCGGGAGTTTCCGATTCCATTTGCGCAGACAAGCCAGCAAAGGCTGCCTGCTGTTCATTATTTAAGATCAGAGGACCGTCCAGCTGCACAGGGCGAATCTCCCGGCAGCGAAGCACCTCTTTTTCAGATAAGGTCACATAACCAAGTTCCGCCAGCCGCCGTACAGTCGCCGAAGACGCACCGGTAAAATAGCAAATTTCTTTCACGGGTGCAGAACCGATCCCACACAAAAGCTGCAGGACATTGCGCTGCATTGCGCTTTTTCGGGAGCGGGTATCGGCAAAGCTCTGCGCCTCTTCCGCAGAAACCGCCAAAGTGGCGATCTGCTGCTGCTTGTCCCCGGTGCGGCGGGAAAAGTCCCGCTGGGCGGTGATCCACTTCTTTCCCAAAAGGTAGCGCACCGCTTTTTCAAATTGCTCTTCGTCGGCAATCTGCTGGCGCAGCGCTGCGCCGTCAGCAGTGCCGCCATTATCGGTCAGGTATACAAGAAGCTGCCGGGCATCTGCTTGTCGAACGGTTTTCTCCTGCCAGCTGCGATCATCGGTCAGCCCATAGGTATCCTTACTCTGAAACCACAGACCTGCCGGCAGCATGGTGCGGATAGCATCGTAAAAGGTGCAAAAGTACCGCTCACGCATAAACGCAGCCAGGCGGAGCATGGTATAGGACAAAACCGGTGTTTCATCCAAGCATTGCAGAACCGGCTTCAGTCCCTCGGCGCTCCCCTCCTCCACAGCCAGCACCACACCTTCCGTATGGCGGTTGCTGCGACCAAAGGGTACCATCACCCGTACACCGGGCGCCAGGTGCATATCCTCCGGAATATGGTAGGAGTAGGGCTTATCAATGGCAAAAGTTGCCGCAGAAACAGCAATTTTTCCGATCATAGAACCCCCTCCTTATCTGATCTTTGGGAATCTTAGTGCTTGTATTCTTCCTTCAGGGTTGCGGTCAGTGCGCCCTCTGCTACCTCACGAATGGCAAGGGTAACAGGCTTTTCGGGCAGCTCTTCCTGCAGCTGCTCTGCATCGGCAGCGATCTGTCTTGCCCGCTGGGCAACCACATTCACCAGCAAATAACGGCTCTCAACATTCTTCAATAAATCTGCAACAGGGGGGTACAACATACTTCATTTCCTCCATTAATTTTGATCCGCCTCTTGGGCGATAATATGCAATATTTTTTCTGCGCACTTTTCCACTTCGTCATTGATAACAATGTGGTCATAGCGCTTGCTCTGTTCCATTTCCCAGGCAACCCGTGCCTGACGCACTTTGATCTGCTCCTCAGAGGTATCTCCTCTGCCCCGCAGGCGCTGTTCCAATTCTGCCAAAGACGGAGGTGCGATAAAGATCAGCACCGCATCCGGTCGTGCCCGGCGGACATTGAATGCACCATTGGGTTCGATATCCAGAATCACATCACTGCTTCGGAGTTTCTCCTCCAGCTGCGCTTTGGGTGTGCCGTAGTAGTTATCCATGTGGTCATCGTACTCGAGAAATTCCTTTTGATCGACCATTTCCCGGAACTTGTCCTTGGTAACAAAGAAATAATCCTTTCCGTCCACCTCACCGTCACGGGGCGCACGAGTGGTTGCCGACACAGAAAAACGCAGATTTTCCCGTTTTTTCATTACCTTTGCCAGCACCGTACTCTTTCCCACGCCGGACGCACCGGAGATCACAAACAATTTTCCTTTATTCATCAGTCGGTACCTCCTGCTTGTCCTCCCAACGGGCGGACAGTACATCTGTGGTCAACGCCGACAGAATCACATGGTCTGTATCCATCAGCAGCACCGATTTTGTTTTGCGACCGTAGGATGCGTCAACGAGCATACCCCGGTCCCGCGCCTCCTGCACCACACGCTTGATCGGTGCCGAGTCCGGGTCCACGATGGCCAGTACACGCTGGGCAGCCACCATACTGCCAAATCCGATTCCAATCAGTTTCATAGCTTCCTCACTCTATGTTCTGGGTCTGTTCCCGGATCTTTTCCAGTTCTGCCTTGATATCCACCACTATACGGGCAAGATTCACATCGGTGCACTTGGAGCCGATGGTGTTGGCTTCCCGGTTCATCTCCTGCAGCAGGAAATCCAGCTTGCGACCAACGGCGCCACCGGCAGAGAGCATATCGTTCATCTGCTGTAAGTGGCTGCGAAGACGGACGGTCTCCTCGTCCACCGCTACCTTATCGGCAAAGATTGCTGCCTCCGTCAGAATGCGGCTTTCATCGATAGCGGTATTGGCAAGGACTTCTTTCAGTTTATTTTCAAGACGGGTACGATAGTCGATTACCGTTTGGGCATTGCCCTGCTCAATTTGGGCGACCAGTGACAGGATTGTCTCCCCACGGCTGCGCAGGTCCTTATCCAGTGCCTCGCCCTCGGTTTTGCGCATGGCATCGTAACCCTCCAGCGCCTTGGAAAGCACTGCCATCATATCTGACAGCAGCTGTTCTTCGTCCACCTGAGGCTTTTCCAGGCTGAATACCTCCGGCAGGCGGGCAACAGAAGCTGCGCTGATATCATCGGCAACACCGTACTGGGTCACCATTTCACGCATAGCGGTCAGATAACTCTCCAAAACCGCTTTGTTCAGGGTCACCTGCACCTCATCGCCGCCCTCGCTGCGAACGGAGATGAACACATCCACCTTACCCCGGGAGATAGCATTTTTCACTGCCTGCTTTACCGCATCCTCACCAAAGGACAGGATTCTGGGCAGGCGCACGGAGCAATCCAAATACCGGTTGTTGACAGAGCGAAGCTCCACGGTAAATTCCCGACCGTTCACCGTTTCCACGGCGCGGCCATAGCCGGTCATACTCTTAATCAAACCGTTTCCCTCTTTTCTTATGTTATCTACTTTTCACGCAATTTCACAGATACCTGGTATGTGCCCACGGCGCCCACATCGGCGAAGGTGTCGGCAACTACCACTTTCGCAGTCATACTTGCTGTGCCCACCTGTGCTTCTGTAAGATCTGCCACCACGGACAGGTCCTTGCTTTGGAGCGCCTTGAGGCTATTGGCAGTGCCGCGCACCGTCACCGTCAGTGCCTTTGTGATGATCTCTTCCCGCAGACCTTCCGGCACATTGGCTGCACTGATAGAAGTGACATTGAAGGTCTTTGTGGTCAGACCGGAGAATTTCACATCCGCTGTGACTTCCTCCACACCGGTCAAATTGGTAACACCCTCCGGCAGCACATCCTGAATCTTGAAGGTCAGAACCTGATCCTCCAGAATCTGATCCAGATAAAGTGTACCGATGGTCAGTTCGTTCAAGCTCTCCAGAATGGTATCTGTACCGGAGACCTGAATTTGGGTATGATCGACGGTAATGGCGGTATTTTGCTCTGTAGCACCACCACCATACACCACATCCAGCTTCAATGCGATCTCTTTCACCCGCTGTACGGTAATCAACAAATTGAGCTTTTCTGCGTTAACGGTGACTTTTTCCGCATTGACCGGTGCACCCAGTTCATCGCAAAGCGCATACTTGTAATCCCCTACCACGCTCTTGGTCTGACCCTTCAGATCCACGGTTATGACCGCCTGGGTGATTTGGTTCACCACAGATTCCGGACCGGACAGTTCAATTGCGGTATAATCCAGCTGGGCATTTTTCAGGTCTGCCATATAGCCATCCGGCACGGTGGTGTCGTTGGTTTCGATGACCACCGGAACGGTTTTCCGGATCTTGTTTTCCACCCGCAGGGTGATAAGATCGGTACTGCTGCTCTGAACAGCCACCTCATTATCGGGGATATTGCCCGGATAAGAGATGCTGTAAGTTAAGTTGTATACACCGGGTTTTTCAATGTTGGCAACATTGGTAATGACATTGATATTGGACTCATTGAGATCGTTCAGGATGGTACGATCACTCTTCAGTGCCAGCGTCACCTTCGGTTCCTCACTGGTGACCATCAGACCCCGTTCTGACAGAATGCTCTTATTCTGCAGCACCACAGGAATATCATAGTAGGTCTTCTCGGATTCGGGGCTAACCACTGTGATCACATAAAACCAAAGACCAAAAGCCACGACCGCAGACAAAAGGATCGCCAATGCTTTATTTTTCATTTTGGTCGCCTCCCTTGTCTTTTTTCTGCAATTTTTCCAGTATGGTCTGTACTTTCTTCAGAACCTGATTGTCCTGCTGGGGTTCCTCCTCGGTACACAGTTCATTGCGCAACAGGCGCTCCAGGGTTTCCTTCTCCAGATGGCGCTTCAGCACACCGCCCACTGCTACAGAAATGGCACCGGTCTCCTCAGAGACCACCACTACCACAGCATCGGATACCTCGCTCATACCCACAGCCGCTCTGTGCCGGGTACCCAGATCCAAGCTCAGCCGGTTACTATCAGACAGAGGCAGAACACAGCCGGCAGCCGTCACCAGACCGTCCCGGATAATCATAGCGCCATCGTGGAGGGCTGCTTTTGGGAAGAAGATACTCCGAATCAGTTGCTCGGAAACCTTGCCTTCGATCATTGTACCGGTTTTAAAATACTCATCCAAGCGGTTATCCCGGGCAAACACGATCAGCGCGCCCACCCGATCCCGGCTCATCACTTCACAGGCACGAACTGCCTGGGCGACCACCGTGATCATCTCCTGCTGGGGTTTTGCAGTTCCCAAGAACTGCTTGAGCTTCACATTACTCAAATGGTCGATCATCCGGCGCAGTTCCGGTTGGAACAACACCACCAGCGCAATAAGACCGACCGCCAGCACCTGTGACAGCAGGTAGCTCAGCGTATGCAGCTTCAACGCATCCGTCAGCGATGCCACCACGATGACAACACCCACCACCCAGGCGATTCGAACCGTACCTGTGGAACGGAACAGGGGCAGCAGCTTATAAATCAAGAAGGCGACCAGAATAATATCCAAAAAATCCGACCACCGCATACTTTGAATTTGCAGCCAGATTGATCCTAATGTTCCCATAAGTGCCCCTCTTTCTCCAGGTTTCTGTATTTCTCATCCACAGCACATTTGTGCTTATGGTATACCTAGCCTATTATCCATCCTATTATAGCGGATTGGCGCAACAATGGCAATAGTTATTCATAATTTTTTTACGATTTGGCTATCAATTTCTGTGCCTGCAACAAAAGATTTCCGGTTTGATGGGCGGTGGCATCGTGCCCGAAGCTGATACGCACCGTACCGGTAGCTAAGGTGCCTGCACTTTCGTGGGCAAGGGGTGCGCAATGAAGTCCCGCCCGCACGGCAATACCGTTATCGGCCAGCAGCTGCGCCGCCTCCTCACAATCCATTGGGGAAACAAAAGAAACCGTACCTGCCTGATGCTCCCCCAGAAAGGTGTGAATACCCATTTTTACCAATGCCTTTCCGCACCGTTGCGCCTGTTCCTGCTCCCGGCTGAAGATTTGTTCCGTTCCCTCCTGCAAAATATAGTTGATCCCGGCGGATAGTCCGGCAATTCCCGGCACATTTAGGGTACCTGCTTCAGCCATATCCGGCAAAAAGTCCGGCATTGCCTGCTCTGCCGAAAGGCTCCCGGTGCCCCCCTGTATCAGGCAGGCGGGATCTCTGCCGCACAACAGGATTCCCGTTCCCTGTGGACCCAACAGACCTTTGTGTCCGGGCATTGCGATAAAATCAGCACCCAGCTTATGCAAATTGATCGGCAATGTCCCGGCAGACTGCGCCGCATCGATCACAAACGGTACACCGTACTGCCTGCACAAAGCTGCCATTTCCTCCACCGGCAAGATATAGCCGAACACATTGGACACATGGGTAAACACCGCAGCATCGGCACCGCTTTTCAGCGCATTTTCAAAATCCTCCAAGGTGTCTTCCCAATCAAAAAGCTTTCTGCCTGCCACCTTTCGTTTCGCCTTTCGGGCATACAGGGGACGGGTCACCGCATTGTGTTCAAATCCGGAAATTACCACCCGCGCGCCCGGCTTTACCAGGGTTTCAATGGCAATATTTAAACCGTGGGTACAGTTGCCGGTGAACACCACCTGCTCCGGTTGACAGCCAAACAACTCCCCCGCCTTTTCCCGGCAACGCAGCACCGTCTTGGCTGCCGCCATAGCGGCGGTATAACCGCCGCGTCCGGGATTGGCGCAATTCTGGAGTGCGCACTTCATTGCTCTGTAAACGGATGTCGGTTTGTGAAAGGATGTGGCACCGTTATCCAGATAGATCATAGTCGCAGCTCCTCCGGCATACCGCTTTCCGTGAGGGAATATGCCTTTTTGAAGCCGATACCCGCCTGTCGCAGGAATGCTGCCGCAGTCATCATATCCTCGCAAGGCATCCGCACACTGTAGCCACAGCCTTTTTCCTCCATCCATTTAGGTGTTCTCTGCAGGGTACATTCCACTCCCGCCCGGCGCAAAACATCCTCTGCCCGTTGGGCAGGTGTTACAGAGCGGAAGGTTATAATACAATTTCTCATAATCAAACCCTCCCGAACTAATTTATGTCCGGGAGGGTTCTTTTGTGTTGGTTTTTGTTGATGGTCATAGAATTTCCAGCAGGCACACTGCATGGCATGCCATACCGCTGCCGTCACCGGTGAAGCCAAGATGCTCCTCTGTGGTGGCTTTTACATTCACTGCGTTTTCTGCTACCCCAAGGGTCACAGCGATATTTTTTTGCATTTGGGGAATATAGTCCTTCAGCTTGGGTTTTTGGGCGATCATCGTTACATCCACATTGCCCACACGATAGCCGGCTGCATGGATTTTTTCCACCACGCAGGCAAGCAATTTCAGCGAATCAGCACCCTTGTAGGCAGGATCCGTATCGGGAAAATGTCTGCCGATATCCCCCAAGCCTGCCGCACCCAAAAGGGCATCGGAAATCGCGTGAAGCAGAACATCCGCATCGGAATGTCCCAAAAGTCCCATTTCATAGGGTATTTTCACACCGCCAAGTATCAGATCCCGCCCCTCTACCAGCCGGTGTACATCGTATCCGTGTCCGATCCTCATTCCATTTCCTCCAACAGAGTTTCTGCGATTTTCAGGTCCATAGGGGTGGTGATTTTAATATTCCGCTCATCACCGGCAACAATTCTCACAGACATTCCCAGCCGTTCCACCGCAGAGCAATCGTCAGTGATGGGGGCATTGTCCTTCTTGGCCTTTTCCAGCGCGCCGGTCAGCAGGTCGATGTCAAACACCTGTGGGGTCTGAATGGCCTGCAATCGGCTTCTGTCCGGGGTGGTTTCCACCACACCGCCGACGACCACCTTCACCGTATCCTTCACAGGCACACCCGGTGCTGCTGCACCGTAGGAATGGGCTGTGCGAACGGCTCTATCGATTACCTCGTTGGTCACAAGAGGTCTTGCACCATCGTGGACAGCTGCCAAACGCACCTTGGGTGAGAGCATAGCCAGTCCACGGCTTACCGATTCTGCCCGGTCGGCACCGCCGACGGACACGGTCTTAACTTTGGAGAAATCTGCGCACATCTCCATTATGTTTTTTACCAAATCCTCCCGGGTGACGATCACAATCTCCCGGATGGCATCACAGTTTTGGAATGCGCGGACAGTGCGGACGATCATCGGCTCGCCCCTTAAGTTTGCCATCACCTTATCGATGCCCCCCATTCGGGATGCATTGCCCGCCGCCACGATCACTGCGCCGCAGTATCTCAGCGGAAGCACCTTGCGGATCGTATTTGTCAGTTTGGAAATTCCCATATTACAGCTCCTTGACTAGCTTCTTGAAGTAATCTCCGCGAACCATAAAGTTCTTAAATTGGTCAAATGCCGCGGATGCCGGACTCATCAGCACCACATCTCCGGACTTTGCATCGGCAGCTGCCCGGTGGACAGCGGTAGTAAAATCACCGCAATCGATGATCTCCGGATTGCCGGGAGTGTATGCAGGTGCCTGTTCCACCGCCTGACGAATCTGCTTAGCAGTTGCGCCGTTTACATACAGCTTTTTCACATGGCTGCAGATCACGGGACCCAGCACATCATAAGGAATATGTTTATCGTAACCGCCGGCGATCAGCAGCACCTTTTCCGAAAAACTATTGAGTCCTGCAATGGTACGACTGGGAGAGGATGCGATGGAATCGTTATAGAATTTCACACCGTCTTTCACCCGCACCAACTCAATGCGATGCTCCACACCGCCAAACTGCCTTGCCACCTTGCGGATAGTCTCATCATCCACAAGTCCCTCTACCGCCAAAATCGCAGCCATATAATTTTCGATGTTATGCACACCGGGAATGGCGATATCCCGGGTATCCAAAACCGGTACGCCATCCCGGCAGATCATTGTGCCGTCTAAGCAGATATGGGCTTTGCCCTTGCGGGAGAAGCAGCGGGTAGCGCCGTTGCCTGTAAAGCCTGCGGTGATTTCATTATCTGCATTTAGCACCAGCACATCGTCTGCCGTTTGGAAGCGGAAAATGTTACGCTTTGCCTGTACATATTCATCCATATCCTTATGGACATCCAGATGGTTGGGCGCAAGGTTGGTCACCACCGCCACACGAGGACTGCAGTGCATATCCATCAGCTGGAAGGAACTCAGCTCCACCACAGCAAAATCAGTTGCTTTGATCTTATCGATCTTATCCAACAAGGGTGTGCCGATGTTGCCGCCCAGCCACACGGTCTTGCCGGCGGCTTTCAGCATTTCCGAAATAAGTGTTGTGGTGGTTGTCTTGCCGTCAGAACCGGTGACCGCCAAAACGGCACAAGGACAAAGTTCAAAAAACACCTGCATCTCGCTGGTGACCTCTGCGCCGCTCTGCCGCAGCGCTGTCAGCGCAGGATTATCCGGATGCATACCGGGGGTACGGAACACCAGATCGGCAGACAGATCATCCAGATACCCTTCCCCTACCTGCAACCGGCAGCCAAGCTGTTCCAGTTCCAAAAGCTCTGCATCCAGCTTCTCCCGGGGCGTTTTGTCACAACCGGTGACAGTGCAGCCGTAGCGCAGCAACAGACGCACCAGCGGTCGGTTGCTGACACCAAGACCCAGAACCACAATCTTTTTTCCTTGCAATGCGGTAAAATATGTTTCCAATATGCTCGCCATATACATTCCTCAATTCATAGCGGTTTCTATTTATAGTATAGCCTTTCTTTTATGAATTTGCAAGATATTTGACATTCTGACTGGTTTGGGGTACAATATTTCCGCGACCGGGTCGGACAGCCGCGGCTGCAAGCCGAAAGGCTGCAGGTGAGGAAAGTCCGGGCTCCACAGGGCAAGGATAACGGGTAACGCCCGCCGGGGGTGACCCCAGGACAAGTGCAACAGAGATATACCGCCGTGACCTACCGATCCGTCGGCAAGGTACGGTAAGGGTGAAAAGGTGGGGTAAGAGCCCACCCGGCCTATGGAGACATAGGTTTTACGATGTAAACTCTATCCGGAGCAACGCCGTGGTGGAACATATGGTTTGCCCGACCGTTCCATGGAGGCGGCTTGATTCCGTGAGCAATCGCGGAACTAGATAGATGGCTGTCAAGACAGAACCCGGCTTACAGACCCGGTCGCACATAAAAATGCACTGCAATCGCGGTGCATTTTTTATTTGATTTTATGGATTTGTATGGTATTATAGTTTTGATTCTACTGAATAGAAAGGAGAATTTTTATGAAAAGCAGACTTTTTATGAAAAGATTTACTGCCATTTGGGTGGTCATCGCGCTGCTGGCAGCCCTTATGCTGCTGCCCGGCTGTGGCAACAAAAACACGCCGCCCACCGCATCGGATGCCACCGGCGGAAGCATTTCCTCCACCACGGGCAACCAGGCAGGTTCGCAGAACAATAACAGCCAATCCGGCGGTTCGGAAAATACACCGGATGCGCCTAAGAAAACCATAAAAAATGTGATCTATATGATCGCAGACGGCGGTGGCTATGACAATTACACGCTAGCAGGCAAAGTCAAAGAGGAAATGATGAGCCGGGGTGTCAACAAGCTCACCGGTGCCAAGACGGAAGTGACCAACAATTTGCTTTCCGGCTTGGGAAAAGCCACCACCAACGGTCTTTATCTGAACGAATTCCTTGCGGGTTCTGCCAACACCCTTTTGCAGGTTCCCCACGGAGATGCAGATAATTCCGCAAGTTACATTACAGACTCTGCCGCTGCCGGTACGGCGCTGTCCTCCGGCTATAAGACCACCTACTGCTATGTGGGCATCGATTCCAACAAAGTCCCCCACGCCTCCCTGCCGGAGCTGGCAAGGCTGAACGATATGGCAACAGGTTTGGTTACCACCAAGTCCTATGTGGATGCAACACCCCTTGCATTTTTTACCAGTCACGCAATTCATCGGTATGAATATCAGGACAACAGCATGCAGGCGCTGCTCAGCGGTATTGATGTGGTGATTGGCGAGGGCACCGAATACGGCGATATGGTGGAAAACGAGGAAACCTCCCATCCCAATCTTTCTGCCTCGACAGCAGGCTACACCGTTGCAAAAAGCAAAACAGAGCTTCTTGCAAAAGCAAAGGATTCTACCACCAAGAAGCTGTGGGCGCCGATTTTGGGCGTGGATAATTCCGACAAGGATCTCAAGCAAGAGGATTGGAAGTGGGATCTTGCCGCTGACCACATTTCCTACGATGTGGATGCCAAGCAATCTGCCGAGCAGCCCTCCTTGCTGGAAATGACCCAGGCTGCGCTGCAGGTTTTGGGTAATAACATCAACGATCCTGACGGCTTCTTCCTGATGATTGAAGGCGGCGCGCTGGACAATGCCGCAGAGCCGGGCTGTCTGCGGTCTGCCGTTGGCGAGTATCTTGCCTTTGATGAGGCCTTCGGTTACTGCGTTAACTGGGCGGCTCAGCGGGGCGACACCATCGTCATCGCCACAGCCGATCATGATTCCGGCGGATTTTCCGGTATCGAAAGCTGCGAAAAACAGCTCATTGACGGCATTATCACCGGTTACATCGGCAGCACCGAACTGGAAAACGTCACCAAATTTGCGGACATTAAGGAAGCACTGGACGACGCAGGCGCCGATACCGAAAATATGAAGCTTCACAGCGGTCATACCGATATGGCTGTGCCGATCTGTGTGTATGCACCCGACAGTGTCAAGAACGATCTGCTGACCAATATGGGTCTGCCCACCGCCGGTGGCAATGTACGGCTGGGAAGCAGTATGTACTATGTTCCCAACGCAGGCAATTCCTACACCTGGTATACCTCCTCTGCGCTGAACAACGACTATACCATCGAAAATTCCAAGATCGCGCCGGCCATCGCCAAGACCCTGAAGCTGGGCACTCTGGAGGAGGCAACTGCCATTCTTTACAACAAGGTGGGTTCTGTCAACGGTGGTGCTTTCACCGGCGAATATGGCGGCAAGATTACTTTCACCGGAGAATTGCACGAGAACAGCTACGCAGAATACAGAGATTGCGCCTATGTGAATGAATCTGCAAACCTGAATGTGCAGAGAAATATACAGCCCCTTAACAGCCAGAACACTATGCTTAACAACATGACTCTGCGTTCCATCTTCGTTCTGGACAAACGGCTGGAGCCGGAAAACGGCAGTTTCTATGTGCCTTATACCAAGCTGGTGGAAGGTAAGCTGGTTTGGAGTGTGACCATCACCCACAGCGATCGCAAAATGCCTACCGTGCTTCTCGGAAAAGGCACTGCGGATATCGTCTTGCCCGCAACGGAAGGTGTTACATACACCGACGGCACCAAGACCTACAATCCCGGCGACACCATTGCATATACCGGTGAAAACATAAAACTGACCATCAACACCAAATAACAAAGAGGCGGCACTTCCAAATGGAAGTGCCGCTTGTTGTATTTACTTAACCATTCTTTGTTCCATGATAGGAAAGCCGGGTATCTGCAAATTCTGTTTTTACATTCTGCTTTTTACGGGAAGTTTGAATACGCTTTTGAAGCTCCTGATAATACAGCTCTGCATCCAAAGGCAGTGTAACAGCCTTATCCAACCAAGAGGATAGGTGCATTGCATTGGACAAGGTCAGACTCAGGATGCCCTCCCTGCCGTCCGCAACCAATTTTTCTCCCCGGAGGATTGCACCGCCCCAGGCATTGATAACACCGGCATGCAGAGGATTTTCCCCATCCGTTTCCACTTGAATCTGCGTTGTTTTCATGCTGGCAAAGGGACTTTCTGCCTGTTTGGTGAATACCGATTCCGGCATTTCAAATTCCGTTAGTGTCAAACGATCATTTTCCACCACCAGCTTGGCGCCGTCCATCTGGATCTCAAAGCGGTTGGTTCCGCAGGCATCGCCGGTAGTGGTAATAAACACACCGGTTGCACCGTTTTCATACTCCACATAGGCGGTGACATCGTCCTCCACCTCAATATCATGCCACTTTCCGTAATGCAAATGGGCATGGACCTTCACCGGCATACCGCAGATCCATTGCCACAGATCAAGCTGATGGGGACACTGATTCAGCAGAACACCGCCGCCTTCTCCTGCCCAGGTGGCCCGCCAGGCACCGGAGTCATAGTACCTTTGAGAGCGGTACCAATCGGTGATAAGCCAGTTGGTGCGGCGGATGGGTCCGTATTTCCCGGAGGATACCAATTCCTTCATTTTGCGGTAAATATGATTGGTTCTTTGGTTAAACATCATAGCAAACACCACTTCCGGATGTTTGTCTGCCTCCGCATTCATTTCCTCCACCTGCTTGGTATAGACCCCGGCAGGCTTCTCCACCATTACATGGATTCCCCGGCGCATACAGGCTATCGCAAGGCAAGCATGATCAAAATGGGGCGACGCCACAACGCAGGCATCTACCAAACCGCTGTCAAGAAGTTCTTCCGCACTGTGAAAACAGGTAACTTTCTCCCCAAATTTCTCCTTTGCCCACTGCAATCTTTCGGGCGCAACATCCGATACGGCAGTCAGCACAAAATCGGGACATTTCCCTTCCCATACATTTGTTGCATGGGTCGCGCCCATATTGCCGAAACCGATGATGCCGAGACGAATCTTTGACATATTTATTCCTCCATTTTTTTCGGACAAAGCCAGCTGAAAATCTGTTCCTTTTCAGCAAAAGGGAACAGATCATACGGATCCGTGGAAACCGGCAACCCTTGCTTTTTTTGCATCAGCACCTTTGCAAGAAGGCCAATATCCGAGGCAGTATGGTGATGGGCTCCATCCCGCCAGCATAAAACGATTTGATCCTCGGCTCCCAAAAAGCGGTATGCTTCTTTTGCTGCCAAGGTCGTGTGAAGCGTGCCCAGGGGGTTTGCCCAAATATCCTCTGCTGCTTCTGTTTGCAGAAGCAAACGGGGCGCAACCAATGACTTAATGTAGTGTTGGTCAAAGGGAAGCTCGCTCTCTTTGTCCCGATACGCTGCCAGATCTTTACTGAACCATTCAGGAAATTCCTTCAACAGGTCTGAAAGCTGCTCACTGCGGTTCGTCTTGCCATCCGGCAGCTGTGCAGTCATATGGACCCGATAACAACCTGCACCACCTGCACCGGAATTATTAGGATTTACAACACACGCTCTTGAATCCAACGCACCGGCAAGCAATGCTGCCTTACCGCCTCGGGAGTGCCCATTAAACGCAATATGCTCCATATCGGCAAGTCCCAATATCTGCAAAGCATCCACACATCGGGAAAATCCCCACGCCCATGCAGCAACAGCACCGAAGCTATATTCCGGATATGCGCGATACAGAGGACTTTTTCTCTCAATATCAGGCAAATCTGCTGCCAATTCCGTGCGATTAAACAGCACCAGCATTATACCTTGATTTGTAACCGCTTCAATGTATTCTCTGTCAAAGGCATATTCCCAACACAGATCCCCATTAATAATTGCCGGAAAGCTTTTTTTCTCGCTCGGCAATATCACGCGCATCACAAAGGATAATGGGCTACTTTTTCTGCCCGTTGTGATTCTGAAATTACAAATCAGCGAATCCCGATCCAATGGCTCTACTTCTACAAATTCCGGATCGGGAGGCATTGTGCCATACTGAAGATCTACTGCCGAAGCAATCATTTCCTGACGCTTCCGCGCCCATTGTTCTATTGTTTCAACTTTATCTCCATTGTTTAGCACAAACAAGTCGGGTAATTCGCTGAGCACCTCACAACTTTTAATCTGAATTTTATCATTGCGCATATTATTCAAGGTCTCTTTCATACTCAATCCGCTTATACTCCGTTCTTACTGCCAAATTCATCGAAGCAACTTATCTAAAACAGCTTCTTAAGTTTACAGTAATTTCTTCAGTGCGTCGCAGGCTGCATCAAACGCAGCATCCGCACTGGGGTATACATAGCTATCCACAGCACCGGTTTTTCCCGCTTTTTCCAATCGGTCAAGACCGTTAAAAACTGTTAGATGCGGTTCAATGGTCATAGCATCTCCCCCCTGCTCCCGGAAACTGTTGGCGATATAGGACACATTGCCTACACCCATACCTGCCGGCACTACCTTGCCATCCGGCAGCGCGTCTTTAATGTGAAGGTACTGAATATACGGATGCAGAAGTTCCCATGCCTCCAGGGTGTCCTGTCCGCACTGGACAAAATTCGCCGGGTCAAAGATACCCTTCAAGCCGGGTACCCCTTCAAACAGCTCCACGCAGAGGGTAGCGATATCACCGTAAATACCCTTTTCGTTCTCGTGGTACAAGTCAATTCCTTCGGAAGCAGCGATCTCAACCATCTGCTGCAGGCGTGCGATAACGGTGTCGCGGTATTGTGCACAAGGGGTATCCTGAGGCATATAGAATGAGAACATCCGAATCTTTTTGGTGCCCAAAATTTTAGCAATTTTCAGGGTATGACGAAATTCCTTCAAATGCTCTGCATAGTCACCGTTTACCACATCAATCTTACCGATAGGGGAACCGACAGACCACACAGAAAGTCCATGGTTATCCAGTTTTTCCCGGACTTCTGCAGCCTTATCCAAGGTGATTGAGGATACGCTTTGTCCGTCTACGCCCCGGATCTCCAGACCGTTTAGCCCGTTACGGAGCATCGCCCGGATCTGACCGTCAATTTGAGGGCAGGCTTCATCAGCAAATGCAAAAAGTTTCATATGGTTTACCTCCTTTTTCTGCCATTATATTTGATTCGTTTTTGAAATGGAATTGCGCTTTTAAACATCGGATATTGCATTTCAAAACATTATTTGCTATATTTAATAAGAGGTGAGCCGAATATGAAACCGTACATCGATATTTTTGATGCTGTAACCGAGGAAGGAGAACCGTTCCAGTACGAAAAGCATTCCCACGATTTTTTTGAAATCTATTGTTTCCTGGAGGGTGACGCAGAGTATACTGTGGAAGGCAGGCGCTACCCGTTAAATCCCGGCGATTTGGTGCTGCTACGCAGGGGCGAGGTACACAAGCTTGAACGGCTGTCGCTACAGCGATACCGTAGGATCGGTGTGCACTTCGATCCGACAAATACACCGGATTTCTTCCCTATTTCCCACCTGCTCTCCCCTTTTTTACAGCGCCCCTCCGGCAAATTCAATCATTATCCCGCCAATCTTTTTCCGGGTAACCACTGGCTTCACTACTTGAAACAAATTGCCAAGAACGAGTATAACACGGAAATTCAGCTGTGTTATCTACTTCCGCTGCTGTGCGAATTGACCGATGCGTTTCCCGTACTGCAGCAGTCCAAACAATCCACGGAAAAAGACCCCGCCACTCCTATTATGAAATATATCAACAACCACCTGTCTGAGGAGCTTTCGCTGAGCAGCCTTGCAGAGAAATTCTATATGAGTCAAACCCATCTGAACCGGCTGTTCCGGCAGTCGGCAAACATAACCGTTTGGGAATACATCACCATTAAACGCCTGTTTCTTGCCAAGGAATTGATTGCAGCGGGAAATGCGCCCACCAAAATTTATACAGAATGTGGATTCCGGGAATACTCCACCTTTTTTCGGGCATATAAGCGGCAATTTTGTGTCCCGCCAAGCTTTCACGCCAACATATAACAAGCGGGACTTCCTTTTGGAAGTGCCGCAGTTTTTATGCTTCTGTTTCTTCGGGGAGTTTCACAAGACCCGCTACATCGGACACCGGCAGAGAAAACGCGATTCCCTGCGCTTTCTTACCCATACCCATCCGGCTGTACAAAGCATTGAGCACATTGTCCCGGATTTCCTTATCCACCACCATCATCAGAATTTCCTTTTCTGCGTGGACAGTGATGCCGAAGAAGGTCGCTTCCTCCTCCCGGGCAACACCACGGGCATTGATAATGGTACCGCCCCGAACGCCTTGTTCCCGGGCTACATCCATCGCTTCTTCCGCAAAACCGGAATTGACGATGACAAAAATCACTTCATGATTCTCAGTTTTCATACCAAATCCTCCCTTGTTTGCCGGTTATTACTCAAAAACCGGTACATATTCACACCAATTACGCTGGAAAGGGGCACTGCAAAGGAAATGCCCTTACCGTTTCGGATGGTAGTAAACTTCTCTTCCAAACACTTCATAACGGCATCTACCATATCCTCCCGGACGACACTGAGAATGACCGCTTTTTGAATATTCAAACCCAACATATCCACCAGTTCCGAGGTGGCTGTTCCCTTGCCTCCGGTGACGATCTGGCAGTTTACCTCAAACTGGCTCAGCACATCCAAATAAAACTCCGCTTTAGGGCGGTCCACCACGGTAAACAACAGCTTCAGCTTTTTGATTGCAGACTCATTGACTGTATTTGCCATATCTGTGTACCTCCCTACATAAAATTGATGATCTGCTGATCGTCCGCATCCATAATTCGCTTCATGGCGCGTTTTTCCTGAACATGGTTATGGACCACAGCACGGAAGCCGAGAAGCTGGATAGTGATCAGCGGGGCCATAGCGACCAGTGCCACAACACCAAATGCATCCCGCAGAACCGCATCCGAACCCTGTATGCCCACACAGGCACCGATGGCAAAGGGCAGGATAAAACCGGAAGTCATAGGTCCGCTTGCCACACCACCGGAGTCGAAGGCGATGGCCGTATACACAGGCGGCACAAACAGTGAAAGCGCAAGAGAAATAAAGTAACCGGGGACGATATAGTACGCAAGAGAAAAATCGAAAATAATGCGCACCATAGACAACGCGATAGCGCTGCCAACGCCAATACACAGACCAACCAGCATAGAGCGCTTGGTGATATAGCCACCGGTGACCTCTTCCACCTGCTGGTTCAGCACATGGATGGCAGGCTCCGCCAAAACCACCAAAACACCCATTATTAGACCCAAACCAATCACAAGACCGGGATGCATTTTAGAAAGCGCTGTACCTAACTTGTAGCCAATGGGCATAAAACCAACATTGACACCGGTTAAGAAAATCACAAGACCCATATAGGTCATAATGACACCCATTCCGATGCGAATCAGCTGCCGCTTGGGCAGCTTCAAAAACACAAATTGGCAAATAAGGAAGCAGGCCACGATCATACCCAGCGCCAAGGCAACCTCTTTGCAAGTATGTACAGCCGTATGTAAGAATGCGCCCGAAACATCCTCGCTGACGGAGAAATCCGGCACAGCATATGTCAGATTCGATGTAGAAAACACACCCAGCAACAGGACCGCCAAAATGGGACCCACAGAACACAGCGCCACCATACCGAAGCTGTTCTCCTGTGAACGGCGGTCACCCAAAACACTGGAAATACCAACGCAAAGGGCCATAATAAAGGGTACTGTGATGGGTCCGGTGGTCACACCGCCGGAGTCAAACGCCATAGGCATCAGCGCTATGTTTTCATTGACTGCCAGCAGCAGCGCCAAAGCAAACAGCAGCATATAAAACAGCATCAAGATCATCGCCAGCCGGCGCTTGAAAACAATGCGCAAAATAGCAACAATCAGAAACAGACCAACACCGATACCAACTGCAAACACCAGTACAGTGCCATTCATTACAGAACTTACCTGCTTGGCAAGCACTTGCAGGTCCGGCTCAGCCACCGTAATCAGCAGACCCAGCACAAAGCAGACCAATAGCAGAAGACTTAATTTCTTCTGCCGGGACAGACCGGCACCCACATGAGTGCCCATAGGGGTCATTGCCAGATCCGCGCCCAAATTAAAAAGACCGATTCCAAGAATCAGCAACACTGCGCCCACGGTAAAGGAAATCAGCTCTGCCGCTGAAAAAGCAAACCACGGAAGCATGGAAATCAGATATACGATCAGTGTAATCGGCAATGCCGAGATCAATGCCTCTAAAATTTTCGCCCGCAATTCCTTCAAACCATCACCTACTTATTCAATAAATACTTCAGTTAAACTATTATAGCATATAAACCCTGTTTTGCCTATAACAAATGTGCAAACAAACAAAAAATCCCCCGGTCCAAAGACCGGGGGATCAATTGCTTATTCAGCGATCAAGAATTACTCGTAGATCTCGGTAACAACGCCGGAACCAACGGTACGGCCGCCTTCACGGATAGCGAAACGCAGACCCTTCTCGATAGCGATGGGGGTGATCAGCTCAACGTTCATAACAACGTTGTCGCCGGGCATGCACATCTCAGTGCCTTCGGGCAGGTTGATGATGCCGGTAACGTCGGTGGTACGGAAGTAGAACTGAGGACGATAGTTGTTGAAGAAAGGAGTATGACGGCCGCCTTCTTCCTTGGACAGGACGTAAACCTGGCCAGCGAACTTGGTCAGGGGCTTGATGGAGCCGGGCTTACACAGAACCTGGCCTCTCTCAATCTCCTTCTTGTCAACGCCACGCAGCAGAGCGCCGATGTTGTCGCCAGCTTCTGCGTAGTCCAGCAGCTTGTGGAACATTTCGATGTCGGTGCAGACGGTTTCCTTGGACTCGTCACGCAGGCCAACGATCTCAACCTTGTCGTTCTTGTTGATCTGACCACGCTCAACACGGCCAGTAGCAACGGTACCACGACCGGAGATGGTGAAGACGTCCTCAACGGGCATCAGGAAGGGCATATCAGCCTTACGGTCGGGAGTGGGGATATAGTTATCAACGGCATCCATCAGTTCCTTGATGCAAGCAAACTCAGGAGCTTCCTTGTCGTTGGACTCGGAGATCAGAGCGTCCAGTGCGGAACCCTTGATGATGGGAATGTCGTCGCCGGGGAACTCATAGAAGGACAGAGTCTCACGGATCTCCATCTCAACCAGCTCCAGCAGCTCCTCTTCGTCGACCAGGTCAGCCTTGTTCAGGAACACAACGATTGCGGGAACGCCAACCTGGCGAGCCAGCAGCAGGTGCTCCTTGGTCTGAGCCATGGGGCCGTCGGTGGAAGCGATAACCAGGATAGCGCCGTCCATCTGAGCAGCACCGGTGATCATGTTCTTGATATAGTCGGCGTGGCCGGGGCAGTCAACGTGAGCATAGTGACG
>JAZRLE010000074.1:0-20111 GCA_045646665.1 Faecousia sp. | reverse complement strand
AGTACTTGGCAGCACCCTTGTGGAAGGGCGCGGTCATACCGGCGGTGGCGTTCTCCAGAGAGAGCTCGCCGCCCTTGGCATGGTTGGCAGAAATGGTGGCACTGTTGTCAAAGATGGCCTTGGTGATGTCGTAAACAGTTTCCTCAGAAGCAGAGGTGCTGACGATCAGAGTAGCCTTAACGGTGACGGTGGTCACATCGTTTTCCTGTCCCTTGTAGGTGTTGGCAGGGATCACATAAGAGGTGTAGTAGGGGGAGTTGCTCATCAGCTTGGTAGCAATATCTCCATCGATGGGCACCAGAGAAGCGCTGGAAGCCAGGCACAACTCGGTGATGGCAGGGGTGGGAGCGCCGGCAACGATAAAAGCAGCGTCGATCTTACCATCCTTCAGGGCATCAGCGGAATCGCCAAAGGACTGGTACTGCGCCTGAATATCATTCTCAGACAGACCGGCAGCAGTCAGAATATCTACAGCGTTGAAGTACACACCGGAGCCGGAAGCGCCAATAGAAACCTTCTTGCCCTTCAGGTCAGCAACGGACTTGATGGTAGGATCCATGGTGATCAGCTGCACAGCCTCAGCATACAGGCCGCCGATTACGCGGAAGGAATCCAGCTTGCCTTCTTTCTCAAAGGAGCGGGTGCCGGCAACAGCATAAGCCATAACATCAGACTGGACAGTACCCAACTGGTAGTTGCCGGAGTGGATGCCCAGAATGTTGGCCTTGGAGCCATCAGTGGAAACCACATTCACATTAATACCGGCAGTGGTTTTGATTTGGTTACCCAAAACACCGCCATAAGCATAGTAGGTGCCGGCGGTCCCGCCGGTGCCCATGGTCATATTCTTGTTACCGCCGCAGGCTGCCAAAGACAGCACCATCAGCAGGCAGAGAGCCAATGCGAAAAATTTCTTCATAGTCTTTTCCTCCTAAATTATACTATCACTTTGTGATAATTACAAAATAAATATACAACATTGCTCCAATAAATGCAAGTGTAATTTTATAAGGATGATTTGTGATATTATGTATTGCCTGTAAGTTTGAAAGTCTTATAAAAGGCAGCTGAAATTTACACCTATTCCAATCAATTGTTATTATTTGAGTAAATCCGTTATCCCCACTTGTACCATAAAAGATAAGTCATCCCAACCTAAACAGTCCCAGTTTGTGCTGTCTGCACAAACTGGGACTGTTCAAAAAACGGTGGTTTTTTATGCTCATGCGTTCACTTTGGTGTTTACAATGCGGATCGTATTATAGCTGTTATTTACACCTGTGATTTGGATTTTGTTGCTTGTAGTCTGGCAGGAATAACCGTCGGGTACGATTTGTACAAGTTCAAAATCGCCGTATGTCAGGTCGGTTCTGACCAGCTTTCCGTCATTGTCGGTAGTGCCAAGGGAGATTTCTTTGCCGGATGTGGGGTGCTTCAGTATAAACTCACTGCCGGAAATGGAGTTTCCGGTCTTGTCCACAAGCTCAATTTCCAACACAGGGGTGAAGCGAATATGGCTTGGCGGGGTGATCACGGCGATGGGCCAACGGGCGTTAGGACCGAAATTCATACGCTGCACCGCACAGAACTCGGGACCGTTCTTGGTGCCTACATGGTAGAGCCAATCGTAATCGTTGATGTGTCCTGCGTATATTGCCACATGGCTGCCGGCGGTCATGGATGTTTTGGGATTGCAGAAAACGATCAATGAGCCGATGGGGATCTCCCGTGACGGTGTGAATTCTATAAAGCTATTGCCGAGGGCACCCAAAACCTTGTAGTCAAAGGGAATGTACTCAGAGTAACCTTTTTCCACCCAATCCTTGGCCGCTGTATAAAACGAATTTGCGTTGACTGAACTGCTGGGACGGGTGAGGGAGGATGTGTCGATGCCTGCAACATTGGGCAGGTAGTTAAAGTAAACATAGGTCACAAAGGATGCACAAACCAAATTGCCTTTTTCGAAATACGCAATGTCGGGTTTACCGTTGCTGTCGGTTTCGTAACCGGAACTGCCACCGCCGTAGCTGATCTTCGAGAGGTATCCCAAGCCTGCCTTATCTGCGGAGTAGACATACTTCCACATCATACCGTCTGCCTTGTGCTTGGTAATGTTGTAGCCTGTATAGATAAGGGCATCCATAAATATGTTGTTGTCGATGGTTGAGTAGATGTCTGTCTGCAAATAGCTTGTGGTGATGTCGGGCACCTGGAATTCGATGGTTTCCTCCGGGTAAATGATAGGATCCTCTGCTATTGTTTCTTCGGTTGTAACCGTGGATTCGCTTTCACTTGCAGATGTATCTGCAGATAATGTATCGGAAGTTTGGTTTCCGGTGGTATCGTGACCGATGTCCCAGCTCGAAACACATACCGCGACCGTTATGACCAGCACGGCTGCTATCGTAGGGATGGAAACCTTGTTAGCCGCAATAAAGCGCAGAATGCATTTGATTAACTTTGAAATCTGATTGCGCATAAAATTCTCCTCAGCTTAACTTAACGATCTTATTTTAGTATTTGCGGCATAAACTGTCAAGACAGAAAACGGCTCGCCGTTTTTCTGCATCGCGCATCATAAGGAAAGCCTCGCTATCGTTCAAAATAGCGAGGCTTTTTGACCATTACAGAAAAAGGCGTCAAAATAAAATCTAAAAAATATTAGGTGGAAAAAATAACGCTTATATGCTATAATACAAGCGTTTTAGAAGCGTATGTCAAATCAATCATGATGAAAGCTGGAGGAGAGATATATGCAAAAACGAATAAAATACTTAGATGTTGCAAAATTTATTGGCATTTTTTGCATCTTCCTTGGACATGTTGGAAGTTCTGCAGGATACGCATATGCATTTGTGTTCAGCTTTCATGTTCCGCTGTTCTTTTTCCTGTCAGGGTGTACAGAAAATCTGAGCGGTGATGTTCCCTGGTACAAGTATGTTTGGAAAAACATCAAAAACATTCTTATACCATTTTACTTGTTCGCGCTCATATCCGTTGTTATACAATGTGTTTTAACCAATACATATACGGAAGTGTTACCCAATCTTATTTGTATCTTAAAAGGCTGTATTCGCAATCAGTTTTTTGCGAGTAGTTTGTGGTTTTTGACATGTTTGTTTGTTATAAAAATTGTTTTCTTTTCTCTTCGCAAATTATTAAAATATAAAATCTTACTTTTGCTGGTATGCTTGGCTTTTTATATAATTGCCCAATTTGTGATTACACCTGCACCGATCATAGCGCCGCATATGCCGTATAACATAGATAGTGCATGTTATTATATTGTTTTTTATGGGTTAGGTTATTGCTGTTTTGAGATAGTTCACTCGATTCTTGCTTTTGATAATGTTTTTAAAAAAATAATCGGCGGTGCGGTTGGTGCAATTTCCTTTGCTTTTTCGGCTGTTCTGTTTTTTGGAAAAAACTTATTGGATTATTTGGGCGCGAATACGATTCTGAATTTAATTTCCTATCTTTTAACTCCGTTGATTGTTATCTCACTTGTGCTTATTATTTCAAGAATTGTTGAAAATGTAGATGTTTTTGTGGCAATCGGGAAAAACACATTGTTTTTGTGCGGCTCAGAATACATTATTAAGCTGCTTGTTGTCATTTGCTTGCAAATAATTGGCTTGGATATTCATTTTCCGAATCCGATGGCGGTGTACATATATACATTCGCACTCTTGCTTTTGTGCCAAAAAGTTCTGGTTCCTATTGAAAAAGCAATGTTCAAGAAGTTACGGCTTTTGAAATGAATGCGTTATTGGATTCGAGAGGGCTTACAATAGCAGAGTAAATAAAAATAGAGATATGAGGCACTGCGATGTATTTTAGACACAATCTGTCCTACAAGTACCCTGAAAAATGTGATGAACATATGATTCCGGTGAAGCATTTGCGGGATGTGAATCTGGATGAAAACTATCCCTACCTGCAAAAAAGCTTTTGGTTCAAATGCCAGCGCGGACTGCTTCGGGTTTGTCAATATACGGTGCTGCCCCTTGTGATGTGGGTGCGGCATGGTCTGCATATTCACGGCAAGGAAAAACTAAAGCAGCACAAGTCCTTGTTTAAAGACGGTCTGCTTACGATCTCCAACCATGTGTTTATGTGGGATTACATTTGTATTATGGTGGCGCTGCGCCCCAGACTTGGCTTTTTCCCCGCGTGGAAGACCAACTTAGAAGGTCCTAACGGCCCCTGGATCCGTATGGCCGGCGGCATTCCAATCCCTACGGATAACCTGCGCCCTATGGTCAAATTCAAGCACGCAATGGAAGAAGTTTTTGCCGCCGGGAGCTGGATGCATTTCTTCCCGGAGGGCTCCATGTGGTTTTATTATCCGGATATTCGACCGCTGAAAAAGGCGGTGTTCAAGTATGCGGTGACCTTTGATCGACCGGTACTGCCGATCACCTTTTCCTTCCGACCGAGAACAGGACTGTGGAAACTGCTGGGAAAAGATCCGTTGGTAGATTTGAATATCGGCGATCCGATTTTTTATGACAAGGACCTGCCCAAATTGGAAGCGATCAAGAAGCTGCAGCGCGATGCGTATCACATTATGCAGGCTATGAACGGCATCCGCCCCGGTGATCCCACCTACAATACCGACTTAAACCCGGAAAACTATCGCAACACGATGCAAGAGCTGATACACAAATAACCGGAAAAGCTATCCCGTCTGGGATGGCTTTTTTGTTTTATAGGTTCAAATAGGTGAGCGGTTGTGGTGAATATCACGAATCATACCCGGATTATTGGACCTATAAAATGCTAAGGTATATAAGGGGTGATAGAGTATGGATTATTTATCCGCATTAAATGAAAAACAACTGGAAGCTGTGACGGCAACAGAGGGGTATCTCCGGGTAATTGCCGGCGCGGGCAGCGGCAAAACAAAACTACTGGTCAGCCGGTATGCCTATCTGGTGAAGGAGTACGGCATCAATTCTGCCAACATTCTTTGCGTGACCTTCACTAATAAGGCTGCCGGAGAGATGAAGCGTCGTATCCGCAATCTGATTGGACAGGAGTACGATACATCTCTGATTTGTACATATCACGGGTTCTGCGTTCGGGTGCTTCGGGAGGATATTGAGAAGATATTCTATCCCAAGGAGTTCCAGATCATCGACAATGCCCAACAGAAGGCGATTTTGGGTGATATCTATCAGAAATTTGAGCTGAAGCTGGATCATGCCAGCTTTGAAAAGATCATCAAACAAATCGCGTTCTTCAAAGCAAGGCATCGGGACTATGTGGCAAAGATGTGCTGCACCGATCATTGTCAGATCATGCCCGAGATCGTGACTGTGGACGATCAGATTATTGAGGAATTCCTGCAAAAGCAGAAGCAGATCTACGCCATGGATTTCCACGACCTTTTGTACTTCGTGTTGGACATTTTCAACCGTTGTCCGGAGGTTTTGGAAAAATGGCAGGACCGGCTGAACTATATCCAGGTGGATGAGTTTCAAGATAGCTCCAACACGGAAATGGAGCTGGTGGACAGGCTCTCGGAAAAGCACAAGAATCTGATGATCGTGGGTGACCCGGATCAGAATATCTACGAATGGCGCGGTTCCGATGTGAAACTGTTGGTGGATTTCGACAAAACCCACATCCCTACCCAAACGGTGATTCTGAATCAGAATTACCGCTCCACACCGCAGATTCTGCGCTGCGCCAACACGCTGATCGAAAAGAACGAATTCCGGCTAAAAAAAGATCTGTTCACCAAGAGCGGCGACGGCGCGCCGGTGTACCACTACCACGAGAAAAATGAGTTTGCGGAAGCGGATCAAATCATTGCCAATATCCAAAGAATCCGCAAGGAGACCGGGTGCAATTATGCGGATTTTGCCGTTCTGTACCGTTCCGGATTCCTCTCCCGGGTCATCGAAAAGAAGTTTACAGAGAACGGTGTACCGTATGAGATCTTCGGTGGCGTGAAGTTCTATCAGCGTATGGAAATCCAAGACGTTATGGCATACTTACGGCTTGTGGCTTTTGACGACGACATTTCTTTCAAGCGTATCATCAACAAGCCCCGCCGGAAATTCGGAAGAATCAAGCTGCAACGGCTGTTGGCATTGCAAAAAGACGGCGAATCTCTGTTCCAAACCCTGCAGGACAATTTGAGTGACCCCACCTTTAAGGGAAGCGGCGCACAAGAGTTTGTGGCTGTTATTAACCAGGTGCGGCAGCTGCATCAAACAATCCCTCTTTCCGAGTGCGTGGAGCGCATTTGTACGGACAGCGGTTATGAAAAATATATCCGGGAACTGGGGGATATGGAGCGGTTTGAAAACCTATCGGAATTCAAGCGGATCGCTTCTGAATATGAGAATAACGTTGGAGAACAAGTATCGCTGAAAGAGTTTATCAATCAAATTTCCTTACAATCAGAGGATGACGGCGAGGAAGCCTGCGATATGGTGAAGCTAATGACCATCCATGCGGCAAAGGGCTTGGAGTTCCCCTATGTGTTTATCATAGGTTTTTCAGAGGGTATCTTCCCCTCTGCCAAAACCATCGAGGAACGAAAGAAGATGGGATTGGAAGAAGAGCGCAGGCTGTGCTATGTGGCAATCACCAGAGCAGAAAAGAGACTGTTCTTGTTGGACAGTGAAGGATATAACCAGAACGGCAAGCAGAAGCTGCCCTCACGATTCCTAAAAGAGATCGGTGAAGAGAATTATATCCGCGTGGGTACCATCTCCAAAGAGCTGCAATACAACGCTGATAGATACGCAGCGCAACTGTATGATGAGCCGGTAGTTACTCAACCTAAAGCCGCCGGAGCAAGAGTGACCCACCTGGCATTTGGCGAAGGTGAGATTCTGGGTTTCGGCAGAAACAATAACAGCTATCGGGTGAAGTTTGATAAACTGGCAAGCGAGCGGGAGATTTCCGTTGATTTTTTCAACAAACCCCGTGCATTGCCGCAAATACCGGCACCTGTGCCGGAGAAACCCCTCGAATTACCGCAGCAGGCAGAGGAGCTCCCTGTTGAAGAAATGGCAGAAGACCCTATAGAAGAATCTGCCAATGACTCTTTAAAGGGTTACGAGGAAGTGGATGTGTTTCAGTTGCAATCCAAGGAATCTGAGCAAACCGCAACAGAAACAAAACAGCCTGCGAAACAATCCCAACCCAATTTAGAGGACTATAATAACCTGTGGAAGCGGGATGACGTGCCGAAAACCGGCTGGGTCTGCACCGGCGTTACCGATTTGGGTGAGCCTGTAGGTGTGTGCGAAATGTGCGGGTACCAAATCATTCGCTATGTTCACCATATGTATCATCCCAATTTCGGCAGTTTAGGTGTTGGCTGTATTTGCGCCGGTAAAATGGAGGGCAATATTGAACAGGCTAAGAAGCGGGAACAGGATTTCAAGAACAGAGAAGCCCGGAAGGAAACATTCAAAAACCGTCGATGGAAGATTTCCAAGAATTCCAACAGTTACTTAAAGATCAAGGATCACCTTGTGGTGTTGTATCATAACAAGAAATACGATACCTGGAAGTATTCCTTAGACAATGTGTTCTGCCCAGAGATTTACCCTACCCGGGAAGAAGCCATGGAAGCGGCATTTGAAGCGCTGGAAAAACTAAAATAATAAAACCCCACCCGATGGGACGGTTCTGCCCCGTCGGGTGGGGTACCTTTTATAAAACCGATGTATTTGCCCATGATTCTTTTTTGTTTCTTGCACCAATAGCGGTAACGTGATAGGATAATAATAAGTTTTCGTAACTGTCCATTTGAAAGGAGATTACTTATGAAATGTCAGTTTGATTCCAACTTTACCAAGGAATGTTTTGAGGCACTGGTGAATGTGCCCAGTCCTGTGGGATATGCGCTGAAAATGGAGCCGGTACTGAAGCAGTGGGCAGCAATCTGCGTGCTGCTATCTTTGGAATGGGCACCTATGGTACCCACGGCGTGGAGCGTACCCATATGGACGGTGTGAATGCTACCACAGCCTTGCTGCTGGCGTATCTTTTAGAGGCATAAATCCAAAACACAAAAAAGGTGGTATCGCTATGCATACGATTGCTTACGTTGGTGAAACAAATGCGTTTTTCCGGTTTCTCCAAAATGCGTGTAAGGGAAAAATTCGGCAATATGACAGCTTGGAATCGGCAGGAGAGGATGCCCTTTCGAAAAAATTCGATGCTGTGATTGCGACGGCACCTGAGAATATGCTGTTGCCGCCCTTAAGCTATCAGGGAATGCAATGTTACGCCCAGCTTCGCAAGTTGGGAATACCGGTATATGTAGAAATGTACGATGCCGGAGATTATAACAGTGCTATGCTCTTCGGTTTTATCTCGGAATCCGGCGAGCGGGCATTTTACAACGAATATTTGCAGTGGGATGGCGCGTTGCTGCAAGCGCGCGGTCAAACCTATCTTCCGGGGCGGTTAAGCAAAGGAACAACGCTGGTTTCGGTGGAAGATTGTATCGGCAGCCACACACCCATCATCCCTGCTTCTTGTAAATTTCCTGCCATCGTGCAATACGGGAGTTTTACATATTCTGCCCTCCGGCTATCTTCTTTTGACCGCTTGACGATGCTCCCCCATAGCCGTTGGTGCCAATTGTACGCAGATATCTTTGCCCCGATTCTTAACGCCCAAAAAGAGCGGGTCATGGAATCTTTCGGCAGTGTTTGGAAAGAACCCGTGCTGGCAGGCGGGGAAAACAACATCCGAACCGCTGTGGAACGGGCGGTAAACTGGCATTTTGACTCCGGTTTACTCCAAGACAGAACGGGCAGCCAAGGCTGTTATGAAATGATTCGTTCTCACGATCTGCAGCTGCGACATAATCACCGGGTGGATGTGATGCTGCTGACTGCGGCGCTGTTCTGCACCGCGGGAAAATATTTGTCCCGTGAAGAGCTTGATACCTGCGGAAAACAGTTGGCAGACCATTGTTTTCGGTTGGGACTTCAGGAAACAGACGGCGCAAACGCAGGCATCTTCCACTGGTATGAGACCTTCGGATTGGACAGAGCGCAATGTTACACATCGGATAACGGTCGTGACGGTATGGCGATGTTGCATCTGTACAGAATGACGGGGGATTGCCGTTATTTAGAGTCTGCAAAGGCATTGGGTGAGGCCTATCTGCGATGGACCGACGGGTCACCCTACTTCAAATCTCCGTCGTTTTCCCTGTCCAAGGAAACCCTTGAAACCTTGGTGCCTACCGAACCCCGTATCAACGCGCCTGTGTTCTACGAGGGAATGGCGATGGTGCTGGCCAACCTTTACCGCCTGACGGGGGACACCCGTTATAAAGAGCAATTGAAGCGTTCTGCCGATGCGATGTATGCCCAATATCCAAACTATTCCGCCGAGTTCTCTCCGCTGTCCAAAAGCTTTTTGTACAGCCGGCTGATCACGGTTCTGTGCGCGGCGCAGGAGATCGGCTGTGGAGATTACAGCGATCTTATAAACGATCTGCTGGCGTTCTTTGCATCCTTCCAAAGTCCTTGCGGCGGCATTCGGGAGTCAGAATTGGTGATGTCGGACGAGACGTTTACCCATACGGAATTTTCGGTCAGTATGGGGTCTCAGCATGACAGCATTATGGACATTCTGTACTGTCTGAACAATCTGCTGGGCTGTTTCTCGCTGATTCGCTCTATGACAAATCCCGGCGATATCGATGTGGAAAAAACCGAAAAAATACAGAAAAAGCTGATCCGGTTTACCTTGGACATACAGCTTGCAGAAGAGGACAAGCGGCTGCGCGGTGGCTGGATGCGCGCCTTTGATATGCAGACCCATTCCTATTTGGTGTCAACAAAGACAAAGATTGGGGCGCATATTGCATTATGGGCGGTTGGGTCATGGGATTTATTCCTCTGCTGTTGATGGCAGAAGACGGGATGCCCTCTGTGTATTCCATTGTGTCCGAGCAGAAAAATCCGGACGCATAACGGCGCAATTTATGTTGAAAAGGACTACAATGGGTGTTTTCAGGACAGCACGCTGTTTCGTTTGGGGGGCTGTTGCTGTTTCCTGTTGGTTTGGTCGCTGATTGCCTTTCTGCCGGGTGTGGCGGGCTTTTTGCATAATGTTGCCAAGGGTGTGCGTTTTTCTGGAACTTCTGAAACCGAGAAGCGTACAAGCTGGGCGCGGCTGTGCCGAAGGAAAAACTGTATAATAAAAACCGCATACTTGTCGTTGCAAGTATGCGGTTTCTTATCTTGATAGTTTTAGCTGTGCCAATTACAGTTCCGGGATCTTGCACACATCCACCCAATCGGTGTAACCGGAGTGCTGCTCCAGATCCGCCATAGTCATCTCAATGGCAGAATTGCTGCTGCCGCAGGCGGGGAAGACGGTGGGGAACCGTTTCATAGATTCATCTAAGTACACGGTGACACCCTCGTTCACCGCAAAGGGGCAGACACCGCCCACTGCGTGACCAATCAGAGTTACAGCCTCGTCAGGGGTGAGCATTTTTGCTTTGGTGCCGAAGCGCGCCTTGTATTTGGGGTTGTCGATCTTGGTATCTCCGGCGGTGACTACCAAAATGGGATTTCCTCCTACGGAGAAAGACAGGGTCTTGGCGATGCGGCAGGGCTCACAGCCCAGCGCCTGCGCGGCCAATTCTACCGTGGCGCTGGATACAGGGAATTCCATTACCCGATCCTCCATACCCACACTGCGGAAATATGCTCTTACTTTTTCAATAGACATTTTTTTGCCTGCTTTCTGTTTTTTTGTCAATTCATTTCAGTTTTATTTGCAAACAGGTATTCTGCTCCCTTTTGAACCAAATCTGTGCCGGATTCTACAATTGTTAAAAGCACACTGTTGTCAGAAAAAGCCATTTTGCCGGAAATGCGGTTATATTTGTCGGTAAAAGAAACTTCTCCATCCTGTACAGTTAAGACCAAATGGAAGGTAGCCAATCGATAGAGTTCAAAACTGCATTCGATTTCCCCATTGCCGTTGGATGTGATTTTTAAAGCATCTGGGGGAAAATGGTCATTGCGCCATATTCCTACATATTTTTCCAGAACAATATCGTCGGGCTTTAATGCTTCTGTACTTTGCGTTTCGGTGGGTGTAGAGTCGCTCTGGTATTTAAAAATATTTCTCAACAATTCTCCGGTATAAGGGTCTACACTGGCGCCTGCTACAATTTTGCCATTTTCCGTAAAGGTTACATTTTTGAAATACCGTTCTGCCGAATCCCAATAAAACATTTCAGACACAGAATATTCGAGATCCGTTTCATTGGGCACATCCAATTCCTCTGCAACCACGGCAATCAATTTCTCATCGCTTAGTGCTTTGGTGTCGGAAATCTGCTGGCTTGTGCTTTCTTGTGGAGTTGAGATATCAGGGGAATTGCCCTTATTACAACCCGCTAAACCGAAGATCAGCATGAAAACCAACAATGATACTATACATTTTTTCATATCATCGCCGCCTTGGGTTCAGTATAACATAAAAGCGGTAATAAATCAATGCGAAGCATTGGAAGCATTGTTTATATAACTCGTGGCGAAACCACATCTTACTTATTACTTCCCAAAAATCCCGTGGGAATTTTAATTTGAGGTAAGAGTGAAGATGTAAGAAGTAAAAAGTAAAATCCCGAACGCTTTCGCATTCGGGATTTTTGGCTCCCCCTGTTGGACTTGAACCAACGACCTGCGGATTAACAGTCCGTCGCTCTACCGACTGAGCTAAGGGGGAATATGCATAGGCATTGTAACACGAATGAAACAAATTGTCAACAGATTTTATCGGTTTTCTATGGTACTATTCCCATTATGTAAAAAGTTATGCATGGCAGAACTGGTAAATGATGAATAATTCTGTTTTATCCTTGCACCGGTGTTGTCAAAATGGTATAATGCACAAGGAGGAGGGGATAGCGGTGCGAAATGCAAAGGAAGACAAACCCAAGATTCTTGTGGTGATGACGGGCGGTACCATCTGTTCCACCACAAATCGAGAGGGAATCCGGTATTCAGATGCCAAAGGTGTCAAGATCATTGATAAATTCAAACGCGGGGAATCCCCGTTTCATAACCAAGTGGATTTTGAAAAGGCAATGCCGCTGGATATTCTTAGCGAGAATATGACAGTCGCAAGATGGAATCAGCTGCTGGATGCGCTCAGAACAGTGGATTGGAATGCTTACAAGGGAATCATTATTCTCCACGGCACCGATACACTGGCATACACCGCATCTTTGCTGTCTGTCGTCCTTGCGGGTGTGAAAATTCCTGTGTGCCTTGTTTCCAGCCAGCTGCCTTTGAGCAGACGGGCGACCAACGGATATGCCAATTTCCGGGCAGCTGTGGAGCTGATTATGAATGGCATCGCGCCCAATGTGTACGCAGTGTACCGCAACAGCGACGGTGTGATCTATACCCATTACGGCGCCCACCTGCTGCAGTGCGCCAATTACAGCGACGATTTTTACAGCAAAGATCAAATGGCAATCCCGGATCCGGACAATGCCTGTCTGGCGGGTATGCCGTTCCAGACGAAAACGCAATATTTCCGCAAATTCAAGGCGCTTGCGCCCTGTGTGCTGCAGCTTACACCCTATGTGGGTGTGGATTACAGCGCTTACTGTTTGGATGCTGTGCGCGCCGTGGTTCACGGCACCTACCATTCCCAATCCGTGTGTGTGGAAAGAAGCAACGGAACGGGGGAGTACGGACGATATTCCGTTTTGCAGTTTATCGATAGCTGCAAAAAACGGGATATTCCGGTGTTTTTGGCACCTTGCAGTCCCTTGGCATACCGGTATGAGTCTACCGGCGATGCACTGCGGCAAGGCGCATTTTCTATCAGCAGAATGACCAACGAAATGGCCTATGTAAAAACCTTGGTGGGCTGTGCGCTGGGCTATAAAAATGAAGCGCTGCAAGCATTTGTCAATAAGCGCATCAACCACGAATGTATATAAAAAACAGGGGCAAATGCCCCTGTTTTTGTTTATTCGTTGATGATCTCCAGTAGAAGCGCTCTAAGCACCTGCGGATCGCAATTGCCCTTGAGCTCTCGCATACATTTGCCGAACAGCGCCATCAGCGCCTTTTCCTTGCCGCTCTTGAAGTCGGCAACAGATTTGGGATCGGCAGCGACCACAGCCTTCACAACGGTCTTGATGTTATCCGTATCGTTGGAGATGATCAGGCCGTTTTCCTCTGCGTAAGCCACAGGATCGATGGGTTCTTCGAACATAGCTGCCAAAATCTTTTTGGCATTGGCGCTTCCGACCTTACCATCAGCAACCAGAGATACCAGCTGACCCAGCGCTTTTCCGCTGATGTTCAAAGCATCTACATTCATCTGCTTTTTGTTGAGGATCTTCATGCAGTCGGAAATGATCCAGTTTGCCACTTCCTTTGCCATACCGCACTGGGTGTAGGCTTCCTCGAAGCAATCGCACAGAGCCCGGCTTTGGATCAGCTGATCGGCATCGTATTCCGTCAGACCCAGCTGGGAGATATAGCGTTCTTTTTTGCACTCGGGGAATTCGGGCAGAGAGGCCTTGATGCGGTCATACCATTCGTCGTCAATGACGATGGGCATAATGTTGGGGTCGGGGAAGTACCGGTAATCGCCGGCAGTCTCCTTATTCCGCATTGCGTAGCTCTTGCCCTTGATGTCATCCCATCTGCGGGTCTCCTGCACCAGCTCTTCAGGATTGCTTTCCAGCGCATCGATGTGTCTTGCGGTTTCGTATTCGATGGCGCGGACGATAGCAGACAGGGAGTTCATATTCTTCATCTCCGTCCGGACACCCAGCTTGGTGCTGCCCACAGGGCGGACAGAGAGGTTTACATCGCAGCGCATAGAGCCCTGCTCCATCCGGCAGCCGGACACATTGGCAAAGCGCAGCAGAGAACGCAGACGCTCCAAATAAGCGACCACTTCCTCAGCGCCGGACAGGTCCGGCTGGCTGACGATTTCAATCAGAGGAACGCTGGTGCGGTTGAAGTCCACCAAAGAGGTGTCTGTCCACTCATCGTGAACCAGCTTGCCGGCATCTTCTTCCATATGGATCTGCTTGATGCGGATATCCTTAGGTCCGTTAGGGGTGTCGATGGTTACGGTACCATTGACACAGATGGGGGCAAACCACTGGGTGGTCTGATAGGAACAGGGAAGATCGGGGTAGTAATAGCTCTTTTTGTCAAAGGTGGTCACACGGTTGATGTGACAGCCCAGCATCATACCGGCGGTCATACCCAAATCCACAGCTTTCTTGTTAACGATGGGCAGCATACCGGGCATACCGCAGCAGGCGGGACACACATGCTCATTCTGCTCGCCGCCAAACTTGGCAGAGCAGGAACAAAAGATCTTGGACTCGGTGGCCAGCTCGATGTGCACCTCGAGACCGATAACAGTTTCGTAATTTCTCATTTTTTGTGCTCCTTCTCGTAGCTTTCCGCCAGATCCAGCAGGCTGTTCTCAGAGAATGCAGGTCCCATCAGCTGCACACCGCCTACGATGACAGCGGGCAGACCGGAGATGGATGCAGGCGCTGTGAAAAGGTTTTCCTTGCAGGCAAGGTACTTGTCTGCTTGCACATCCTCCGGGGTGTAGCGCTCTTTGCCGCAGGCAGGAATCAGCACGCAGTCGTACGCTTCAAACAGCTTGGCGAAGCTTTCTGCGATTACTCTGCGTACCCGCAGCGCCTTGTCGTACATCTTTTCGTAGTTACCGGAAGACAGCACCCGGGAGCCGTAAAGGATCATAGTCTTCAGAAAATCGCCGAATGCCTCGGTGCGGCTGTTGGTGTACAGCTCGTCGATATTGGTGTAGGTAGCACTGCGGTAGCCGAACTTGACGCCATCATAGCGGGATACATTGTTGCACAGCTCGGCTGTCATCAGAATGTTCCACGCGGTGTTGGCTGCTGCGATCTCCGGTGCGGAAACCTCTGTGCAGGCAATACCCTGACCTTCCAAAAATGCCCGGAAATCAGCCAGCTTACTCCGGTCGGCAGCGGAAGCCAGCTCGGTGAGGATGGCGACCTTCTTCACAGCCTTGCGGGGGGCATCCTTTTTCAGCAGATCGCAGGACTGCCGAGGAAGGCTGGTGCCGTCCTTGTCATCGTGACCTGCCACGGCAGACAGAATGTCCCGGCAGACAGAAACGGTTTGGGCGGTGACGCACACAGTTTCGCCGGAGCAGGCTACCGGGATGGTGCCATAACGGGATACGGTACCGTAGGTGGGTTTAACGCAGATGTTTCCGCTGAGAGCAGCGGAGCGTCTGGGAGCACCGTTCACATCCAACTGCAGAGCTGCAATTGCTTCATTTTCCTGTACAAGGGCATCGGCAGCGCCAATCAGTGCGCCATCTTGGGTGCAGGCACCGAAATAAGAGGTTTCACCCAACAGGTCAACAGCAAATTCGCCCACATTGGTTTTTCCACCCAAAGCATATCCGGCCTGCGCCAGCTTGGTGACCACCTCAGCATCGAAGGGGCTGCGGTAGCCGTCCAGCATCTTGGAGCCTGCGGTTGTAGGCATATCCTTTGTCAGGATCATATCGTCCAGCACCACACAGGTTTTGTTGGTGCTTGTTTCGGTTAATAACAATTTCATACAAAGATTCCTTTCAAAAGGCTTATTCCACCACACGGGGAACCTGCCAGTAGCCGTCCATAGTCTCGGGTGCGCCCTCTTGCAGGGTTTCCCGGGCAAACTTCTGGACAGACACATCCTCACGGACTACGGTGTGAATGGGCATAACATGCACCATCCGCTCCACCTGCTCCGTGTCGATGGCATTCAGCTTTTCCAGCTGGCTGTACTGGTCGTTGATAAATGCCAGCACAGCTTCCCTCTGGGCTTCATCCAGCCGGAGCTGATTGACCTTTTCCAGCGTGTATAACGTTTCTTTATCCATAGAAGGGTTCCTTTCTTAGTCGCGCACCTTGATGTGCACTTCTCTGAGCTGCTGCTCGGTGACTTCGCCGGGGGCGCCCATCATCACATCCTGTGCGTTGCCGTTCAGCGGGAAGGCGATGACATCACGGATGGTGTCTTCCTCAGCGATCAGCATGACCATACGGTCAACGCCGGGAGCCATACCTGCGTGGGGAGGTGCGCCGTAGGAGAATGCGGTGTACAGAGCGCCGAACTTGGCCTTCACATCCTCTTCGCCATAGCCTGCGATCTCAAAGGCCTTCTTCATGATGTTGGGGTTGTGGTTACGCACTGCGCCGGAGGAAAGCTCCACGCCGTTGCAGACGATGTCGTATTGGTAGGCGAAGATGTCCAGCGGATCCTTGTTCAGCAGTGCATCCATACCGCCCTGGGGCATAGAGAAGGGGTTGTGAGTGAAGTCGATCTGGTTGGTCTCACTGTTGCGCTCGTACATGGGGAAGTCCACGATGAAGCAGAATTCGAAGGAGTCGTTCTTAATGAGATTCAGCTCCTTGCCGATCCATGTGCGCATCTGACCGGCCAGCTGGTTGACCACTGCGGGGGTGTCGCTGATGAAGAAGAGAGTCTCACCCTCCTGAATGCCCACAAGGGCAGTCAGCTCTGCCTTTTCGGCTTCAGACAGGAACTTGGCAATGGGACCCTTATACTCGCCATTTTCCAGCGTGATATAACCGACGCCGAAGCGCATACCGATGCTTCTGGAGTAGGTGTCGATGTCCTTTTCGAAGGCCTTTTTGCCATCTTTCTTGGCAAGGTAGTTGGCAACGATACCGCGAACCTGCTTGCCCTTGAAGGGAATGGTTCTGCCGCCCACAGTCTCAAACTCGTGGGTGCCGAAGAACTCGGTCAGATCCTGGATCACCAGGGGGTTACGCAGGTCGGGCTTGTCGGAGCCGTAGCGCAGCATTGCTTCATTGAAGGGGATGCGGCGGAAAGGCGGCTTGGAGATCTTCTTGTCGGAGAACTTCTTGAAGGTGTTGTATACAACGGTCTCTGCCACTGCAAATACATCTTCCTGATCGGCAAAGGACATTTCAAAGTCCAACTGATAGAATTCGCCGGGAGACCGGTCCTGCCGGGCATCTTCATCCCGGAAACAGGGAGCGATCTGGAAATAACGGTCAAAACCGGATGCCATCAGCAGCTGCTTGAACTGCTGGGGTGCCTGAGGTAGTGCATAGAACTTGCCCTTGTGCTTCCGGCTGGGCACCAGATAGTCACGGGCACCCTCGGGGGAGGAGGCGGTCAGAATGGGGGTCTGGATTTCCAGGAAGCCCAGCTCCTCCATCTGCTTTCTCAGATAGGAAATAACCTGAGAACGCAGAACGATATTGCTGTGGATCTTTTGATTACGCAGATCCAGGAAACGGTACTTCAGACGCACTTCCTCACGGGTCTGTGTGGAGGTGCCGATGTCAAAGGGCAGGGCAGGCAGGCTGGGTCCTAAAATCTCCACCCGCTCCACGCGAACTTCGATCATACCGGTTGCCAACTTGGCATTAACGGTCTCCTCATCTCTTTTGGAGACGGTGCCTTCTGCCAAAATAACGGTTTCCTTACCGACACCGTTCATCAGCGCATCGTCGGACAGAACGATCTGTGTGATGCCGTAGTGATCCCGCAGGTCAACGAAAATGACGCCGCCGTGGTCACGGATGGTGTCGACCCAGCCGGTCAGCTTGACAGTCTGACCGATGTGATCCATATTCAGCTCGTTACAAGTGTGTGTTCTTAACATAAAGTATACCTCCGTTAAACAGTATCATATGATTTTTTGATTGTGTTATGCTTAAAAACAAAAAAGACACCATTCGCCCAAAAATGGGACGAAAGGCATCTTCCGCGGTACCACCCAAATTGATTGTAAACAATCCACTTTTTCACCTTAACGCGGTGCAACGGGCGGTTCTACTACCCAAAGGGGTTCTTCCGCCGGCTCCGGAGTGTTCTTCACGCAAGCAGTATTGCTGTATTTTCAGCACCAACAGCTCTCTAAAAATACTGTCCTTACGATACTGTCTCCATCATAGCCTTTTAATCGGTAGAACTATATCATATTCTGAGGGAATTGTCAATATAAATCCAACCTTGCAGTTTGATTTTTTGTGTGTTAAAATAAGGAAAAACTCAAGGAAGTGACGCAGATGCTTACGATGCATCCGATCTTCCCCTTGCGCAAATTCTGTGGACACCGATGATGTGGGGCAGCTGCTGTTGCATGTGTCTATGCCGGATCTGTTCTCCCTGCAGGTAGGTTAAAAACCGGACAAAAAACCCACATGCTTGCTTTGCAAGCATGTGGGTTTTTTTATCAATTTCACTGTGTGCTGGATACAGGGAATTCCGTTACTCGATCCTCTATACCCACACTGTGGAAATATGCTCTTACTTTTTCAATAGACATTTTTAGCCCACCTTTTGTGTTTTTCTCTATCATACCACAAAATCGAGAATTGTTAAGACAGCTTCACCGGAATGCGCGGGGGAACATGCGCAGAGCATTAGTGCGTAAAAACGCCAGATAGTATATTCATACTATCTGACGAAATTTAAGTTTCAATTGTGGTCAAATCGAAAGCCGATTTTTCTAGTATTTAAGTCGTATTTTGGGAGCTGATTATGTTCGCAATGTGGTCAAGAATGTGGCAAAAGCTCCCCCACACTGCGCTGGTTTCCCCCAGAGCTGAACAAATCCTTGGAAACACTAGGTTTCCAAGGATTTGTTTTGGTGAAGATAAGCGGGATCGAACCGCTGACCTCTTGAATGCCATGGCGTGAGAACATTTTTTCATTAATTTTATTGAATTTTTTAGGCTTCAAATAGTTCATTATTTACCCTAATTCGGAGTATTTCCTACATTAATTTTTTTACGTTTATTGTGTTTCGTGTTAAACTCGTGTCGCCGGAGTTGCGCAAGATCGAGGTGTTGCGCTAGGTTGCACTACTTTCAGAAAGGAAGAAATACGAACACATGGAGTACCTTTCAGTAAAGGAAACTGCCGAAAAATGGGGAGTCTCTCAGGCACTCGTCCGCCGATACTGCGGACAAGGTCGAATCCCCAATGCCAAGCACAAAAACGGCACTTGGCTAATCCCAGAGAAAGCAAAAAAGCCCGACAAGATTGATCCTGTCCTTACAGAAAAGGAGTTGCCGGTCCTTGCGAAGCGATTGGTCCATCAGAAGAATAATAGGCGGAACTATCATGGTCTATATGACTATGTACAGATCTATCTGACCTATACTTCTTCTCGAATGGCGAGTAATCGCCTAACAATGGATCAAATGGAGACCATCTTTCGAAAAGGAAAGGTTCGGGTTGCTTTCGAGCCTATGAAAGTTTCAGACTGTATTGAAGTTTTGAACCATTTTGTTTGCGTTGATTATATCATTGACCACGTTGGTGAACCAATCACGCAGAAGATGCTCCAGCAACTTCACTACACCCTTATGTTTGGAACTGTCGACCACCGGAAGAAACAAGTGACCCCTGGTATTTATCGAAATGCCAGCGCCACAAAGCGGGTCAGAAAAATGCCTGACCCGAGCAAGATCAACGGTTGCCTGTCTTCGTTGATCAGCAGCTATGAGGCTCTGTCAGAAATAGGTTTGGCTCAAATTCTGGATTTTCACGTTCAGCTAGAAGAAATAGTTCCTTTTGAGGACGGCAACGGTCGTATCGGCCGGCTCGTAATGTTTAAAGAGTGTCTTCGCCACGGCGTAACGCCTTTTATTATTGATGATAAGAGACGTAGCCAGTACTTAACAGGTATTCGTACCTGGCAAGATGACAAGATGACACTTATGCAAGTCAGCGCTGTTGCTCAGGAGCGATTTGAGAGAGTGATCGCTCTTAATAAGTTGAGTGATTTTAGGCGTGCTGATTTTGTAGATATGTATGCTGCGATTGAACGCGGTTGGCATTACGAAAATGATGAGTGCGATGAAGAATAGGAGGAGATATATGAAGTAAATTGCCAGCATTAATCTAATTTAATAATTGAATAACAACTTTCCAACCTGCCACACAGGTTTGGGATACCGGGCGGCAATGCACAACCGCCCGGTATTTTTTTATGGCCAGCAGAGAATGCTGGCTTTTTTCATTTTTACCAGAAGGAGGAAAGCAGTATGAAGTGCCTAC
>JAZRLE010000073.1:0-14511 GCA_045646665.1 Faecousia sp. | reverse complement strand
AAAAACCACATCCTGCCGGTGCAGCCCCCTCCAGGAGACCTCCGGTCCAAGGGTCACAGCCATACCGGAGGCTACAAACTTTAAAAGGCAGTGCAGGTCGGCGCAGGTCATTGCCACCTGCGGTGTGAATCCCACCTGCTGGCATTGCAGTTCCGCTTGCCGCCACAGGTTCGACTTTCGGGAGACAATGGCAAAGGACTCCTTGCGCAAAGTATCAAATCCAATCCTCTGCGCATTCGCTGCCGGGTGGTCTGCAGATACCACCAGCTTCAACGGCTCTGTGATCAAACAGACGCTGCGGTTAAATGCCTTGTCCGGCTGTTCACAAGAAATGCACAAGTCAAATTCACAGACCTCCGTGGCATCCTGCTCGTAAAAAAACCGGAAGGACACATCCGGATACTGCTTCTTAAACGCCATGATACTGTCCAGTACCGTAGGGCGGTGCTGGCAGACCAGGATCTTCAGTTCACCGCTCAGTGGTGTATCTTCCCTGCTGATAGACTGGGCAGTGCTGTCAATACCGCTTAACGACTGAGATACCGACTGATAAAAGGCCTCCCCTGCCTGTGTCAGGGTCAGCTTGTTTTTGTAGCGGTTAAACAAGGGTGTCCCCAATTCCTTCTCCAACCGGGAAATCGTCTTGGACATGGCTGGCTGGGGGATCATGTGATGCTTTGCCGCATGGGAAATATTCAAAAGCCGTGCCACCGTTAAAAAATATCGTAACTGCAGAAGTTCCATAATAACCTCCCCGCTTTTTCTATATCATATAATATATATTTCATATATGCAAGAATGTATTTTTCAATATCCCTTTTTTATTTTATAATCAGTAGGATAAAAAAGAAAGGATACTGAAATTATGGATTTAATATCTTTGCTGGTGCTGTGTGCCGCCATCGTGCTTGCCTTTGTTTTTAAGGTCAACACAGGATTGCTGGCGATCATGGCATCCCTGATCCTGGGCCGCTGTGCCGATCTTGCCGACAAGTGGCTGCTAAACGCCTTCGACAGTTCCCTGTTTTTGATGCTGTTGGGCGTTATGTACTTATTCTGCATTGCCCAGGAGAACCGCACGCTGGAGCTGCTTGCCAAGAAAATCCTTGCGCTGTGCAAGGGAAAAGTCAAGCTGTTCCCGCCCATCCTGTTCCTGCTGTCTGCGGTGCTGTCCGCGGTTGGTCCCGGATTGATCTCTGTCACCGCTTTGATGGCAGCACTGATCGTGGCGCTGGCAAAAGAAGCTGACGTAGCTCCCATCAAGCTGCTGCCCTTCGGCACGCTGGGCTCTTTTGCCGGCGGACTTTCTCCCATTACCCCTTCCGGTATTGTAGCGATCAATACTGCCACAGCCAGCGGTATCAACGGCCTTGATATGCCGCTCTTCTGGATCATGGCGCTTACCAACGTGCTGTACGCCGCCATCCTGTATTTCTTCGTATTTAAGTGGCACGCCCATAAGACTGCTGCGCCTGCCGCTGACGCACAGGAAGAGACGATCCCTCCCTTTTCCGCTAAGCAGATTGCCACTTTGGCCGGCATCGCTGTTACCGCGCTGCTGACTGCTCTGCTGCAGATCAACGTAGGCCTTGCCGCTTTCTCCGTTTCCGTAGTGCTGACCGTTATCGGCGCTGCCAACGAAGGCGCTGCGCTGAAGAAAGTGCCTTGGAATACTCTGGTAATGATCACCGGCGTGGGCATTCTGATTTCTCTGGTCACCGAATTGGGTGGCATTGATCTGCTGTCCAAATGGCTGTCTGCTTTGATGGGTCCTGTGACCGCAACCCCCATCATGACCGTTCTTGCCGGTGTTATGAGCTGGTTCTCCTCGGCATCCGGCGTGGTCATGCCCACACTGATCCCCACAGTCCCCACCATCGCCGCCACCCTGCAGGGTGTCAACCCCTTGGTTATGACCGTGGGTCTGTGTGTAGGTGCGCATCTAGCTGCGCTAAGTCCCCTGTCCAGTTGCGGCGGTCTGATGCTGGCAGCCTACTCCTCCGAGCATCCGGACCCCAAGGAGAGAAACAAAACCTTTGCACAGCTGTTTGTCATGTCCGCCTGCGGTGTTGTGTTTGCCGCTCTTCTGGCACTGGTCGGTCTGTACGGTTAATGAATAATAAAAGGCCCTGCGAGGTATGACCTCGCAGGGTTATTTTTTATAATTGTAACATTTCTTTCGAGAACGCAGTAATCGCTCCCAGTACACCGCTGCCCAGCTTTTTGGAAATGATCTGCGCTGCCTGATCCATTTTGGGCGGTCTGGCAGTCAAATTATGGGAATCAGAGCCAAGGAAGTGAATATTGCCTTGTTTCAGCTGCCCCAGCGCCCAGCGGCGGGTGGAACGGTCCACAAATGCCTCCGCATTGCACTGAAGCAAAACGCCTTGCTCCAAAAGCTGCCGCTGGTACTTAGGCAGTTGGTCTCTCTTGCGGTAACGCTCCACATGAGCAAGCACCGGTATCAGCCCGGCCTGCAAGGTCAGCTGGCAAATTTCCCTGACCATCCGCTGGGTCCATGTGCCGAAAGGCATCTCCACCAGCAGCAAGTCCGTATCGCCCAGCCGCAGTTTCTCCAACGCCTCGCTGTTGCTCATGCCGTCAAAGTATGCCACCTCAGCGCCCAGAAGGATCCGGGGCATATTGACATCGGATTGCAGCTGCGCTGCTGCCTCCGCCCGGCGGCGAAGAAAGTCCTCCGGCGTATCCTTTCTGGCATAAAAATGAGGTGTTGCTACCACAGTGTCGACCCCCTGCTGCTGCAGAAGATCCAGCATGGCATGGGACATCTCCAGACTTTCGCTGCCGTCATCCACACCGGGCAATATATGGCTGTGAAGGTCAATCATGATTGGTCGCCCTCCCTTAAATCAAAACCGTTACCTCTCTGACTTTCCCACAGCATACCAGATATAATACCGAAGCTGCTCCTGTGTGTAACCAACAGGATTCAATGTGCTAACGTCCACCCGAGGGTAACCATTTTTGTCATAAAAACGCACCGCGCGTTTATTATCCGGAGACACACACCAGTATACCTTCTGCAGTCCTAATTGATGAAGTCCAACAGAGATAATCTCTTTCATGCCAAAGGCAGACAGGCCTTTACCCATTGCGCAGGCGCGGATGGTAATGGCAAATTCCCCATCAATACCGGGGCGGATATGCTTCAAGCTCACCGTGCCCATGTATTCATCTTTTTCATCTACGATCGCCAGATGCAGATTCTCGGAAGAATTTGCACAGCTGCGGATAAAATTTTCACAGTCCTCTAGGGTTTTTGCGGCAAAGTTTGCCTGCAGATCCTTTACCACACATTCATCATGCATCCATTCCAGCATCAACGGTGCATCCTTCCGGGCCAACGGTCTTAATTTCATGTTCTGTTCCTTTCTGTTTCAACGAATCTTGTTTCTTATGCGCATCAGCAGATTCTTGGCAATTCCCAGATTATACTTAAACTCATCTGTCTTCCAGAAAACAGCCAGATATATGCCACCGGTAACCACGGAGCACACCACGATTCCAATTACTGCGTTCAGGATATGGTTTGGGGTGTGCAGCAGTTCAAATGCAAATGCGCTCAAAAGCAACGCGATCCCCGCAACTGCAAAATACTTAAAATAGATTGCATAGAACTCCCGCAGAGGTCTCTCAAACAGGAACTTATATACGATCCAGGGAACAGCAATCGTAGATACTACCGTACTAATGGCAGTTCCTAAGAATACACCCAATATGCGATTATCCAGCAAGAAGATCAGCAGCAACGATGCGCCAAGATTCAAAAGCCCTTCCGCAAGGGAAACATACTTGACAAACGGGCGGGGACAATACAGCCCCTTTGCGCCACGAAACGCCTCGCAGGTCTGCAAAATATACCGGGAATAGTTATTAAACACTAAAACACCCACCAACAGCGGTGTCCAGCTATGCCCCTCTCCAAGCCAGATGTTAATGACTGCATTGCTCACTACCATTATGCCAATGGATGTGTAGCTGGTAATCAGAAAATTCATAAAGAATATCCGTCGGAACAGCTGGTAGGCGTTTTTATCCCCATTGACTACAATATAATTTCCGATAATCGCCCTTGCTTTGTCGAAAACCGTATTGAATGTTTTATTAAACAGTGTAAAAATCGTAACATAGTTGTTGTAGATTGCCACACTGGCAAGATTTACAAAGGAAGACAGCAGCAGATTATCTGTGCCGCTGACACAAAAGTAGGACAGCCGCGTGATAAACAAAGCCTTAACATTATGCCCCAGCTTATCGGTATAGGTTTTCGGAAGCTTTTCCGTATCACGCTTTTTGATATAGGGGTACATCTTATTTGCACGGAAATACAAATATGCATTCTGCAAAACTGTAATCGCGACCTTCGTGATCAGGTACACATAGTAGTTCTTCGTTATAAGGATCAAACCAACCTGCAGCACCTGCATAATAATTTGGCAGATCATATTGGTCCTTATGACGATATAATCCTTCTGATCCGCAGTAATAATATTGCGATTGTATGCAAGGCAATAGCTCAGACATGTATCCAACAAATACAGACCAAATGCGAAATACACCGTTGTGATCGGCACAGTTGTTTCTACAAGCAAATGCAGCAAGGGGATCAGCACCAAGCCCAGACCCGCAACCACAGCAGCGATTGTAAAATAGAGCTTCCTGTAAAGCGCCATGATGGATGCCACGCGTTCCTTGTCACCTCTGGCTAACGGCTCATACAGGCTGTAATTGATCGCTTCGCCGACGCCCAATTCCGCAAGGCTGAGCATGCCGATAATGCTGGTCATAACACCGTTAAGACCCAGCAGGTTCTCTCCCAGATACATAAGGAAAGCCCTGCGTGTCACAAAGCCCAGCAAGCTCTGCACCAAAGAGGCTCCCATCTGGGAGGTTACATTCTTTATTACCTTTTCTTTTCTACCACTATTTTCCATGTACAACCCCAAAAATTCCTTTTGTCAAAACGACCCTGCCATTATGTGTGCAGCAGCTCCTTAACAAGCATTTTCAGCCTGCGCAGTTTTAATCGCATCCGGCGTTTCCATGTAATTGCCTTCCAGCCCGCAAAATGCCATAGCTGTACGCGCAGTTCCGCTGCCCATATCTTCAAGCCGGTATTCAGCGCAAAAGAATATTCGTTAAGCATATAATCCACGGTGATCTCCTCAAAGAGTCCGTGAGAAAAGCCATCTCTGTGTTTTTCCAAGGTGGCAACCACCGCATTGTGCATCCGGCGGCGACGCTTTTCCAGTCCTGCATTGCCGGAAACAGAGGACATAGAGTTTCCGTTAATGCGATAGTAAATCAGTTTTTTCTCCTGGTAGCCAAAACGGACCTCTCCCGACTTGAGCAGCCGAAGCCAGTATTCCATATCCTCTACAGGAATCGTCTCATCATAATATCCGTAGGTTTGAAACACGGAGCGCTGCAGCATCGCGCCCGGCGCAAATATCCTGTTGCACCGCGCCGTCCGCTCAAAAAACCCTTCCGGTGAAAAATCCGGCGGCTCACTGTAGATCTCCGACACAGGGGTAAAATCAGAATAGTGCTGCTCCTCCGCCACTCTCACGCCGTTGGCGATTACCACAGCGCATTGGGGATGCTCAGCAAAATACGCAACCATTGCCTCCACTGCTTCCGGCACCATGGAATCATCACTGGCAAGAATTTTAATATACTCACCCTTCGCCATAGCAAGCATGCGATTAATATTTTTCGTTACACCGCAATTTATCTCGTTGCGCAGGATCTCCACCCGGGAAAACCGCTCCCGCAGTTTCGGCGCGAATTTTTGAATGATCTGGTAGGAGCTGTCAGGTGAACAATCGTCACAGATCAGCAGTTCAATATTTTCATAGGTCTGGCAAAGAATGCCGGTAAGGCAATCATCCAAAAAAGCTTCATGATTATAACAAGGGATTAAAATAGAGACCATAGGTTTTTCATGCATTTTTGTACACCCGCCTCTTAGAAGTGTTACTCGACTGCCTTACCGCCATCAATGACTTCGTTGAAAATAGATGCCATATTGTCCGTGAAGGCTTTCCTGCCAAACCGGCTGACAATATGCTGACGGATATGCTCACGGTCAAAGCAAATATCGCCTTCCAAGTAGGCTTTCAGGCTTTGGGCAAAGGATTCGCTGTCCACGATCTTAAATATTCTGCCGATGGAATCATCCACATAATCCTCTACACCGCCGCACATCGTCGAAAAGATCGGCAGACCGCAGCAACCGGCTTCCAGCGCGGAAACCGGCATGCCCTCCTGAACGGAAGTCATCACAAAGGCATCGGCGCGGCCATATACTGTATGAATCTGATCCCGGCTGATTGCGGGGATCAGTTCTATTTTATCCGCAAACGCAGACGCTTTCAGCTTCTGCTCCAGCTCCTGCGCATTTTGGGAGTAACCCTTATTGGCATTGTAGCCCACCACGATCACCTTGAAAGGTACATCGGTAATCTGGGTCAGACGGTTAAAAATTTGAATAAACAGAGGGTAGTTTTTATAAAAAGTATGGGCAGCTACCATTATAAAGGTCTTCTCACCACCGGAGCCGTTTCCCAAAACAAACTGTTCCTCGTCAACCATATTGCCCACATAGGCGATCTGTCTTGGCTGCACATCCTGCAAGAGCACCTGACGAACCTTATCATAGCTGATAGCCAAAAAAGCATTTGCTTTCTTGATCGCCTCTTTTTCCGCCGGCTTTACAACATAACCCGGCCAGGGGAAAGGTGCATGCTCTGACACCACAAAGGGTTTTCCCGAGATCCTGGATAGCTGATACAGCAGGTCGCTTTCTGACTGAGCGTCTACGCAATACAGCAGGTCAAATGTCTCAGGAAGGCGATTTTGAAATACATCCTTGAGAATCCTGGTTTTGTATCTGGCATAGGGCTTATATTCCGATGCCGTCATTTTCCGTGCCTGCCGGTATAGGGTGTGCAGTTTTCTCAGCAGACCAATAGACAGCGGTACATTCACACGGACGGTATACTCTACGGTGTCGTTCTCTTCACCGTCGCGGCACACACTATAGTGCTTTCTGCGGATCCGCTGCAGCCAGAAAACAGGATCCAGAACCTTTCTGTTTTCCCGATAGTGGACCACCAGAAACCGAAACTGTTCCGAAAGCGCAAAAGCCTGCTCTTTGAAAAAGCTTCCAAAGAAAGGGTTCTCCTTTGTGGGATACCAGTTGGTTACCATGCAGATCGTTCTCTTTTTGTCCATTTTATTACCTTTACACCCTTAATTAAAAGCATTGATTGTGTCAATGACATAATCGATCTCTTCCTCAGTCATGCCGTAATACATAGGCAAGCTCAGCTGTGTTGCAGAGATTTCTTCTGCAACAGGCAAGCTGCCCTTTTGAATACCCAGATCCGCATAGCAATCCTGCAGATGCATGGGGATCGGGTAGTGCTTATTGGTGCCGATGCCCCGGTCTGCCAGATACTGCGCCAATGCGTCCCGCGCCTCACAGCGCACCGAAAACAGATGCCACACCGGCTGTGCGTAGTCCGGCACAAAGGGCAGGATAATCCTCTCATTTTTAATGCCCTTCAGATACCGGTCTGCAATGTACCGGCGGTTTTCGTTCACCTTGTCCATCAGCGGCAGCTTTGCTGAAAGGAATGCCGCCTGCAGCTCGTCCAAGCGGGAGTTTGTTCCCTTATAGATATGGTGATATTTATAGTCAGAGCCGTAATTGCCCAATGCGCGAACCTTATCTGCCAGCGTCTTGTCGCTTGTCACCATGGCGCCGGCATCGCCCAATGCGCCCAAATTCTTGCCCGGATAAAAGCTGAATCCGGCGGCATCGCCAAAGGAGCCGATGACCTTACCCTTGTAGGTAGCGCCGTGGGCCTGGGCGCAGTCCTCCAGCACATACAGACCGTGCTTTTGGGCAATCGCCATAATAGGGTCCATGTCGCAGGGCTGGCCGTACAGGTGCACGGGCATGATGGCTTTTGTGTTCTTTGTGATCTTCTCCCCGATCCGCGCAGGATCGATGTTGTAGGTGCGGATGTCCGGTTCAACAAACACAGGGGTAGCACCCACATAAGTTACTGCCAAAGCGGTGGCTATAAAGGTATTGGAGGGCACAATGACCTCATCCCCCGGGCCGATGCCCCAAGCCTTCAGCACCAGCATCAGCGCATCCAGACCGTTTCCGCAGCCCACACAGTATTCCGTGTGGCAGTATGTGGCAAAGGCTTCTTCAAAGGCTTTATCCTCTTTGCCATCGATGTACCAGCTGTTGGTCAACACCCGGTCAAAAGCAGCGCGAAGCTCTGCATTCAATTCCTTTTCCAGCGGTTTGAAACTCACAAAAGGTACATTCATACCTGTCCCTCCCTGACCATTTTAATAAAATCTTCGTAGTTGCGGATATAATCCGCTTCGTCATAATATTCCGACGCCAGCACCAACAACACAGCACCGGGCGTGAAATCGTACATCTCCCGCCACATGTCGTTGGCAATATACAATCCTGTGGCAGGACTGTCCAACAGCACCTCGGCAGTTTCATAGCCGTTGTCCAGATGGATCTTACAGCTGCCGCTGACACAGATCAGTATCTGCTGCAGATTTCTATGGGCATGGAAGCCCCGGCGGACACCCGGCAGCGTGTCGTAGATATAGTAGACCCGCTTTACCTCAAAAGGCAGATCTTTCATCGCTTCGATCGCGATCAGCTGCCCACGGTCATCGCCGTGGGAGTGGAAAGTATAATTCTGTATTTCCATAATCCGGTCTCCTCATTCTTCCTGTAATTGCCGTTCCAAGCGAAGTATATCTTCCGGCGAACAGCGGATCGCCTGTTTTTTTGTTTTCGCGATGCATGCCAGACGCAGCATAGATGCCCCATGATGCAAAAGATTGCCCGCAATGCGTTTTCTGCGGTCCGTTTGCGATATATTGCGCCACGCAATATCAACACAGGGATCCCTGGGGTACTCCTTCTTCAGCTTGCCAAAGCTTTGCAGCAGGTCCTGCCGCAAAAGCCGATCCCATTTCTCATTTCCACCGGTAGACACGCCTATGCCGTCTTCATACCATGCCACATTTCGGTCGCAATAGAAAACACGGTGACCCATAGCCAGCGCAAAGGCTGTGGTGGTGGTATCTTCCATGTATTTTGCCGTATCTGAAACTTTTTCCAGACATTCCAGAAACATAACACGACTGCGGAAATAAACAGCGCCAATGATCCAATCCCCGCCGAAAAAATTCAGTTTGCCATAGCGCTTTGTTTTCTCCGGCGTATAGAGGTGCGGACGGCAAGGCTTTCCCACTGTTCTGGTGCACCGGGGAGTTCCTTCTCCCTTTCCATAGAACACTGCATTGCCGAAACACAGCGACGCGTCATTTCTCTGCGCAAACCCATACAAATCACGCAACACCCATTTGTCATACAACAAATCACCCGGGGATGTGAGAAAAATATACTTTCCCTGCGCTGCTTTTACCGCGCAAAAGCAGCTTTGCACCGTCCCGCGGTTCTCTTCATGCTCCAACAGCCACCAGTTCCTCACGCCATGCGCTTCTAAATACGCAGGAAGAAAGGAAAAATCCTTTTTCTGGGAACCGTCGTCACTGATAATCAACTCATAGCTGACTTCTTCCTGTGCCGCGATGGAGCTGAGCGTCTGCCGCAACTTCTCCGGATTTGCATTGTATGTCAGCACAATGACGCTCACCTGCGGTGTTTCCATATTCCCGGTGGTTTGCTCCATAAATGATCCCCCGTTACATATAATCTTTCTTTCGGTTGCCATATCATATCCACCGGCATTCTGCGGACTGTGATACGACCCCGCCGGATCTAAATCAAAACTGCCAGCCTTTTTCCGGCAATTCCTCTATCTCCGGTTCCTCTTTTTTCGTCAGTTTCAAAGAAGCATAGAACAGACCCAGCGCCAACCAGAAGGGACCTGTAAACGCTGCCATAAAGTTCAAAAGCAGATACTCCACCAGCAAAAACGCAAACAGCTTCTCAAATGTCAGAAGCCCACGCTTTCCCCGGTGCTTCAACGCCATAAACAACGAGAATCCTAGCAGTGACAGATAAGCTAAGAAGCCTACCAGACCGCTTTCTGTCATGACCTTCAGCAAACCTACATCCAGTGTGCCGGCAACTGTCCAGAAGCCAAATTGGGGGTAGAAGTAATGCAGCTTGCCCCGTGTGAAGGCATTATAACCGTATCCGAACAACCCATTCCCCTCATCAAACATATACTGGGCCGCTGTCCATTCCACCAACCGTGACTGGGCAGCGCTGGATTCATTTTTACCGAACTCCGGTGTGTCAGAGCCCTCCGGTTCCTCCGTGTCCGGATTTTCCTCCATGGGCTGTTCCTGAGGGAGTAGATTGCCCAATCCGGGCAATGCAGGGATCTCCAGATCCACAACACCCAAAACCGTGTTGGCGGTGGAGCGTCCCGTCTCAATGGAGGCCACTAGAAAATGCCGGTTGCCGAAGAAGCCAAGGAGCAGGCATAGCACCAATGTCATAAGCAGACTGGTCCCCAACGGACGCAGCAGCTTTTTAGGACGAATGCACAGCAGTAGCACCAGTATTGCGCCAAAGCACAGCCATGCGCCTCTGGACAATGTACAGATCATGGCAGACAGCGTCAATGCCATCGCCACGGCATAGCGTTGCTTGTTCGTGCGCTCCAGCCGATAATAGATCAGCAGGCTCATAAAGGCACAATAACAGCCGAATATGATGGCGTTGGTGGTGCCAAAGGCCCGGACCATACCCATGCGGGGTGTCAGTTCTGTAGCTGTACGGGCATCTACCAGTTTCAGCACAGAGGCAACATCCACCTCAAAGATCGTTTGGATCATGCCCACTACGCTCAGTGCGCAGCAGCTCAGGATCATTGCATCCAAACAAAGGTTCAGCTCTTTACGACCATCGATGAGTTCGATCATCATGATCACCAGAAGCACCTGCTCTAAAAGCAGGATCGCCACACGCTTGATCTCTCCCCCAAGACCATAGCGGATATTGACCACCGAAACCAGAATGTTCAGGGCAGCATAAACCACCAGGATCACAGGAAAGGAAAACTGACGGTTCTTGCATTTTTTTACGATCCAGAATCCCAATAGCAACAAGATCAGCAACCGCTGTGCAGTCAAAAGCGGTAAGGAAGCGTGCAACTCAATGGCGAACTGATCCGGCAAAATGCCGATAAAGGCACAGCTTAAATACAGATACCACTTTTTCTGCCGGAATGCAAAGTAAAATACCGGAGAAAACAGCAGGATCAGCAGCAGCCATTTTACAATATCATACATAGTTTACAACCTTTCTCATAGGGGGATGCCTTTACCGATTGCCCAACAGAAGTGCCAGGCGCAACGTGATGCTCTTATTCATGCCTGCATAGCGGGTCTTCCGTGAGAAGGCGATCGCTATGCGGTTTAAAAGCGTAGGACTGGCCAGCTTTTCCAACCATTTTCGTTGCTCCCGGGTTCCCAAGTCAGGATATTGTTTTATAAGGGTCTTTGCTTGATCAAAAACAGATACCCTTGCCCGATGGATTACGGTACAAAGCCGGTCCCTCAGTGCGGATATCTTGTTTTTGGAAGCACCTACCACATTGTTGTCGTGCTGTCTGTACAGCATTTGCGGTGTCATATCAAAACACAGCTTGCCGCCGGCAAGGCTGCACACCAGCGCAACATAAAAATCGTGCATTACCATCACATCTGGCACGGGGCGGGACTGCAGCAGCTCCGCCAAGGCCTTGTTAATGACCATTGTACAGCCTAAAATGCCACCGGCGATACTCATTGTCTCTAGGTCTGTAGGGGGCGGTGCCAAGTACACATTGCGACCCAGGCTCTTAAGGTCATGCCCTACCAGCTGCGCATTGGCGCAAGCCACCGCAGGACCGGTTTCGGCTGCGATACTTTGTAGCGCAGCGTGTAGCTTCCCCGGCTCCCAATAATCGTCCTGATCTGCAAAGGAATAATAATCATAGCCTTTACAGTTTAACAGCAGATCCCAAAAGCTATGGGCAGGTCGCAGATTACTGCCGGTGTACCACTGCAGCTTGCCTGCTGCTTCATACTCCCGAAGAATTTGAGTCGTGCCGTCGGCGGAGCCGTCATCTCTGACCCACAGATCCAGGGTAAAATCGCCCTGCTGCGCCAGAACAGAGTCGATCTGCTGGCGGATATACTTTTCACCGTTATAGGTGGACATCAGTACCGCGATCTTCATGGCAATCACCCTTCTTCCCTGCTGCACATACCGGAACGGATCATGAAGTCAGCAGTTTTCTGAACACCTTCCTGCAAAGAGATGGGATTCAGCGGGCCAAACGCCGTCTCATAACGGGTAATGTCCAGAAAATTCACCGGCACATCTACCTTGCGGCTTTCCTTCCAGGCAATATCCAGAGGGATCTTCAGAGAGCTCTGGATCTGTTCCAAAACCTGACGGATACTGGTGCCGTAACCGCTGCCGAGATTAAATGTTTTATGCCGGCTGTCCCCATAGGCAATGGTCAGAATGCCCCGGACCGCATCATCAATGTAGATGAAATCACGAACCACCGAGCCGTCGCCGTAAACAACGATCTGCTCCCGGTTCAATGCCTTATAGGTAAAGGTGGTAACAGCGCCTAAAATGCCGTTGGGCCGCTGGTACGGACCGTAGGGATTTGCAAGGCGGACCACGCGGTAATCCAAGCCGTGCATATAGTGATACAAATACAAAAGCTTCTCAATTGTGATTTTTTGAATACCGTAGGAGCTGATGGGGTCCGTTGCCGTATCCTCCTTCAGTGGACACCGGGACTCTTTACCGTAGACCGTGCCACCGGAGGAAATAAAAATCACCTTTTGAACGCCGCAGGATACACAAGCATCCAGAAGCCGGGCTGTCATCACAACATTGGCGGTCAGCTCGTTTGCCACCTGCTGATTGGAGGTGGTGGGAACGGTGGTGCTGACCAGATGGTAGACCACCTCTTGGCCCTGAAGCAAGGAAGCAAAATCCGCATTCTCGTCCAGGGGGCTTTCCACAATGGAAACATTTTTTCCGCGCACCTCGGGAAGGAAATAGTCCTTATTGACATCTACCAACGTTATTTTGTTGTTTGGATCTTCTGACAGCTTCAACGTCAGATTGGTGCCGATAAAGCCGGCTGCGCCCAAAAGCAAAATATTCATATAGACCCTCTGTTTTATTGGTATTGACCCAATACCTCAGTATAATAGGTTTGGGTTTTCTGCGCCTGTTCCGGGGTAAATTTGTAGCTGAGTTTATGGAAGCTCGTCTGGCCACGCACGCCCTCCCATACCTGTGCATCAAAGGACTCAAACAGCCGCAGCAACAGAATATGGGGTGTAGAATTGGAGAAAGGAACTACCTTGTTCCAAACTTGGGGATAAGCCTCAATAGCCATTCTGATAAAATTGTGAAGAATAAAATAATCCACCGCATAATTATGGGTGCGCCAGTATTCATGAAGCAGTGTCCTTGTCAGCAGAATAATCGGATTTCCGGCATAAGCAGTCATCAGCCAACTGGAAACCCCGCGGCAGTGGCCGTCCAAACCGGGCTTGAGTGTTTGGAACAGGAAAAGCTCAGAATCCAATACATAAGGCTGGAAGGGCTTGTCACTGCAAAACACTGTGCCGTCCAGCCAAGTACCGCCATGCTGCGCCAGCAATTCCACCCGCAGAAGGTCTGCAAAGTGGACCTTGGAGATGATACCTTTTTCGTATTTCTCCATGATATAGTCGGGAAATGTAACATAATCCCGGTAATTATCCTCGGTGATCACCACGATGGGTCGATCTGTAATGTGCTTGCACATAGCAGCGTAGCACTGCTGCACGATCTTCGGTGCCTGCTCCATTCCCTGAAGCCAAATGGTCCAGATGATAGGATTGTGCCTCTGGGTGCAACCTTCTGCAGGATTCTTTTCGGTATATTCCCGAATGAAGCGACGGTATTTCCTATGCATTCTTTGGTAGATGCGGTTGTCCACCGCCAAACGGACGATCTCCAGGGATTTTTTGGAAAAGCCGTTGAGTGCCGTCTGTACCAGTGCAAACAGCAACACATGGGCGCGCAGATACTGCTGTAAAACATTCCAGCCGCCCACCTTTTTAAAGATCGCGAGAAACTTTTTCATATTACTTTTTCCTTTATCGCGCTGTCAAAAATCACTCTTTTTGTAAGCTTTATAAAAATGATGGGCAATTCTGTCTTTTTCCGGAGGCAGTTGCATATAGTCGCCATACAGGCGGGTCAGGACACTGTGGTAGTCCACAGGCGCTTTGTAGGTTCTGCCTTCAAAGGGAACATCTGCTGTTCCGTCAAACCAAGCCTTAGGAAACACACCTTTGACCCCGTCAGATCCCCACACCAGGCAGCCTACATAGTTACTGCTGTCGTAGTCACAACCGGCAGCCATCTTCTCCAGCTTGTTTACAAAATAATCTTTACCC
>JAZRLE010000072.1:0-2954 GCA_045646665.1 Faecousia sp. | reverse complement strand
GAATAAGCTTACCCGTGTGCTGACGGTAGCTTTAGGATTCTTCCAAGCTTGCGGTATGGCCTGGGGCCTGAAGATGGCAATCAATAACCCCGGAATTTTTTCGATTCTGTTGATTGCTACCACTCTTACCGCTGGTACTGTTTTCCTGATGTGGATTGGTGAGCAAATCACCGCAAAAGGTGTCGGCAATGGTATCTCTTTGATAATCTTTGCCGGTATCGTATCCCGATTACCTGATGGCTTGCAAATAATTTTCCAATATTTACAAGCAGGCACTGTTAACTTGTTGAATGTAATTTTGTTCGCGGTGATTGCCCTGGCGATGATTGTTTTCGTAATTCTCATCTCTCAAGGTGTTCGCAAAATTCCCATCCAATATGCTAAACGTGTTGTTGGTGCAAGGTCGTATGGCGGTCATAGCAGTTATATTCCCTTGAAAGTTAACCAAGCTGGCGTTATCCCGATCATCTTCGCATCTTCTGTGCTGATGTTCCCGACAACTATTGCACAGTTCGTTGATGTACCTTGGGTAAAAACTGTAGGACAATGGTTTGCATGGGGTACTCCGCTGCAAACTTCCTTGTATGTTCTCTTCATTTTGTTCTTTACTTACTTCTATACTGCGGTAAGCCTGAACATCAATGATATGTCAGATAACATCAAGAAAAATGGCGGATTTATTCCCGGTATGCGTCCTGGTAAACCTACAACTGATTATTTAGACAAAGTTATGTCCAGAATAACATTAGCAGGTGCAATCTTCCTTTCTTTGATTGCTCTTATGCCTAATATTATCGGCTGGATGACTCATATCGAAGGCATCTACTTCGGTGGTACAGCTCTATTAATCGTAGTCGGCGTAGCATTGGATACTATGAAGCAAATAGAGTCCCTGGTATTGATGCGTCACTATCACGGCTTTATGAAATAGGAGGAATTCAGAATGTATATTCTTTTAATGGGACCTCCGGGTGCTGGCAAAGGCACTCAAGCAGAAAGACTCATTGATGAATTTAAAATCCCTCATATCTCCACTGGAGACATGTTCCGTGCAGCTGTAAAGCAAGGCACCGAACTTGGTAAAGAGGCAAAAAGATATATGGACGCAGGTGGCTTAGTACCTGACGTCGTAACCATCGGCATCGTTCGTGAAGGTTTAGCAAATCCCGAATGTGCAAATGGATTCATTTTAGATGGTTTTCCGAGAACTGAAGAGCAAGCAGTTGCTCTTGACGGAATTCTGAAAGACCTGGGCATTGATTTGACCGGTGTTGTAAATATCGTTGTTCCCGACGCTGAACTGGTTGGCAGAGTTACCGGTAGACGCATTTGCAAAGCTTGCGGTGCTACCTACCATGTAAGCTTCAACCCCAGCAAAGTGGAAGATGTGTGCGATAAATGCGGTGGCAACCTTTATCAACGCGATGACGATAAAGAAGAAACCGTAAAGAATCGTCTGCATGCATATCATGATCAGACTGAACCGTTGATTGAGTACTATCAAAAACAAGGCGTATACAAAGAAATTAATGGCTTACAAGACATTGACAAAGTATATGCTGACGTTGTAGCTAGTCTCTGTGGCAAATAAGGAGGTACACTGTGTCCAAACAAGACGTAATTGAAGTTGAAGGCACAATTCTTGAAGCACTTCCCAACGCTATGTTCCAAGTACAATTGGAAAACGGTCACGTTATTCTGGCGCACATATCCGGTAAAATACGTATGAACTTCATCAAAATTTTGCCTGGCGACAGGGTTACCGTGGAACTCACTCCGTACGATCTCAATCGTGGAAGAATTACTTATCGTTTCAAATAACCAAGACAGGCAAGAGGAGGTTTAAATTATGAAAGTAAGACCGTCTGTTAAGCCGATATGTGAAAAATGCAAAGTCATCAAACGTAAAGGCCATGTTATGGTAATCTGCGAAAATCCGAAACATAAACAAAAACAAGGTTAAGAAGGAGGTGCACATTAATGGCACGTATTTCTGGTGTCGATTTACCGAGAGACAAACGTATTGAATACGCTCTGCCGTACATCTATGGTATCGGCTTGACTCTGTCTCGCGAAATCTTAGCTAAAACTGGTATCAATCCGGACACTCGCGTTCGCGACCTGACTGAAGAAGAAGTTTCCAAAATCCGTGAAACTTTAGATAACGATTATAAAGTAGAAGGTGACCTCCGTCGTGAGGAATCCCTCAACATCAAACGCTTAATCGAAATTGGCTCCTATCGTGGCAAAAGACATCGTATGGGTCTGCCCGTTCGTGGTCAAAACACTAAAAACAACGCTCGTACCCGTAAAGGTCCGAAACGTACTATTGCAGGCAAAAAGAAATAATTAGCGAGGGAGGGATAAACCAGTGGCTGGCAAGAAAGTTGTTCGCAACAAGAAAAAAGTTAGCAAAAATATCATTAATGGTGTAGCGCATATCCGCTCCACTTTCAATAACACTATTGTTACCATTTCTGATACCGAAGGTAACGTTTTGAGCTGGGCTTCCGCAGGCGAACTCGGTTTCCGTGGTTCCCGTAAAAGCACTCCGTTTGCTGCTCAAATGGCTGCAGAAACTGCAACCAAAGCTGCAATGGAACATGGCTTGAAAAATGTAGAAGTTTTCGTTAAAGGCCCTGGCGCTGGCCGTGAAGCTGCTATCCGTGCGCTTCAAGCTGCAGGTCTCGAAGTTAACTCCATTAAAGACGTAACTCCGATTCCGCACAATGGCTGCCGTCCGCCGAAACGCAGAAGAGTATAATTGGAGGTATAACATAAATGGCTATCGATAGAACTCCTGTATTGAAAAGATGCAGATCCTTGGGCCTGTCTCCCGCTTTTCTGGGTATTAGCAAAGAATCTAACCGTCAAGTTAGACGCCAAAACAGAAAAAAAAGTGAGTATGGCATTCAATTAACTGAAAAACAAAAAGCTAAATTTATCTATGGTGT
>JAZRLE010000071.1:0-90800 GCA_045646665.1 Faecousia sp. | reverse complement strand
GCACCACTTGTTGCCCTGTCTGTGGTGTTCGATGTAGCGAATACGGTAGATGACGGGGTCGCGCATATTGAAGTTGCCGGAAGCCAGATCAATCTTGGCGCGCAGAGTCATTGCACCGTCCGGGAACTCGCCGGCCTTCATCCGGGCGAACAGGTCCAGCGACTCCTCAATGGGGCGATCGCGATAGGGGCTACGGGCAGGGGTATTCAGGTCGCCACGGTAAGCTGCCATTTCCTCGGCGGTCAGCTGGCACACATAGGCCAGTCCCTTTTTGATCAGTTCAACGGCGTATTCGTAATCCTTCTCGAAGTAATCGGAACCGTAGTAGAACCGGTCACCCCAGTCAAAACCCAGCCAGCGGATATCTTCCTTGATCGCTTCCACAAACTCCACATCTTCCTTGGTGGGGTTGGTGTCGTCCATCCGCAGGTTGCACAGACCGCCGTACTTCTCGGCGGTGCCGAAGTCGATAATCAGCGCTTTACAGTGACCAATATGCAGGTAGCCGTTGGGTTCCGGGGGGAAGCGGGTATGCACGGTCTTACCGGCATAGCGACCACCCTCGGCGATATCCTCGTCAATAAATGCGTGGATGAAATTTTTGCTCTCGGTGATTTCAGCCATCTTACAATTCCTCTCTCATGAAAAATTTGGGAATATTATAACCCATTTCTGCTGTTTTTGCAACCGGTAATCGCAAACAAACCAAATTTTTACCGGTATTTTTTTGCATGTTGCCAAAAATGTAAAAATACTGAAAACAAAATTGATTTTTTGAAAATTAATAGTTGTCAATTTGGAGGAATTATATTAAAATAGATGGGAAAAGGAAGGGGTGATTGAGCTTGTCACAAATTAAGTACAAGCGGATCCTGCTGAAGATCAGCGGAGAAGCACTGGCAGGCGAGCAGCGCAGAGGTCTTGACTTCGAGATCGTCAATTCTGTGTGCCGTGTTATTAAAAAATGCGTGGATGAAGGTGTGCAGCTGGGTCTTGTGATCGGCGGCGGCAATTTCTGGCGCGGTGTCAAGGACGGCGCGGATAAGATGCAGCGCTCTCACGGCGATGCGATGGGTATGCTGGCGACGGTGATGAATGCCATTGCTGTGGCGGATGCACTGGAAAAGCACGGTATGGATGCCCGTGTACTGTCGGCTGTGGAAATGAATAAATTCTGCGAGGATTTTACCCGGGATACGGCTGACCGCTACTTAAACGAAGGCAAAGTGGTTATCTTTGCAGCAGGAACCGGCAATCCCTATTTCTCCACCGATACCGGCGCAGTGCTCCGGGGTGTGGAGATCGAAGCGGATGCTATCCTGATGGCAAAGAATGTGGACGGCATTTACTCTGCCGACCCCAATACCGATCCTACCGCAGTGAAATTTGACACCCTCACCTATGACGAGGTGCTTGCCCGTCACTTAAAAGCCACCGATACCACCGCCATGACCCTGGCGATGGACAACCATATGACACTGGTGTGCTTTGCACTGAAAGACCCCGAAAACATCATCCGCGTGGTACGCGGAGAATCTATTGGAACAATCGTTAAGGAGGATTAATTTATGAGCGTAGATTTTACTGAATTCAGCAAAAAAATGGATAAGACCCTGGTGCACCTGGCAGAGGAGTTTGATGCTGTTCGCGCCGGTCGTGCAAACCCCAAGGTTCTCGACCGTATCAGTGTGGAATACTATGGACAGGAGACACAGCTCAACGGTGTTGCAACCATCTCTTCCCCCGATGCCCGCAGCCTGGTGATCCAGCCTTGGGATACCTCTTTGCTCAAGGAGATCCAGAAGGCCATCCAGCTGAGTGATCTGGGTATCACCCCCCAGAATGACGGCAAGGTTATCCGTCTGGTATTCCCCCAGCTGACGGAGGAGCGCCGTAAGGAGCTGACCAAGCAGGTCAAGAAGTACGCAGAGGATGCAAAGGTTGCTATGCGTAATATCCGTCGTGACGGTATGGACTATGTTAAGAAGCTGAAGAAGAATTCCGAGATCACCGAGGACGACCAGAAGAAGGCAGAGAAAGATCTGCAGGATCTGCTGGACAAGTACATCAAGAAGGTGGACGAGGTTCTTGCAGCTAAGGAAAAGGAACTGATGGCGATCTGATTGCCTTTGGATTGGGGGTGCTTGCACCCCCAATCCTGCTATTTTTGATTTTGAAAGGAGTCAGTGATGACACCTTCTGATGCTATGAATACACTGCCTGTCCCCAAGCATATTGCTATTATTATGGATGGCAACGGTCGCTGGGCGAAAAACAGGGGACTGCCCCGTACAGCCGGTCACGCAGCCGGTGCGGAAGCGTTTCGCAAGATTGCCAATTACTGCCGCACCCTGGGTGTGAAATATCTGACAGTCTATGCTTTTTCCACAGAAAACTGGAAACGCTCTGAAGAAGAGGTCAGCGGCATTATGCGCCTTTTGGGCGCCTATCTGAAAGAAGCGCTGCGGGATATGGAGAAAAACCGTGTTAAATTTCAGTTTTTCGGTGACCTGTCCCGTCTTTCTCCTCAATTGCAAAAGCTGTGCCTGCAGGCGCAGAATCAATCCAAGGACTACGATGTGCAGGTGAATTTCTGCCTGAACTACGGCGGTCGGGATGAACTGGTGCAGGCGGCAAGAGCTTTTGCCAAGGATGTAGCTGAGGGCAAGCGCCAACCGGAAGAATTGACGGAGGATATGCTTTCCTCGTACCTGTATTCCGCCGGTGTGCCGGATCCTGAATTAATTATCCGTCCTTCCGGGGAGATGCGTACCAGCAATTTTCTGCTGTGGCAGTCTGCCTACTCAGAGTATGTGTTTATGAATGTCCTGTGGCCTGATTTCGGACCTGATGATCTGGATGCAGCCATTGCCGAATTCCATCGCCGCAATCGGCGGTTTGGAGGTGTTTAAGGGTGAAAACGCGTATATTGGCAGCGGCGGTTCTTTTGCCGTTGTTGCTGGTGTTTGTCCTGTTTCTTCCCAAGTTTTTGACAGCGCTGATCTTTGGTGCGGTGTGCGCTATCGGTGCAAAGGAACTGCTCAGCGGTACCGGACTTATCAAGCATAACCGTTTGGTTACTTATGCTATGATAATGGCATTTTTTGTGGCATTTTGGAGCAGTATGTGGACTGTGTATATCCTTGTACTGTTGGGTATGTTTGCTTTCTTCTGCGTGCTGTTTGCAGAGCTTTTGATATGCCATACGGAAGTGAAGTTTGAAGAGCTGGCGCTGACTTTTGTGGCAGGTGTTATTCTGCCGTTTTTGCTCAGCGCAGTGGTGCGTATTCATAACTGGCAAAATGGCAGAGTGTTCATCTTGCTGCCTTTTGTCATCTCCTTTATGTCGGATACCGGCGCATACTTTACCGGTCGTTTTTTGGGTAAGCACAAGCTGGCACCCCAGATCAGCCCCAAGAAAACCGTGGAGGGAATGATCGGCGGTGTGCTGGCTGCGGTCATCGGCGTGGTACTTTATTGCTTGGTGATGGAAAAAGTTTTGCATTTTGCGGTAAACTATTACTATGTTCCGATTTACGGTATCCTGGGTTCGTTGGGCGCCGTGTTTGGTGATTTGTGCTTCTCCGCAGTGAAACGGCAAACCGGCATCAAGGACTATGGCAATCTCATTCCCGGACACGGCGGTGTTCTGGATCGGTTTGACTCTGTAATGGTGGTTGCACCGTTAACGGAGCTAATGATGCTTTTGATACCGATGGTGGTGAAATAAGATGGTACAGTGTGTAAGTATCCTTGGCTCTACCGGCTCCATTGGTCGGCAGACGCTGGATATTATCGACAATATAAAAATACCCGTTGCGGCATTGACCGCCGGCACCAATGTGGAGCGGATGGCACAGCAGTGCCGTACTTACCGCCCCAAACTGGCAGTTATGGCAACAAAAGAAGCAGCAGAGGCCCTGCAGGATGTCATTTCTGACCTTCCCATCCGGGTAAGCTGGGGAGAGGAAGGTCTGATTGAAGCGGCAACCGCCCCCGAAGCGGATTGTGTCATCACTGCGGTGGTGGGTATGGTAGGTCTGAAGCCTACCCTTGCTGCGATCCGTGCCGGTAAGCGGATCGGTCTTGCCAACAAAGAGACATTGGTCTGTGCCGGTGAATTGGTGATGGCAGAGGCAAAGCGCTATGCGGCAGAGATTATCCCTGTAGATTCCGAGCATTCTGCGATTTTTCAGTGTCTGATGGGTAATCGCAGAAAAGAGGAAATCAAGCGTATTATTCTGACCTGTTCCGGCGGACCTTTCTTTGGAATGGATAAAGAGCAACTTAAAAAAGTTACCAAAGCGGATGCGCTTCGCCATCCCAACTGGAAGATGGGTCCCAAGATCACCATCGACTGCGCTACCCTTATGAATAAGGGTTTGGAAGTGATCGAGGCAATGCGCCTGTATGACCTGCCTTTGGAGCAAGTGGATGTACTGGTCCATCGTCAAAGCATCGTCCATTCCATGGTGGAATTTACCGACGGTGCGGTGATGGCGCAGATGGGCGCACCGGATATGCGACTGCCTATTCAGCTGGCAATGACCTATCCGGAGCGGTATGCCTGCCCTGTGGCTGATCTTGATCTGCTGACCTGCGGCGATCTGACCTTTGCCCAGCCGGATATGGATGCGTTTCCCTGTCTTGCCCTGGCACGGCGGTGCGCCAAGCAGGGTGGTACGGCTTGTCCTGCTATGAACGGCGCCAACGAAGAGGCGGTGGCCATGTACCTGCGGGACGAGATCGGATTCTATGATATTTACGATTTGGTATCCAAGGCGGTGGACGCGGTACCGTTTATTCAGAACCCCACCCTTGAGCAAATTTTGGAAACAGATCAGTTAGCCCGTGGGGCGGTGCGCCGGGAAGCTATGAAATAATCGAGGATTTTTATGACCATTGTATTTGCAGTTTTACTTTTCAGTGTTTTGATTTTCGTCCATGAACTGGGACATTTCCTGGCGGCGAAGGCTTTCGGTGTCCGGGTCAATGAATTTTCCATGTTCATGGGACCTGCCATTGTAAAATGGGGAAAAGGGGAGACCCGGTATTCTATCCGTTGCATCCCTATCGGCGGCTATTGCGCTATGGAGGGTGAAGATGAGGACACCGATGACCCCCGTTCTTTCCAAAAGGCTGCATGGTGGAAACGGCTGATTATCTTGGTTGCCGGCTCTGCTATGAATTTCGTTGCCGGATTTCTGATTTTGGCAATCGTATTTGCCCCTGCCAAGCAGTTTAGTGTGCCGGTGATCGATTATACAGAACCCGGTTGCACCATCGTCCGTGAGGGCGGTCTGCAGGTGGGTGACGAGTTTTTAATGCTGGATGGCGAACGGATCTATGTCCAGTCGGATGTTACTATGTTTCTGCAGCTGAATCCCGGTGATACCCATGACATTGTGGTGCGCCGCAACGGTGACAAGCTGGTATTTGACGATTATTCGATGGAAAAACATCTGTTCCCCGGAGAGACGGCAGAGCGCTACGGTATTACCTTCGGAAAAACCGATGCCACTTTTGGCAATAAACTCAAATACACTTGGTATTCGGGGCTGAATGTGGTGCGCAGTGTGCGTTTAAGCTTGCAAATGATGTTCTCCGGTCAAGCAGGTTTTCAGGATATGACCGGTCCGGTGGGCATTGTGCAGATTATGTCCGACACGGCGGCAGAGGCGGAAACCAAAAAGGATGCTATTTTGGATATGCTGTATATCGGCGGTTTCATCGCCATCAATCTGGCGGTGATGAACCTGCTGCCCATCCCTGCACTGGATGGCGGTCGCGTGTTCGGTCTGATACTGACGGTTGTGATTCAGAAGATCACGGGAAAAAAGCTGGATCCCAAGTATGAAGGCTATATCCACGGCATCGGTATGATTTTGCTGCTGGCGCTGATGGGAATCATTTTGTTTAAGGATATTTTTACGATTTTTAAGGGGTAATTGTGATGACAAGACAGATTTTGGTTGGGGGTGTTCCCATTGGCGGCGGCGCGCCTGTGGCGATCCAATCTATGCTCAACACCAAAACCACTGATGTGGAGGGTAGTCTCGCTCAGATCAGAAAGCTGGCAGCTGCCGGCTGTCAGATCGTCCGGCTGGCTGTGCCCAATAAGCAGGCGGCGGAAACCTTTGGCGAAATCTGTAAAGCATCGCCCCTTCCCCTTGTTGCGGATATCCACTTTGATTATAAGCTGGCACTCCTTGCCGCTGAGGGCGGTGCTGCCAAGATCCGCATCAACCCCGGCAACATCGGTGGTGAGGAAAATGTACAGGCGGTAGTTGCTGCCTGCAAAGAGCGGAATATTCCTATCCGCATTGGCGTCAACGGCGGAAGCCTTGATAAAAAATTATTGGAAAAATACGGCCATCCCACAGCGGAAGCACTGGTGGAAAGTGCATTCCAGCACCTGGAACTGTTGGAAAAGTACGGTTTTTATGACACCTGCGTGTCTATGAAATCTTCCCATGTGCCCACGATGGTGGCAGCAGCCCGGCTGTTCCGTAGCAAATGCGATTATCCCATCCACATCGGTGTAACAGAGACCGGTCCTGTTCGTATGGGTCTTATGAAGTCCAGTATGGGCATTGGTGCCCTTTTATTGGACGGTATCGGTGATACAATCCGTGTGAGCTTGACCGATGACCCCGTGGAGGAGGTCTATGCCGCCAAGGATATTCTGAAGGCAGCCGGTCTGCGGAAAGAGGGCGTCAATATCATCTCCTGTCCTACTTGCGGACGCACCCAAATTGATTTGATCGGTCTTGTCAATCAAGTGGATGAAGCCTTAAAAGATTGTCAAAAGCCCATCACCGTTGCGGTTATGGGCTGTGTGGTGAACGGTCCCGGAGAGGCCCGGGAGGCAGACATCGGCATCGCCGGCGGCGATGGCTGCGGTATGCTGTTTGAAAAAGGACAGCAGATTTGTAAATTGCCCTATGATGAGCTGTTACCGGCTCTACTGAAGCGTATAGAAACATTATAAGAGGATACCATGGAAAACCAAGTTCGTTTTTTGAATATGTTTCCGGACTATGCGCCGCCTGAAGGTCTCCAAGGAGTACTTTCTCAGGCGGCCATTGCCGCTGCGGACATCGATCCTGCCACCCGCACGGTGACCGTTGCGATCTATTCGGAAACTTACATACCCGGAAAATCACTCAAGCAGGTGCAAACGCAGATTGCAGATCAGTACGGTTTGGAAAAACTGGAGATCAAGCCGACCTATCCTGCTGACCAGCTCTATAACACAGAGCCGGAAGATCTGATGGCGTTGTTTACCGCACAGAATTCAATGTGCCGGGGCAGTTTGGCAGGCGCTCGCTGGGAGTGGGAGGAGAATACCCTTCATATTCATTTGAAGGCCAATGGCAAGGAAACGCTGCTGGAGATCATACCGGTTGTAACCGGTCAACTGCGTGAACAGTTCGGTACGGATGTAAATATTTGCGTTCATGCAGGCGAAGTCCTTGCAGGACAGGCGCTTTATGATGCTATGGAGCAAATGCGCGGTTCTATGCTGACAGATCTGCCCAAGGTGACGGTATCTGCAAAGAAAGAGCAGCCTGCTGCTCAGAGTGCCGCTTTCTACGGCAGAACCTTTAAGGGCACACCTGTGCCTATGCAGGAATTGAATTTGGATATGGGCAGCGTGATCGTGGAAGGTCGCGTTTTCAGTGTTGAACATAAGGAACTAAAAAAGCGCAATGCGTGGGTCATCAATTTCGATATGACCGATAATTACGGCTCTGTGCGCATTAACCAGTTTATGGAAAACAGCGAAGCCAAACCCATACTGGAGAATGTGAAGGTTGGTTCCGTCTTACGCGTGCAGGGTTATCTGCAGATCAATAAATTTGACGATGAGCTGGTACTCAGACCCAAGTCCATTATGCCCGGCAAGATGGAAAAGCGCAAAGATCTGGCAGCAGGGGACAAGCGTGTGGAGCTGCACCTGCATACCATTATGTCCAATATGGACGCGCTGACCAACACCAAGGATGCCATCAAGCAGGCAGCTGCCTGGGGACACAGAGCCATTGCCATCACAGACCATGGCTGCTGCCAGTCCTTTACCGATGCGCTGCATACCGTTGAGGATTGGAAGGGTGCGCCTAAGGTTGCCGGTACAGACGAGGATATCAAGATCCTCTACGGCTGTGAGGGTTACTATGTAAACGATGTGGATGACAGGATTGTTGTCCACGGAAGCCGGGATATGGCACTTACCGAAAGCTTTGTCGCTTTCGATTTGGAGACTACCGGTCTTTCCTCCCGGGAGGATAAGATCATTGAGATCGGTGCGGTTCTGATGGAAAACGGTGTGGAGATTGACCGGTTCCAGACCTTTGTAGACCCGGGAATGAAGCTCTCTCGTGAAACGGTGGAGCTGACCGGCATTACCGATAGTATGCTCCGTGGAGCACCAAAACTGGCGGAAGTTTTCCCCAAGTTTTTGGAATTTGTGGGGGATCGGGTACTGGTTGCCCACAATGCGGATTTTGACACTGGATTTATCCGCGCGGCCTGCAATCAATTGGGATATACCTATAATTTCACATCGGCAGATACCTTGGTGCTGTCCCAGAATTTACTGCCCAACCTCAATAAATTCAAGCTTGATGTTGTGGCAAATGCCTTGAGCTTGCCTGAGTTTAACCATCACCGCGCGGCGGACGATGCGGTCACCTGCGGTCTTATTATGGCAAAGCTCATTGAAAAGCTGGCGGAATTGGGCGTTGAGAATTTGCAGGGCATCAACCCTGTGATGGAGAGCTTGCGTTCTAAGAATCAGATCGGCAACCGCCATGCCCGCCATATCATTCTCTTTGCCAAGAATCAGATGGGTCTGCGGAATCTGTATGAGCTGATCTCTCTATCCAATCTGGAGTATTTCAAGCGCCAACCCCGTATGCCCAAGTCGGAAATTCTTCGTCTGCGTGAGGGCCTGATCATCGGTTCTGCCTGTGAAGCGGGCGAGCTGTTCCAGGCAATGATGGACGGCAAAAGTGAAGACGAACTGAAGCGAATTGCTTCTTTCTATGACTTCCTGGAGATCCAACCCTTGAGCAACAATGCGTTTATGCTGGAAAAGGGGATCGTCAAGGAAGAGGAGGAACTGCGGGAGTTTAACCGCACCATCGTCCGTCTTGGAGAGGAATTGGGTAAGCCGGTGGTGGCCACCGGAGATGTCCACTTCCTGAATCCGGAAGATGAGATCTTCCGACATATTCTGTTGGCTACCAAGGGTTTTGAGGATTGTGACAGACCCAATCCGCTGTATTTCCGCACTACCGACGAAATGCTTCGGGAATTTGCCTATTTGGGCGAATCCAAGGCGTATGAGGTGGTTGTTACCAATCCCAACTTGATTGCGGATATGTGTGATGTGGTGCGTCCTGTACCCCATAATCTGTTTGCCCCCAAGATCGAAAATTCTGTGGAAGACCTGAAAGAATTGGTCTACGGCAAAATGCACCGTCTCTACGGCGAAAATCCCCCGGAGCTGATCCGCAAGCGTATTGACACCGAGCTAAACGACATTATCACCTGTCACTACGATGTGATCTATATGTCTGCCCAGCGATTGGTGCAGAACTCTTTGGAGCACGGCTATTTGGTGGGTTCCCGTGGTTCTGTGGGCTCGTCTATCGTGGCATTTATGTCCGGCATCACGGAGGTAAATTCCTTCCCACCCCACTACCGCTGTCCCAATCCCGATTGTAAGCATACCACCTTTGATGTGCCGAAGGGGTTTGAATGCGGCGCTGACCTGCCGGATGCGGTGTGTCCCAAATGCGGCACCGCCTATGCAAAAGAAGGCTTTAATATTCCTTTTGAAACCTTCCTCGGTTTCGGCGGTGATAAGGTGCCGGATATCGACCTTAACTTCTCCGGCGAATATCAGGCCAATGCCCATGCCTACTGTACGGAAATGTTCGGAAAATCCCATGTTTTCCGGGCAGGTACCGTGGGTACAGTGGCGGAAAAGACCGCCTATGGCTATGTAAAAAAATACCTTGCCGAGCGGGGAAAGACAGCAACTTCCGCTGAAGTGAACCGACTTTCTGCCGGCTGCGTAGGCGTGCGGCGCACCACCGGTCAGCACCCGGGCGGTCTGGTTGTTATCCCCCAGGAGAATGAGATTTGGGACTTCTGCCCGGTGCAGCACCCGGCAGATGACCCCAATTCCGACCAAATCACCACCCATTTTGAATACCACTCTATGGAGGAAAACCTCCTGAAGCTGGATATGCTGGGTCACGATGATCCCACTATGATCCGTATGATGGAGGATATGACCGGTGTGGATGCTAAGACCATCCCGCTGGACGATAAGGACACCATGTCCATCTTTACCTCATCCAAGGTGTTGGGCTACGAGGATGACAAGATTCTTGGACCCACAGGCGCTGTGGCTGTTCCGGAGTTCAACACCCGGTTCACCCGTGGCGTTCTGCTGGATACCAAACCGGAAAAATTTGACTTTTTGGTGCGTATTTCCGGTTACACCCACGGTACGGATGTGTGGTTGGGCAACGCAAAGGATCTGATCGTATCCGGGACCGCAAGGGTGGATCAGACCATTGGCTGTCGTGACGATATTATGATCTACCTCATTTCCTGCGGCCTGCCTGAAAAGCGCGCTTTTAAGATTATGGAAGCGGTGCGTAAGGGCAAGGGATTGCCGGAAGGCGCAGAGGAGGAGATGGTTGCCGCCGGTGTGCCGGATTGGTACATTGGTTCCTGTAAGAAGATCAAATACCTGTTCCCCAAGGCCCACGCAGTTGCCTATGTTATGATGGCATTCCGCATTGCGTGGTTTAAGGTCAATCATCCGCTGGCATTCTATTCTGCCTATTTCTACCGCCGCAGCCAAAAGGGCGGCTTTGACGCGGTGCTGATGACCGGCGGTATGGATATGGTGGTTGCCAATATCAAGGCGATCGAGAGTAATGAAGATGCCACCGCCAAGGATGAAGATCTGCTGACCACATTGGAAGTGGTTTACGAGTTCTATCTCCGTGGTTTTGAATTTGCACCCATCAGCCTGTATGACAGCCATGCTACCAAATTCCTCATCAAAGATGGCAAGCTTCTTCCGCCCTTTGTGGCGGTCTCCGGTTTGGGCGAAACCGCTGCGTGGGATTTGATGAACGGTAGAGAAGGCCGCAGCTTTATCTCCGTGGAGGAAGTTGCAGCGGCCTGTCCTAAGGTTTCCAAGACCCACTTGCAGATGCTCAAGGAAGCAGGTGCTTTCGGCGATCTGCCGGATACCAGTCAGGTCAATCTGTTCGACGAATTTTAGGAGGGTATTATGCAAGATATCGGTATGCAGTTTCACATCCGCTGCAAAGAGGGGGATGTGGGCAAATACTGCTTTTTACCCGGTGATCCCGGTCGCTGTGAGGCAATCGCCGCCCACTTTGACAACCCTGTCCATGTGGGTATGAATCGGGAGTATAACATCTATACCGGCTACCTGCTGGGAGAGAAGGTGTCTGTTTGCTCCACCGGCATCGGCGGACCGTCCGCTTCTATTGCCATGGAGGAGTTAACCGCCATCGGTGCGGATACCTTTATCCGCATCGGCACCTGCGGCGGCATCGCAATGGATGTACTGCCCGGTGATGTGGTGGTAGCCACCGGAGCTGTCCGCTTTGAGCATACATCCATGGAGTATGCCCCCATAGAGTTCCCGGCAGTTCCTGACTTCGGCATTGCCGCCGCATTGAAGGCTGCCAGCGAGGACTTGGGCTACCGTACCCATACAGGTGTAGTCCAGTGTAAGGATTCCTTCTATGGTCAGCATTCTCCGGAGAAGAGCCCTGTGCATTATGAGCTGCTGCAAAAGTGGGAAAGCTGGAAACGGCTGGGCGTGAAAGCCAGCGAAATGGAGTCGGCGGCGCTGTTTGTGGTGGCGGCTGCACTGGGGGTTCGTTGCGGCAGTTGTTTCCACGCAGTATGGAATCAAGAGCGGGAAAAAGCCGGACTGTCTATGCCTATGACCGAAGACACCTCCGGTGCTATCCGCGTGGGTATCGAGGCAATGAAGCGCATCATTGCGGCGGACAAACAATAACAAAAAAACCTCCGCTAAGCGGAGGTTTTTACTTTCTTTTTGTCAGGAAGTTGGGATAATATTACAGCGGAAAACACCAGCACGCACCCAAGACCTTCCCATTTGGTGAGCCGTTCTCCCAGCACCAGCCAGCCGGCAAGTACGGCAAATACCGATTCCATACTCATAAGCAACGAAGCGGTGGCAGGAGGCAGATCCTTTTGACCGATGTTTTGCAGGGAGTAGGCAATACCCATGGACAGAAATCCGGCATAAGCGAGAGCACCGAAACAGCCGGAAATTCCCGCCCAGGTGGGTGTTTCCGTAAAGACCATCACCAAACCGGAAAGGGCAGCGCAAAGAAAACTGCTGATGCAGTTAAGTCGCAGGCAGTCAACGGCATTGGCAAATATATCCACACACAGGATCTGCACGGCAAAGGCTACCGCACACCCCAAAAGCAACAAATCGCCGGTTGCGATGGTTGTAACACCCACGCAGCTCAAAAAGTACAATCCAACAACACCCAGCAGCACGCTCAGCGGTATCCATTTGGAGGGCTTTTGACCGCGGAAAATACCTAAAATCGGTACAAAAACAATATACATAGCAGTCAAAAATGCGGATTTTCCCGCATCGGTATCCACAATACCCATTTGCTGCAGATTGGTGGCAACAAACAGCGGTGCACCACAAAAAAGACCGGCTTTCCACAACCGCTTATCGCACCACCGGGAGAAGAAATTTTTGCCGTCACCGGTGTTTGTAAATCGGTCTGCAATGGCAATAATGGGCAGTAAAAACAGACCGCCCAGCAAGCACCTTGCCGCCTGAAAAGTAAATGGACCGATATGGTCCATACCAACACTTTGGGCAACAAAGGTTGAACCCCAAATGATGGTTGCAATAATAATGGAAAGACTGCCTTTCATTTGTCGTTTCATAATCTCATCACCGCATAAAAGTGTAACACAGACGGAAAATTATTACAAGTGAAACTTTTCTTTTGGCAGTGTTTGTGATATAATAACAAAAATCCATTAGGAGGTCTGAATATGGAAGAAATTCGTGAGCGTTCCCAAATTCCTGTTGAGGATACATGGGCAACGGAAGATATGTACCCCAGTGATGCTGCGTGGGAAGAGGAACTTGCCACTTTGGAGCAGGATAAGGCTGCGCTGGTAGCCTTTGCCGGTCGCCTTGCCGAAAGCGGAAAGACACTGTATGACTATCTGTACCTGTCAGAGAAGACCGATGTGAAGATATCCCTGCTTGCCAACTACTGTATGCGTAAAAGTGATGAGGACACCCGCAATGCCACCTATCAGGCGATGAGCGGCAAGTTTATGAGTGTTGTGGTGGCGATGGGCGCAGAGCTTAGCTTTGAGACCCCGGAGCTGATGGCAATTGAAGACGATGTGTTGGAAGGTTTCTATGCTGCGTGTCCCCAGTTGGAGCGCTACCGCCGTGCGCTGACCAATCTGCGCCGTAAAAAGGCACATATCCTTTCTCCCGCCGAGGAAAAATTGCTGGCATCTGCCGGTGAACTTTCTCAGACTCCGGACACGGTCTACGGTATGTTTGCCGATGCGGACCTGAAATTTGACGACGCCCTAGACGCAGAGGGCAATCCTCATACCGTCAGTCAGGCGACTTTTGTTCCTATCCAGAACGGTGCAGATCGTGTGCTGCGGAAGAATGCTTATGAGAGTTTGTATAAAGGCTTTGGAAATTTCAAAAACACCGCTGCTTCACTGCTCAATGCGCAAAATAAGCAGCTGAAGTTCTTCGCAGAGGCTCGCAAATACGAAAATGCCTTTGAAGCAGCGCTGTTCAATACCAATGTACCCACCTCTGTATATCTGAACCTCATTGAATCTGTCCACAAAAATATGGACAAGATGCACCGCTATGTCCGCCTGCGGAAGAAGATGCTGGGTGTGGACGAGCTGCATTTCTACGATGTGTATACACCGCTGGTTGCCGATGTGGACAAAAAGATCCCCTTCGCGGAGGCAAAGCAGACGGTCTATGATGCTTTGGCACCCTTGGGAGAAGACTACCGCAAGATTCTCAAAGAGGGTTTTGAAAACCGCTGGATCGATGTGTATCAGAATGTTGGCAAGCGCAGCGGCGCTTATTCTGCTGGTGCCAAGGTGCACCCCTATGTGCTGCTGAACTACTCCGGAACATTGGACAGCCAGTTCACCCTTGCCCACGAAATGGGTCACGCACTGCACTCGTATCTATCCAATAAGCACCAAAATCCGGTGGATGCCGGTTATGTGATCTTTGTGGCAGAGGTGGCATCTACCTGCAACGAAGCGCTGCTGATGGAGTATCTGCTGAATAAGACTACCGATAAAAAAGAGCGAATCTATCTCATCAATCATTTCCTGGAGCAGTTCAAGGGCACATTGTACCGGCAGACTATGTTTGCTGAATTTGAGCTGAACATCGGTAAAATGGTTGCCCAGGGTCAGACGCTGACTGCCGATGTGCTGTGCGCCGAGTACCGCCGCCTGAACGAGGAATATTTCGGTCCGGATATGGTGGTAGATGACCAGATCGCCGTAGAATGGGCAAGAATACCCCATTTCTATTACAATTACTATGTGTTCCAGTATGCTACCGGCTACTCTGCAGCAATCGCCTTGTCCCGTCGCATTTTGAAGGAAGGAGAACCTGCGGTGAAGGATTATCTTGATTTCCTTTCCGGTGGTTGCTCCAAGAGTCCCATTGACCTACTCAAGGGCGCCGGTGTGGATATGACAGGTCCTGAGCCTGTGGAGGCGGCGCTCTGCCTGTTCGGTGAGCTGCTGGATGAAATGGAAGCTTTGGTAGGTGACTGATATGGCAGATATTTTTCTTCCCACCCTCCACACTTTCGCTATGAAGAATACTTTTACCGGTTCCTGTGGGGCGTTGCGGTTTAAGATCGTTCCCCAGGTGGAAATGCTGACACCCAAAGAGGTGGATATGGAGAAAAGTACCATTTTTGCGGAATTTTGGCACGGTCAACTGTGTTATGAAAAGAGTCAAATGGAAGGACAGGCAACATTCCCTATGAGTGAAGAAGGGCGCTCGTCGCTGAAAGCCTGGCTTGAAAGTAATATTTGATAAAGTGCGTGCTTTGGCACGCACTTTTTATTGACTTGCAGCAATTAAGATGGTATACTTATTGTAGGAAATTAGGGAATCGAGTTGATTGCTATGGAAAATAAACGAACATGGTCGATTATACGGACTTTTGCATTGTCGCTTCAGTTGATTGCACAGATTCTTTGTGTGCTAATCGTACTGCAGCTGAATATGCTTCCTGATAAATATGTTGCTATTTTTGTCATATCTATGGCTGTGATGGCTGTGGGTTCTGGACTTTTGATGTTTATCCGGGTCAATGACAAAATTGGCCTTTGGCGCAAGATTGTGTCCGGTGTTTTGGCGTTTTTGATTCTGTGCGGTTGTGTAGTGATTTCCAAACTTGCTTGGGATGCTCACCGTTTGGTGGATGACCTTACCGGTGATCCCACAACTACTCGCAATACCTATGTGTTGGTGCTCAATGAAAATGCTGCCCACACACTGAAGGAAACAAAGGGTTACAGATTCGGTGCAGTGGAAAATTATGATCTTGAGCATACCGAGCAGATGGTGGCTGCTGTTGAGAAAGAAACCGGCAATCAGCTCTCTTTGAAAAATTACAAGCAGGCAGCTGCTATGGTGGATGCCCTTTATAAAAAAGAGGTGGATGCGCTGATTATGAATGGCTCCAGCATCTCACTTCTGTTGGAGCAAAATGGCTACGGCGATTTCCTGTCTCGTGTGCGGATTCTGTTTACTCTTGCTTATGACGATAACAAAGCAGATGAGCCGGTCAGTGACATCTCTGTTGTAGAAGAACCGTTCGTTGTCTATATCAGCGGTTCGGATACCCGCAGCAAGTTGCTGGATGTCAGCCGAAGCGATGTGAACATTCTTGCGGTGGTCAATCCCAAGACAAAACAGGTTCTGCTGTTAAACACCCCGAGAGATTACTATGTTCCCAATCCTGCCGGCAAGGGCAAGCTGGATAAGTTGACCCATTGCAGTAATTATGGTGTTGATTGTTCCATTGAGGCTTTGGAAGGCTTGCACAATGTGCAGATCAATCATTACTGTCAGATCAATTTTACCGGCTTTGAGAAGCTGATCGATGCCATTGGCGGCATTACAGTCCATTCAGATGAAGCCTTCGAAACCATTGAGGGCACTTATATCAAAGCTGGCGAAAACACATTCGACGGAAAAACGGCATTGGAATTTGCCAGAGAACGGTTTAATGTCAGCGGCGGTGATAACGGTCGCGGTAAAAACCAGATGAAGGTCATTAAGGCTGTCATCGAAAAAATGACTTCCAGTAAAACGCTCATCGGCAATTATGCAGATATTCTGAAAAGCCTTGAGGGTATGTTTGTGACCAATTTTGGCACTGAAGAAATCAGTGGCATTGTTAAAATGCAGCTGGGCGATATGGCAACCTGGAATGTGCAGAGTTTTGCTGTCACCGGTAAGGGAGACTATCAAGAAACCTACTCCTGGCCGGGAGAAAAACTGTATGTGATGTGGCCCAATGAAGATATGGTCAATCATGCCGGTAAGCTGATTCAAAAAGTCTTCAATGGAGAGACTCTCACAGCAGCAGATACGACATTGCCGAAATAACGAAAACCATTGACAAACGGTGGTTTTGTGATAAAATAAGCTTGATATGTAAATGCTATGCGGAAGCTAAGAAACGGAAGCGCACCCAAGCGAGAGGGGGATGGTGAAAGCCCCTTGTGCAGCCTGTTTCCAGCCACTTCCAAGCAGCCCGGGAGGACCGGGACGGGCGCTCCCGTTACAGAGCAACTAAGATGCCGGCTTGCCCGGTGAATTAGGGTGGTACCGCGAACACCTCGCCCCTAAATTGGGGGCGAGGTTTATTATTTTGAATCTATTTTATGGAGGGTAATCCAATATGAGTAATAAACCTTATGGCGTAAACGAACTGCGTGAGATGTTCCTGAGCTTCTTTGAGAGCAAAGAACACTTGCGCCTGCCCAGCTTTTCCCTGATCCCCCAGAACGATGCGTCGCTTCTGCTGATCAACTCCGGTATGGCGCCTATGAAGCCCTACTTCAAGGGTGAGATGGAGCCGCCCCGCAGACGGGTCTGCACTTGCCAAAAGTGTATTCGTACCGGTGATATTGAGAATATCGGCAAGACCGCTCGTCACGGTACCTATTTTGAGATGCTGGGTAACTTTTCTTTCGGTGATTATTTCAAGCACGAGGCAATTGCCTGGAGCTGGGAATTTTTGACCAAGGTAGTGGGTCTGGAGGAAGACCGGCTGTATCCTTCTATTTACGAAAACGACGAGGAAGCCTTCGAGATTTGGAATAAGGAAATCGGCATTCCCGCTGAAAATATTTTCCGCTTTGGCAAGAAGGACAACTTCTGGGAGCATGGCGCAGGTCCCTGCGGTCCCTGTTCAGAGATCTACTATGACCGTGGCGAAAAGTACGGCTGCGGTAGCCCCGATTGCAAGGTCGGCTGCGAGTGCGACCGCTTTATGGAAGTTTGGAACAATGTGTTCTCCCAGTTCGATAACGACGGTCAGGGTAACTACACCGAGCTGGCGCAGAAGAATATCGACACCGGTATGGGTCTGGAGCGCTTGGCTGTTGTCTGTCAGGATGTGAATAGCCTCTTCGATGTGGACACGGTGATGAACATCACAAACCATGTGACCAAGATCACCGGCGCATCTTACGGTCAGAGCACCAAGACCGATGTGAGCCTGCGTGTTATCACTGACCATATCCGCGCATCTACCTTTATGATCGCTGACGGTGTGCAGCCCACCAACGAGGGTCGCGGTTATGTTCTTCGCAGACTTCTCCGCCGCGCAGCCCGTCACGGCAAGCTCCTTGGTGTAAACCGCCCCTTCCTGTATGAGGTGGTGGAAACCGTTATCCGTGAAAATGAAAGTCACTATACCTATCTCCGCGAGCGCGCTGACCATATTATTCGCGTGGTTAAGACCGAAGAGGAGAATTTTGCCCGCACCATCGATACCGGTATGCGGATCTTCGGCGAAAAGCTGGCTGCCCACAAGGCAAAAGGGGAGACCGTGTTCTCCGGCGACGATGCTTTCCTGCTTGCCGATACCTATGGTTTCCCTGTGGATCTGACGGTTGAAATGCTGGAAGATGAAGGCTTGACTTTGGATATGGATCGGTTCGTTGCTTGCCGTGAGGAACAGAGAGTACGCGCCCGTGAGGCAAGAAAAGCACTGGGTGATCTCGGTTGGGCAGGCATCGACCTGGGTTTGGATACCACTCCCACCGAGTTTGTTGGCTACGATGTGAATAATTGTGAGGCGAAGATCCTTGCGGTCTGCGTTGGCGATGAAGTGACAGGCTCCATCACCGGCGGTGAGCAGGGCATCATCGTGCTGGATAAGACTCCCTTCTACGCGGAAATGGGCGGTCAGTCTGCTGACTTTGGTGCGCTTCTGATGGGTGAGAGCCGCTTTAAGGTGACCGGTGTACAAAAGGATAAGGGCGGCAAGTACCTCCATTCCGGTGTGATGCGCAGCGGCACTATGAAGACCGATGATGTGGTACTGGCTACCATCGATGTGGAGCGCCGCAAGGCAATTATGCGCGCCCATACCGCCACCCACCTGCTCCAAAAAGCACTGAAAAGTGTACTGGGTGACCATGTGCATCAGGCTGGCTCTTTGGTGGAGCCGGACCGCCTGCGTTTTGACTTTACCCACTACTCCACAGTCACACCGGAAGAAATGGCAAAAATTGATGCGATTGTCCAGTCTGCGGTCTTGGAGGGTTATCCTGTAGATGTTCGGGAAATGCCCATTGAAGAGGCTAAAAAGCAGGGCGCAATGGCGCTGTTCAGTGAGAAATACGGTGATACTGTCCGTGTGGTTAATATGGGTGGCTTCTCCATTGAGCTGTGCGGCGGTACCCATTTGGACAATACTGCGAAGGTTGGTCCTTTCCGCATTGAAAGCGAAGGCAGTGTAGCATCCGGTGTTCGCCGGATTGAGGCTATTACCGGCAAGGAGTGTTTGGACGATATGACCCGGACACACCAGCTTTTGTATGCTGCCGCTGCTGAGTTTAAGGCAAAACCCGGTCAGCTGGTGGATAAGATCCATGCACAGGCTGAGGAAGTTAAGAATCTGAAGAAGATGATCGAGTCCTTTAAAGCAAAGGAAACTGCCGGTGAGGTAGATCGCTTCCTGGTTGGCGGTCACGATGTGGGCGGCTTGAAGGTGCTGACGGTCAATGTGCCCGGTGCGGATGCAGGCAAACTGCGTCAGATCGGTGACAATCTGCGGGATAAATCGGCAAATGTTGTTGCTGTTCTTTCTGCTGTGAATGAGGATAAGATCACATTCCTGGCTGTCTGTGGCAAAGATGCCATCGCCAAGGGTGTCAAGGCCGGCGACCTGGTCAAGCATGTCTGCGGCATTTGCGGCGGTTCCGGCGGCGGAAAGCCGGATTCTGCTATGGGCGGCGGTAAGGATGCGCTGAAGCTGGACGATGCATTGGCATCTGTGGATGATTTTGTAGCATCCAAGCTGTAAAAAATATAGGGCACTGCCCCCGGGTAGTGCCCTTTTTGCACAGGAGGAAATACCGTGCGTTGGCTTATGTGGTTTGCCATCGGCTTTACAGCCGTTTGTGCGCTCGGTGCCTATTTGGTGTCCGGTGGTTGGCTGCTAATGCTGTGCATTTGTGCTCTGATTGGATGCATTGTAGCCTTTTCTGTTCGCACGGCTACCGGTCGTGCAGCAGCGATCGTACTTTTGGGATGTGTAGTGGGCATCCTGTGGTTTTGGTGCTTTGACTATGTTTATCTATTACCGGTGCGGCAGGCTGACGGCGACGCACAGATCCTGCATATTGAAGTGTCGGATCACAGCCGTCTGAGTGAATATGGTATTACGGCTGAAGGTAAAACCGAAATAGACGGCAAAACCTATACTGTTCAGTTCTACATCAATAAGCCGGTGTTTCTTTCACCCGGTGATCAGGTGGACGGAGGCTTTAATCTACGTTATACAGGTGGTGGCAGTGAGAATCCTACTTACCATCGTGGTAAGGGTATTTTCCTGTTGTGCTATCCAAAAGGTGAGATTCAGATCAACGAACTGGAACAGACCCCAAGGCAATATTTTCCTGCTGTATGGCGGCAGAAAATACTGTCATTTTTGGAGGATTTGTTTCCTGCGGATACGGCACCTTTTGCAAAGGCATTGCTCTTAGGTGATACGGATGATCTGGATTTTGCAACAACATGGGGCTTGAAAACCAGCGGTGTGTATCATGTGGTAGCGGTGTCCGGTATGCATGTATCCATTCTGTTTGCATTGGTGTATATGCTATGTGGCAGGCACAGATTCCTTACTGCGCTGCTGGGTTTGCCTCTGCTTTTGCTGTTTGCTGCAATTGCAGGCTTCTCGCCATCGATTGTCCGTGCCTGTATTATGCAGGGACTTATGATCCTTGCCCTTCTTGTTGATAAAGAATACGATCCACCCACGGCGCTGGCAGCGGCGGTGCTGGTGATTCTTGCGGTCAATCCCCTTAGTATTACATCGGTAAGCTTACAACTGTCAGCCGGGTGTATGGTGGGAATCTTCCTGTTTTCCCAGCGGATTCACGATTATTTACTAAAAGAGACACCCTTGGGACCTGCGAAAGGGAAAAGCCTGAAAGCAAGGCTTATCCGATTTGCGGTTACCTCTGTCAGTGTAACCTTGGGCGCAATGTCAGTGACAACACCTCTTTGTGCTCTGTATTTCGGAAGTGTCAGTGTTTCCGGTCTTATGACGAATTTGTTGATTTTATGGCCGGTCAGTTTCGTGTTCTACGGCATTATGGCGACCTGCCTGGCAGGTGTTGTTTGGCTACCTTTAGGTGCCGCACTTGGATGGGTGTTTGCCTGGCCGATTCGACTTGTTTTGTGGGTGACGGATATGATTTCTAAATTACCGGTTGCAGCGGTCTATACCAGCAGTATCTATATCGTAGCGTGGCTGATTTTTAGCTATGTGCTGCTGATGGTATTCCTGAAAAATAAAAAGAAACACCCGGTGGTGCTTGCCTGTTGTATCGTTGCGGGTCTGATTGGAGCCGTCATTTGCTCTTGGGTAGAGCCACGGTTGGATGATTACCGCGTTACCGCTGTGGATGTGGGGCAAGGCCAGTGCTTGCTTTTGCAGACAGATGGGAAGTATTATATGGTGGATTGTGGCGGCGACAATGGTGACGATGCTGCCAATGAAGCCATCGGTCTTTTATTATCCCAAGGTATCTTTCGGTTGGACGGCCTCATCATCACCCATTATGACGCCGACCACGCAGGCGGCGCGCAACAGCTTCTCAGTCGGATCCCGGCTGACACTTTGTATCTTCCTATATTGGACGGTGAAAATGCCATTCGGGATGATCTGTCCCGTCAATACGGCAATCAGATACAATGGGTGCAGGAGGATACGGTTCTGGAAGATGCCGACATCACGCTGTACCCGTCTGTCAATACACAGGATGATAATGAAAGCAGTCTGTGTATCTTGTTTCAGCCGGCAGATTGTGATATACTGATCACAGGCGACCGCTCCTTTGACGGAGAGAAGGAACTGCTGGAGCACACCGAACTGCCGGACATTGAGATTCTGGTTGCTGGGCATCACGGTTCCCGCACCTCTACATCTTGGGAACTGTTGAATGCAACCCGTCCGGAGATCGTAATTATCTCCGTAGGTGAAGACAATCGGTATGGACATCCTACCGATGAAACATTGGAAAGAATTAAACTATTCGGTTGCGGTGTCTACCGCACAGACTTGGAAGGAACCATCATTTTCAGGGGGTGAAACAATGGCGAAAAAGACCGAAGAACCCAATATGCTCCAAACTCTTAAAGAGGATATTCGGCAGGGAACACCGGGCAGATTGTACTTTTTCTACGGGGAAGAGGTCTTTTTGCTACAGCACTATCTGAAGCAGCTGCGGAAAACCATTATTGACCCGCTAACGGAATCCTTCAATTTCCATAAGTTAACTGTGGAGACCTTTGATCTGCGTACCTTTGCCGATTGTGTTGAAAATCTGCCTATGATGGCAGAGCGCACTATGGTGGTGGTGGATGAGATTGATGTTTTTAAGTGCAATGAGGCAGACCGGGAGCGATTTATAGAGATTTTCTCCGACATTCCGGAGTATTGCACCGTGGTATTTACCTATGAGACGACTTCTTTCAAACCGGACAAGCGGCTGAAAAAACTATGGGATGCTGTCAATGCCAACGGTAAACTTGTGGAATTTGAAAAGCAAAATCAGCGTGACCTGGTGAACTGGATCACCCGGCATTTTGCTGCGTCCGGCAAGCGGATCGCGCCGGACCTGTGTGTGTATCTGATGGATATCACCGGTGGTACGATGACAGCTTTGTCCGGAGAAATTTCCAAGATCTGCGCCTATTCCGGTGCGGATGAGATCCACAAAGCGGATATTGATGCTGTGGTGGAACCGGTTTTGGATGCTGTGGTATTCCAAATGACAGACCTTTTGGGTCAAGGGGAGTGCGGAGCAGCGCTTCTGAAGTTACAACAATTGCTGAAAATGCAGCAGGAGCCTATCTCTATCCTGGGTGCCATTGGCAATCATTTCCGTCGCTTGGCTACAGCGCGGATTTTGCTGGATAACGGTCGAAATGCCACAGATTTTATGAAATTGACGGGACTTTCCGATTATCCCGCACGAAAGACGATGTCTGCAGCCGGTCGATTTTCCGCATCTTTTTATGAGAAAGCTGCCCGGCTGGTGCTGGAATGCGATGTGGCAATGAAGACCTCTCTTGACGATACAGACAGGCTTTTGGAGGTACTCCTCCTGCAGCTGTCTCGGGAGGCAAGAAATGATTAAAATTCGGGAAGCTATTGTGGTGGAGGGTCGCTATGATAAAAATACCCTGTCCCAAATTGTAGATGCACCGATTTTGGAAACCGCCGGCTTTGGCATTATGAAGGATAAAGCGCAGCTCTCTTTGCTGCGGAAAGTGGCTGACAGCCGCGGACTGATTGTGTTCACGGATTCCGACGGTGCCGGTTTTGTGATTCGTAATTATCTGAAAGGCGCAATACCCGCCGATCAATTAAAACATGCCTACATTCCCGATATTCCCGGCAAGGAGAAGCGGAAATCCGCCCCCGGTAAAGAGGGGAAATTGGGCGTTGAGGGTATGCGCCCGGAGATCATCGTGGATGCTCTAATAAGGGCAGGTGCCACGGTGGAGGGGCAGAGCAGTACCCGGACAGTGGGTAATATCACAAAACAGGATCTGATGGCACTGGGACTTTCCGGCGGACAGGACAGCAGTGCAAAACGGTTGGAACTACTGAAGAAATTGGAGTTACCGGCGCATATGAGCGCAAATGCAATGCTACAGGCACTGAATCTTTTGATGGATTTGGAAACATTAAAGACGATGTTGGTTGGAGATAATCATGATTGATATACAAGTCAAAAACTTAACAAAGTTCTTTGTGATCGGAGAGAACCTGCTGGAGGATCTCTCTTTTGAGATTCAAGAGGGAGAACGAGTCGCGATTTTGGGTCGCAACGGCTGCGGAAAGACGACTCTGTTCAATATTCTCACCGGTCAAATGGATTATGACGCCGGTGAGGTGTTCATCAATCCTCATAAACGGCTGGGTCTGATCTCGCAGATTCCGCAATTTCCTGCAGGTTACACGGTAGAGGATGTTCTGCGCACTGCTTTTTATGTGCAGACCAAGACCCGGGAGCGGATGACCCTGCTGGAGCAGCAGATGGCAACAGGCGCAACCGAGGAACAGTTGCGTGAATATGATACCTTAGTGAACCGTTTTCAAGCCGGTGGCGGCTATGAAATGGATGTAGAGGTAGATAAGATCTGCAACGGTCTTGGCATTTTGCCCGATCAGCGGCAGCAGCTGTTTGCCAGTCTCTCCGGCGGCGAAAAGACAAGAGTGAATCTTGCTCGTCTGCTGTTGGAAAAGACGGATATTCTGCTGCTGGACGAGCCGACAAACCATTTGGATCTGCGCAGTGTGGAGTGGCTGGAAGGGTATATTAACAGCTTTAAGGGCACTGTCCTGGCTATCTCTCATGACCGGTATTTTTTGGATACCGTTGCACAGCGGGTCATTGAGATCGTTGACGGACACGCAGAGTTTTACTCCGGCAACTACTCCTTTTACATTGACGAAAAGCAGGCGCGCTTTAACCTGCAACTGAAGCAGTATGAGCAAGAACAGGCAAAATTAAAGCAGCTTGGCTATACTGTGGAGCGTATGAAGGGTTGGGGTATCAACAACCGCACCCTCTATCGGCGCGCTATGTCCATTCAGCACCGCATGGAGCGAATTCGCAAGACAGAGCGCCCCAAAACCGAGAAGACTATGAAGGCAAATTTCAGTCAGAAGGATTTTGCCGGTGATGTTGCTTTTCAACTGAAAAATTTGGAAAAATCTTTCGGTCAGCGCACATTGTTTTCGGATGTTGAATTGAAAGTGGAGGGCGGCGAGCGGATTGCGTTACTGGGTGATAACGGTACCGGTAAATCTACCTTTATCAAGTGTCTGCTAGGTGAGGAGAATTGCACCGGTAAGATCCAGTTTGGTCCTACCATCAAATGGGGATACCTGCCGCAGATCATCCACTTTGATCATCCGGAGCGTAGCCTGTACGACACAATGCTCTATGAGAAAAATTGCACACCACAGGTTGCTCGTGACCGTTTGGGCGCGTTTTTGTTCCAAGGCGAGGATGTGTTCAAAAAAGTGGGTGACCTCTCCGGCGGCGAGCAGTCCCGTCTGCGGCTGTGTATGCTGATGGATGAGAAGATCAACCTTTTGATTCTGGACGAACCCACAAACCATTTGGATATTGCTTCCCGGGAATGGGTAGAGGCGGCAATTGAGGAATTTGAAGGTGTATTGTTGTTTGTGTCCCATGACCGCTATTTTATTGAGAAATTTGCTGAGCGGATCTGGCTTTTGGAAGATGGGAAGATCCGGGATTTTAAATGTGGTTATCAGAAATACCGTTCCATTTTGGAGCATGAATCTGCATCGAAACCCCAAGTAGCTGTTGCTACGAAACCCAAAAAGGAAAAGCCCAAGGGCGGCACAAAGGAAAATGACAAGCTGATTCGCCGTTTGGAACGGGAGATCGAAAAGCAAGAAGGTGTTGTGGCGGAACTGGACAGCGCCATTGAAGCGGCAGCTGCCGACTACCAGGAATTGACCCGCCTGCTTGCTGAAAAGGAATCCGCTGAAAATATTCTGCTGGAGCTGATGGAGCAGTGGGAATCTGCGCAGAGCGCAGAGATGTAACTTGCATTTTATACGCAAAGTGATATAGTATTTTGGAGGCACAAAAATGATAGATGTTGTAGCAATAGGCGAGCTTCTCATTGATTTTACAAGCAAACAGGTTGATGCAGAGGGCTACCCCACTTTGGAGGCCCATCCCGGCGGCGCACCGGCAAATTTCCTTGCTGCCTTAAGCAAATTTGGCGCAGAAACAGCTTTGCTTGGCAAGGTCGGTGATGATGCATTTGGTAGAATGCTGTTGACAACACTGGAAAATGTCGGCATTTCCACTGCCGGTATGGTAAAAGACGAAACGGTGTTTACAACACTTGCGTTTGTAACCTTGGATGCCACCGGTGATAGAGAATTTTCTTTTGCCCGCAAACCCGGTGCGGACACACAGATCGCTTTTGAAGAACTGGATCTGCAACTGATTGACGATGCCAAGGTGTTTCATTTCGGTACACTGTCGCTAACGGGTGAGCCGGCAAAGTCTGCCACACAGCAGGCGGTAGCTTATGCCAAACAGCGCGGTAAGCTCATCACCTTTGATCCAAACTTGAGAAAACCTCTTTGGAACAGCCTTTATCAGGCTAAGGAGCAAATTCTGTGGGGTCTGCAGCAGGCAGATGTGGTGAAGATCAGCGATGATGAAGTTGATTTTCTTTTTGGTATGAATGCCGAGAATGGCGCAAAATATATTCTGGAGCAATTTGGTCCGAAACTGGTGTTTGTAACCTGTGGTGCAGACGGATGTTTCTTTGCCAATAGGCAGACCTGCGGAAAAGTGGATGGCATTCCGGGAATCCGTGTGGTGGACACCACAGGAGCCGGCGATATTTTTGGCGGCAGTGCTGTTTGGAAACTTTTACAGACAGGTAAAGCCCCTGAGGAATTAAACGAGTCTGAGTTGCGTGACATTACGACATTTGCCTGTACTTCCGCCAGTTTGTCCACAATGAAACCCGGTGGTGTTTCCAGTGTACCGGAATACAGTGAAATTTTGGAAAAAATACAATAAAGGAGATTGAATATCATGAGTTCTTGTAGCGGAAACTGCTCGTCCTGCAGCAGTTCTGATTGCGGTGACAGAAAAAAAGAGAGCCTGCTGGCGCAGCTCAATCCTAAGTCCAATGTAAAAAAGGTGATTGCGGTTGTGTCCGGTAAAGGCGGTGTGGGTAAGTCCACTGTGACCTCCATGCTGGCGGTTGCTATGTCCAAAAAGGGCAAGCGTGTTGGTGTGTTGGATGCGGATATTACCGGTCCTTCTGCGCCCACAGCGTTTGGCGTCACCGAATGCCAGGGTGCCAATGATGAGGGATTGTACCCGGCTCTGTCCAAGACCGGCATCCAGGTTATGTCCATCAATCTGCTGCTGGATGATGCATCTTCTCCTGTGGTATGGCGCGGACCTGTGATCGCCGGTGCAGTCAAGCAGTTCTGGACTGATGTGATTTGGGAGGATGTGGACTACCTGTTTGTGGATATGCCTCCCGGAACCGGCGATGTACCGCTGACCGTGTTCCAGAGCCTGCCGGTGGATGGTATCGTCATCGTTACCAGTCCTCAGGATCTGGTTTCTATGATCGTCACCAAGGCTGTGAAGATGGCAAATATGATGCACATCCCTGTCCTTGGCTTTGTGGAGAACTATGCCTATTTGGAATGTCCCGATTGCGGAAAACGCATCAATGTCTTTGGTGAGAGTAAGCTGGATGCGGTTGCAGCGGAGTTTGGTTTGCCTGTGCTGGCTAGACTGCCCATCGATCCCAAGGTCGCTGAGAGCTACGACAACGGTCAGATGGAATCCGTCAACACCGATGCGATGGAAGCAGTTCTGGAAGCGGTTGAGAAGACCGAGAGGAAGTAATATGCAGAAAACAAAGATTCTGCTGGTGCGTCATGGACAGAGTGAAGCCAATGTAGCCGGTATTTTTACCGGTCACAGCGGCTATCCGCTGTCCAAACTGGGTCACGAACAGGCGGCGCGCACAGCTGAGTATATCAAAAAGACCTACCAAGTGGATGCGGTGTACAGCAGTGACTTGCCCCGTGCATTCCAAACTGCGGAATATACGGCACTTGCGTTCGGTTTGCCTGTAACTACCGATGCTCGTTTCCGTGAGATCAACGGCGGCGACTGGGAACGACAGCCATTTGAACAATTGGAATCACTGTATCCAGAGGAGTATCTTCAATGGAGAGCGGATGTGGGCAATGCCTGTCCCGCAAACGGCGAATCGGTTATGGAATTGGCTGACCGGGTGTTTTGCGGTTTGCAGGCAGTTGCGGAAGCAAATCCGGGAAAATGCGTGGTGGTGGCAACCCATGCCACACCGGTTCGTGCAATGATCTGGAAAGCCTCCGGTACACCGGCAAGGGAAATGCAGACTCTTTCTTGGGGTGGTAACTGTGCAGTCAGTGAATTTGACTTTGCAGATGGCAAACTGACAGCTGTCCAGGTCAATTATGTTGGGCATCTGGCAGGCATAGAATCCAGATTACCTTCTAATGTTTGATACATAAAAAGAGCGGATCTTGCGATCCGCTCTTTTGCTATATTAGTCGTTTGTATAGTTGTCGAAATAACCCTGGATATAGACGATGGGGGTGCCCTTGTCGCCGGAACCGGAAGTCAGATCGCACAGAGAACCGATCAGATCGGTCAACCGACGGGGTGTGGTACCCTGAGATGCCATATTACCCACCAGGCTGGAACCGTCTTTTTGCTGGATCTTATCCTTGATGGCATCACGCAAAGCCTCGCCGGACAGATCGGCAAAGGTGTTATCAGCCAAATACTTCAGCTTCAGCTCATTGGGAGTGCCCTCAAGACCTGCAGTGTAAGCAGGGGAGACCACCGGGTCAGCCAGCTCCCAGATCTTGCCGACGGGATCCTTAAAAGCACCGTCGCCATAGACCATAACTTCCATATGCTTGCCGGTGGCGTCCAGCAGGCGCTTCTGGATGTCCTCCACCAGATCCTGGCAGTCTCTGGGGAACAGCTTAATGACATCCTCGGTGGATTTGTTAGAGCCCAGCAGGCCGTAACGGGGGTTGTAGCCGCTACCGTTGATGCTTTCGCTCATGATCTCGTCCATGCCGTAGACCTTTTCTGCACCGGCAGCGCGGACAATGCGCTTTGTGCGCTCGCGGGTGTGAATGTCACAGGCCAGTACGTTCTTAGTGTACTTGAGGATTGCTTTGGGGTCGTTGGCCATAATGATCTCGGCCTCAGCACCACAGCTGCGAATCAGATCACCGTAGAAGGTGATATAGTCCATACCGGTGAAGGGATGCTTTACATAGCCGAACAGCTCGCGGAATTTTTCCTCGGTGAGCACATCGGTGTAGGGGTTGATACCCTTTGCTTCCACACTGTCCAGATCGATCAGGTGGTTGCCCACTTCATCAGCAGGGTAGCTGAGCATTACAACAACCTTCTTACAGCCCTTGGCGATACCCCGCAGGCAAACAGAGAAACGGTTGCGGCTCAGAATGGGGAACACAACACCCACGGTTTCACCACCGAATTTTGCACGCACATCGGCAGCAATATCATCAACGCTGCAGTAGTTGTTCTGTGCGCGGGCGACGATAGACTCAGTCATAGCGACTACATCTCGATCGCGGGGCTTTAATCCATCGACGCGAATAGCTTCCAGGATAGAACCGGTAACGATTTCTGCCAGATTATCTCCCTGGCGGATAATGGGCGCACGCACACCCATAGAAACAGTACCTATCATCCGGCTCATAGTAACACTTCCAATCTTATAGTTTGATAAGTTTATGCAAAGGTTGACCCTTTTACCCGCATATTATAATACAAAAAGTGCAGTTTGTAAAATAAAAAATGCAGGAAACTGAAAAATATTTTGTAAATTTTATTACAGAAGCTTGCCGAGCAGATACCACAGTGCCAACAACAAAAGAATCAAGGGGATGTAGGCTGCCAACGCAGCGCTAGCAATGGAAATAGCAACAACCCCCATTTGCTGCAATACCCATACAAGACCGCCGAGAATAGCGGTTGTGAGGATCGCTTTGGTGATCTGTTTGCCCACGATATTGGCAAAGAAGAAGGTATACAACGCGGCAATCAGAGGATTTACTGTGGTCAAAACCAAGCCGACAAGGAACTTCAGCGCTCCGGTCAGCAGCATCAGTGCCAAAATTGCCAGCAGGATCACAGGTGCGTAGGTAACCAGTCCTTCCGGCAGATATGTAGTCAACAGACCGGTCACAATCAGATGCAGAACAAGACCTGCTGCCACTGCGATACAGCGGAACAGCAGCCACACAATGACTTTTTTGCCTTTTGGCAGCCAAGTGTCCACCAAATTCATCAGGAAGGACAGAATGATCATGCTGAGGATCTGTGTAGTCACGATAGTGTAATCTGCTTGGAAATTGAACAGTACCATCGTGCCGTTTTCTATGGTAACAAAGGGCAGGGGAGCGATGAATTTCTGGAATTCATCACCTGCGCCACCCAAAATAATGGTAACTACATAAATAAACAGAATGCCGATGACAGAGGATACAGCACAGAGCAGGGCGGATTTTTTGCCAAACACAAACCTGCCCACCAATGCCAGTACCAAAAGGGCGGCGATCAGCATACCGACAGCTTTCAGAAATGTTTCAATGTTCAGATTCATGGACGCAAAGTAGTTTACGATGTTTTCCATTTGAACCTCCTAAAATGCAAACAGCCGCCAGAAAACCGGCGGCTGTTTTTTCTGTGTAAAATGAAGTAAGATTACTTCATCTCTGCCTCGGCGCCAGCTTCCTTCAGCTCTGCAACCATCTTCTCGGCATCTTCCTTGGAGACAGCTTCCTTCAGAGTCTTGGGGCAGTTGTCAACCAGATCCTTAGCGTCCTTCAGGCCCAGGCCGGTAACAGCGCGGACAACCTTGATGACGTTCAGCTTGGAAGCGCCGGCATCCTTCAGGATGACGTCGAACTCGGTCTTCTCTTCAGCAGCCTCAGCAGCGCCGCCAGCGGCGGGAGCAGCAACAGCAGCAGCAGCGGCGGTAACGCCGAAAACATCCTCCAGAGTGTGAACCAGCTCGGACAGCTCCAGAACGGTCAGACCCTTAACTTCCTCTACGAGAGCAGTGACTTTTTCACTAGCCATTGTAATTTCCTCCTAAATAGTTGATAATAGTGATTTTTGTGGATTTACGAATGAATTAGCCTTCTGCATTTTCAGCAGGAGCGGCGGTCTCTTCAGCAGGAGCTTCAGCAGCGGGAGCAGCTTCTTCAGCAGGAGCAGCTTCTGCAGCAGCGGGCTCTACGCCATTTTCCTTCTGGATGCGGATCTGATCCAGAACGTAGGCCAGGCTGGAGAGGGGAGCCAGGAAGGTACCAAGCACGGAAGCCACCAGAGCATTCTTGCTGGGCAGTTCGCCGAAACCATTGAGCTGGTCTGCGGACAGAACGCTGCCTTCAACAACGCCGCCTTTGATGGTCAGGGGGAGCTTGTTCTTCTTGGCATACTCGCATACGATACGAGCGGGAGCAATGGGGTCGCCGGTGGTGCTGGCCATAGCGGTAGTACCGTTGAGAACCTCGTCGAAATCGTAGCCATTTTCCTTGGCAGCGAAACGGGTCAGAGTGTTCTTAACAACGGAGTACTCAACGCCAGCGTCACGGAACTGCTTACGCAGAGCGGCATCCTGAGCAACGGTGATACCCTTGTAGTCAACAAAAACCACGGAAGTAGCTTCCTTGATCTTGCCGGACAGAGCTTCGACCACTGCCTTTTTGCTCTCAAGAACCTTTGCGTTGGGCATGTGTTTCACCTCCGAAAACTAAAAAAAGAGTCTTCCTGCCAAAAGACAGAAAGACACGCAAACAATCAAGATGTTAAACGCACCTCGGCAGGAATTATGCTTTGCAGCACCTGCTGTCTTTGGCAACTTTGATATAATAGCAGATAACCCCGGAAATGTCAAGGATTATTTTGCAAAAAATTAGAGAAAAAACCGGAAGACGGCTGTCTTCCTGTTTTTTGATACCAAATTAGTTGCCGTACTTGGCGGTGTTGACCTTGACACCGGGGCCCATAGTGGAAACGACGGTGCAGGACTTGATATACTGACCCTTAGCTGCAGCGGGCTTGGCCTTGACAACAGCGTTCATCAGGGTGTCCATATTCTCGGTCAGCTTCTCAGCGCCGAAGGAAACCTTACCGATGGGGCAGTGGATGATGTTGGTCTTGTCCAGACGATACTCGACCTTACCGGCCTTGATCTCCTGAACAGCAGCGGTGACATTGGGGGTCACGGTGCCAGCCTTGGGGGAGGGCATCAGACCCTTGGGGCCCAGAACCTTACCCAGACGGCCAACCACGCCCATCATATCGGGAGTAGCAACAACAACATCAAATTCGAACCAGTTTTCCTTGGTGATCTTCTCAACCAGCTCCATGCCGCCAACATAGTCAGCGCCGGCTGCCTGAGCTTCGTCAACCTTAGCGTCCTTAGCAAAGACCAGTACGCGAGCGGTCTTGCCGGTACCGTTGGGCAGAACCACGGCACCACGGACCTGCTGGTCAGCGTGACGGGAGTCAACACCCAACTTGATATGCAACTCGACGGTCACGTCGAACTTTGCGGAAGCACCCTTCACGACCAGATTCAGGGCTTCGGTGGGTTCATACTGAACGGAGCGGTCAAACAGCTTGGCGCTCTCTTTATATTTTTTACCTCTAAACACTTGTTATATCCTCCTTATAGTGGTGATGCGGAAAAATCCTCCCACATTACCGGACCCAATATTTGTCCGGACAGTTAAAATCAATCAACGACGGTAACGCCCATACTGCGGCAGGTACCGGCAACCTGGCTCTCGACGGCTTCCTGAGTGGCGCCTTCCAGATCCTGCATCTTGGTCTTGGCGATCTCAGCGATCTGTGCGCGGGTGATGGAACCGACCTTAGTCTTGTTGGGGACGCCGGAACCCTTGTCCAGGCCGATCGCCTTCAGGATCAGCAGGGGGGTCGGAGGGGTCTTGGTGATAAAGGTGAAGCTGCGGTCAGCATACACAGTGATAACAACAGGGATCTTGTAGCCTTCCATAGCCTGAGTGCGGGCGTTAAAATCCTTGATGAATGCAGCGATATTAACACCGTGCTGACCCAGAGCGGGGCCTACAGGGGGGGAAGCGGTAGCCTTAGCGGCGGGGATTTGCAGTTTGATAATGCCAGTGACTTTCTGTGCCATAATAAGCACCTCCTGAATAAAATGTGGTAATATGCGATATTTCGCATTTCTTGCGGGGTTTTATGCCCCTCCCACGGTCCGACCGGATGATCCGGTCCGATGCGTTATTGGGATGATAACTCCACCTGATCGAGTTCAAACTCTACAGGGGTTTCGCGGCCAAACATAGAAACAATCACGCTGACCGAGTTTTTGTCGACCTCCATACTTTCCACCACGCCGGTGAAGGAGCTCAAAGGACCGTCAAGGATCCGCACGGTGTCGCCAACAGCGTAGCTGACAACGATCTCGCGCTTCTCAACGCCCATCTGATAAACCTCATCTTCGGTCAGGGGGAAGGGGTCGCTTCCGGATGCGCCGACAAAGCCGGCGACACCGCGCACATTGCGGATCACATGCCAAGTGTCGTCAGAATAGACCATCTTGACGAACACATAGCCGGGATACAGCTTGCGGTCGTAAGTTTTGGTAACACCGGAATCGGTAATCTCTGTTACAGTTTCCTGGGGAATGGCAACAGTGATGATCTGATTCTGCAGCTGACGGCTCTGGACAGTTTTCTCAATGGTGGCTTTTACGGTGTTCTCATAACCGGAATAGGTATGGACAACATACCATTTTGCAGCATCTGCCATTTTGAGTCTCCTTACTTGACGGCATTGATCAATGCGTCAATACCAAAACGGGCAACGAAGTCAAACAGCCAAATGAACACACCGACTACCAGAACGCAGACGATGACGATCAAGGTGTTCTTCAATACCTGCTTGGGAGTAGACCATACGACCTTCTTCAGTTCACTGCGAAGCTCACGGAAGTATCTGCAGATTGCTCGCCAGGCTCTTACGAACCAGTTTGCCTTTTTTGCTTCTGCCATTTGTGGGCCTCCTTACTTGGTCTCGTTGTGAACGGTGTGCTTTCTGCAGAATCTGCAGTACTTCTTCATTTCGAGACGGTCGGGGTCATTCTTCTTGTTTTTCATGGTGTTGTAGTTTCTCTGCTTGCACTCGGAACATCTCAAAGTGACTTTAACGCGCATAACGGCACCTCCTTAAAAATTGCCTCCCTGTATCACTCCGGCTATAGTAAGATTTAGTAAGCGGCCAACTACAATTGCCACCCCGAAGCTGAAAAAGGGCGCACAAAATAACCCCTTTTCACAGGTAAAAACCATTCTAACACAGGGCTTAAGGAAAGTCAACGATTTTTTTCTTTATTTTTTTAGAATTTTGCTGTATAATGGGAGCAAATCAAAACACAAGGAGAAAATCTAGTATGAAAAGAGTACTGGGCGTGGATTTTGGTGATGCGCGGACTGGAATTGCAATTTCCGACCTGCTTTGCAGTCTTGTTGGTACCACCACAGTGATCCACAGCCATAATACAGAAAAAACCATAGCGCAGATCTGCACTATGGTCAAAGAATCGGATGTTGGGGAGATTGTGGTAGGTCTTCCCAAAAATATGGACGGCACAGAGGGTGCCCGTGCGGAGTTGTGCCGGGAGTTTGCCGGAATGCTGGAGGAAGCTACCGGTTTGCCTGTGTATCTGTGGGATGAACGCAGAACCACTGTGGAGGCACACAATATTTTATCCCAACACAACTATCACGGTAAAAAACGGAAAAACACAGTAGATGCGGTGGCTGCCGCGTTGATACTGGAGGGTTATTTGGCGTTTCGCGGTCGATAAAACAGCTCCCGCATACCGGTAAACAAAAGTAACCCGCCAAAAAATTTTTTTAACAAACTTGTGTCGACTAGTTTTCCGATATAAGAAAACAGGGCTGCGCTGATACAGCCAGCAATGATTGCCGGCAGAATTTTTTTGATATTCACAGAACCCTGCTTGCGATGAAAAAGGGTAGCGATCAAGGCGGAAGGAAGAAAGAAAAGCAAATTGATAATCCGGGCATTGGCATATTCCATACCGACTACCATGGTCAGCCAAAGTATCAAAAGACTTCCGCCGCCTACACCCAAGCCTGCCAGAAATCCCAGCAGGATGGCAACAGGAAACGCAAGATAATCTAGCATAAATACCGAATACCTCCCCACAGGATCAGTGCGCCCAAAGCCCGGTGCAGCCAGACTGTGGGGATCTTTTTACCCCAAATGCCGGCGGCGACACCACCCAAGGTACTACCGAGCAAATAGGGGAGAATATCCCGGAATGTCAACTGTCCGCCAGGTGAAAGCAGCAGCGATACAATGCAAATCGGTGCGATAATGGCAATGGACGCAGGAAATCGTTCCTGTTCCGCTAATCCTGTTTTCTGACCTAACATCGGCACTAAAACCATACCGCCACCGGCGCCAAACAAACCATTGATGATACCGGCAGCACCACCGGCAACAGATAAAGCTACTATTTCAGACAAAGAAAACCACCTCCGAGGAAATGATTTCCATAGGAGGTGGTTTTTATGCATTAACCCATATTTGCCATAATCAAACCAAGATTCAGACGCTTGGTATCGCCAAGAGTAGCGGTAACAGGTTCGGTGATGGCACTGTACCACTTTTCAACATCAGCGGCACGCAGCTCCTCGGTGATCATATGATCACGGTAGGTCAGCTCGTCGTCGCCAACATAGTACATTACATGGTAGCCGTAATCGCTGACGATCACACCGGTGTCACCTGCCTTACGGTCGGTATCCAAAGACCAAGCAAGGAAGGATTCCACATAGGGGGATTCGGGGTGGATGTCTTCAAACAGACCGCCGGTATCCTTAGAGGTGTCATCGGAATGCTGCTTAACAAGCTCGATGAAGGAGTCCTGAGTAGCGGCGCCGTCTTTCCACTCCTGCAGATACTTTTCAGCTTCTGCTTTTGCAGCAGCCTTCTCGGTATCAGAGTAGGTTTTGTTGCCCTTTGCATCGGTGGTGCCGCCCTCAAAATTGACAAGCAGGTGACGGACATTTGCCAGGGGACGCTCGTTATCGATGCGCTCCATAAAGGCCAATACATAATATCCGTTGACAGTCTTGATTTCTTTGCCGTCGGCATCCAAAGAGGTGGACTCGTTAACAAGCACAGTGATGTCATCGGCCTTGCGCTCTTTGTCAGCAAGCCACTTCTGGAAATCGGTAGACAGTGCGGTGTACTTAACAACATCGTTCTTGGTGCTGACGACACTGGGCTCTTTGTCCTTATTGATTTCCAACTCGGAAATAGCCTTGTCCAGAGCGTCCAAATTGCCGGTAGCTGCCAGCTGGTTAGCGATTTCCTCAGCCTTCTTCTGAGCAGCAGCCTTCTCGTCATCGGTGTAGGTGGTGGTGCCGTCTTCAGCCTTGGTGCCGCCGGTCAGGTAATCGGAAACATTTACGGAGTACAGTGCGTAGCTGAAGGAGGAGTAGTTATCAAACTTATCCTTCTCATGCTCGCGAATAGCAGCGTCGTTATAAGTGAGAGAGTCACTGTACTGATTGTAATATGCAGATGCAACGGTAGAGATCTCGGAGTATTTTGCGTAGGACTTTTCGCTAGCACCGTAGCCGTAGATAGCCTGCAGATACTTGTTAACGGAGCTGTAACCACCGTAAACAGCGTAGATCTCCATCATCTGCGCACCGCTGTCCAATGCAGCCTGATCTTCCTCAGACAGCTTGAAACCTTCAGCCATAGCCTTGTTATACAGAGCGTAGTCAGTCCGTGCTTTCTCAAGGGCACCATCCAGGAAATATTCAGCCCAGGTCTTATCATCGGCCATAGAGCTCTTCTGCTCGTTCAAAGGCGCATTCAGATTCAGACCCATAAAGGACAGCGTGGTGTTCATGTTTTCACCGTACATGTCCGTCCACTGCTGATGCATATTCCGGATGTGATCGATGTAGTAGTAGTTCATCTGGATGCTGTCCATATTCTCTCCGTTGATGACAGCGGCGATGGTGTTTCTTTCAATCACACCGGAGTTGTTCACACCCCGAACGGTCAAAATAGCGGCAGCGGACAGAACCACAACAAGCATAATAGCGATAAAGGAAATGGTGATAGCCTTGGTCTTTTTGGCTTCAGCCAGTTCCGCTTTCTGCTTTTCGGTCAGCATTGCGGCAGCAGCCTCCTTGCGGAGTTTTTTCTTAGTGGATGCACTCATGTAATCAATCCTCTCATTTGCGATAGGTAATATTTTGCGACCCATTGGGCACACGATTCAAGCTATTATAACCGATTTGTTCGTCAGTTGCAAGAGGGTTCTTTCAGTTTGACGAAAATTGCAAGAAAGTTTACATTTTTATTAAAAAACATGGGGAGCTAAGCTCCCCATGCCACACCCGCTTTGGCCGTATGCATCCGATTATGACCTGCACGATAAGGCAGGTGGGTTGCCGCTCTCTGTTTTAGCTGCTCCCAACGTCCACCTGATGTCATAGCATAGGCGGGAGGTCTGCAATCCAACAGGGAAGTCTAACATCCCTAGATATAAATGTGGGTCCAACAAGACACATTACGCACCAAGCAGGAAGTGTGTCAATCCTCGTCGTCTTCCGCGTACAGATGTTCCATCATCAGTGCGTATACAGCTTCCAGTTCCTCATCGTCCTCGATGGCGCACAAAATAGGACCATCTTCATCATCCTCATCAACGGATTTAAGAATGCTGACTTCCAGGCTTGTTACTTCCTCGTCGGTAGCGGGAATCACGGCAAGATAAGTCGCACCCTTATATTCCATAGTGGTCAGGACTTCCAGCTCATATTCAGTGCCGTCCTCGTCCACGATGGTCATGAAATCAGAACCGTATTCATCAGACATAGGTAATACCTCCATTTGTGTTGTAGGTATATTTTACAGAAAATCTTTGGGAAAATCAAGTGGGAAGCGGTCGCAGATTTATTATATCCTGCGCGGCTTCTTTTATGTGTGTAAACATACAGGTGAAATTCTTGTGAAATGGGCATAATATAAAATAGTATATTTTACAAATTAGGTCTTTCGTTTTGATGCAGGATATGCTATAATGATATGAACGATAGTATGGTTATATGCTATTGCGTTTTGAAAACAGGCCATGACGGCATTGCTGCCGGAACGATGGAGGGTATATTATGAGCGAAAAGAATAAGAAAAGGAAGGATCAACCCAGACAGAACTGGCAACCCCACTGGAGTGTCGGTTCGGTGCGGAGAGGCCTCGGTATTACTTTTTCTGTGTTGAAGGTCTTGCTTGGCGCTATGATCACAGTGCTGTTGATTGGCATTGTGTGCGGTTTTGTATTTGTGGGCATCCTGGGCGATTATCTGCAGGATGACATTTTGCCGATGGCAGGTATGAATATCGAAGATGTTGAGATGGACAAGAACTCCGTGATGTATTATGTGGATCAGAACGGCGATATTCAGGTCTATCAGCAGATCTTTGCCACTACCAGCAGTAAATGGGCGGATCTTGAGGATATTCCCAAGGACCTTGTCCATGCAGCCATCGCCATTGAGGATAAGCGGTTCTATACCCACCAGGGTGTGGACTGGGTCACCACCATCAAAGCTTGTGCCAGAATGTTCTTCGGCGATGACTCCGTGGGCGGTTCCAGTATTACCCAGCAGCTCATCAAGAACCTGCTGCTCTTTGAAGATGAATCTGCTGACGATGTAACAGTACAGCGGAAGGTGCTGGAGATTTTCAGGGCCTTGCAGTTGGAAAAACGGTATCACAAGGATACCATTATGGAGATGTATCTCAATTGTATCTACCTGGGTCAGGGCTGTCGGGGTGTCCGCAGTGCTGCTGAGACCTATTTCGGCAAGGAACTGGAGCTTCTGACACCTGCCGAATGTGCAAGTCTTATCAGTATCACCAACTCTCCCACTTATTACGACCCCTATCAGAACTTTGAAAACAACAAAAAGCGCAAAGAGGATGTCCTGTGGTCTATGCGTCAGCAGGGATGGCTGGGTGAGGAAACTTACCAGTCTGCCATTGCGCAGGAGCTGGTACTCAAGGCAGGTGTGGCTGATGCAGACCGCCTTGCCACCTGTGACAACGATGCCTGTGGCTACCGGGGAACTGTCAGCACCTATAAATTGGAAGGTACCGCCTATTACTGTCCCACTTGCAATACCCAAACACTGGTACTGAAGGACAATTCCAAGGATGTATATTCCTGGTTCGGCGACACGGTTTTGGAGGATGTTGCCAAGGCAATGGCAGAGAAGGCAGGTTTCCAGTGGAACAGCTCCACCCGCGAGATGATGCTGCAGCAGATCCAAAAGGGCGGTTACAGTATCTATACCACCTTTGACAAGAATGCCCAGGATAAGGTGGATGCGATCTATACGAACTTGAATGAGATTCCCGATACCCGTGGCGGTCAGCAGCTGCAATCTGCCATAGTTATCATCGATAATCGCTCCGGTGACATAGTGGCAATGTCAGGCGGTGTGGGTGAAAAGACAGAGCACGATGCCTGGAACCGGGCAACGGATGCCGAGCGGCCATCCGGTTCGTCAATTAAACCGTTGACGGTATATGCACCGGCTTTCCAATCCGGTGCCATCACGCCGGCAACGGTGATCAAAGATCTGCCCATCAGTTATGATAACGGCGCATACCCGCTAAACGATACCAGAAGCTATTCTTATGCCCGTACCATCTATCGGGCAGTGGTGCGTTCTGTTAATGCGGTATCTGCCAACACGCTGGAGCGTTCCGGCATCAATTATGCCTATAAATTTGCCACCGAAAAGTTCCGCCTTTCCACCTTCGTAGAGCGCTATGTGGATGCTGATGGCAGAGTTCACAGCGATTTGGACTTTGGACCTTTGGCTTTGGGCGCACAGACCATCGGTGTCACCGTACGGGATATGGCAAGCGCTTTTGCGACCTTTGCCAATGAAGGTGAATATCGTAGAGGCAGAACATTTACGAAGGTGTATGATGCCAAAGGTAATTTGATTTTGGACAATTCGCAGGAGTCTGAGCAGATTCTCAGTCAGAAAACTGTGGACTATATGAACTATTGTCTGACTGCTGCAACCGTTGAAGGCACCGGCAGCGAGGCAAATCTGTCCAATGCTTATGGAATCACCACCGCCGGCAAGACCGGTACCTCCGGTGATAACCACGACCGCTGGTACTGCGGTTACACCGGTTATTACACGGCAGCAGTGTGGTGCGGCTTTGACGACCCGGAATCCATCAATTGTATCAATGCCAATAACCCTGCCGCTGCGCTGTTCAAAAAGGTTATGGGTCCTTTGCACAGCGGAAAGAGTAACCTCTTGCTTTATGGCAGTAACCGACTGCAGTCAGTGAATATTTGCCTGCATTCCGGTAAAATCGCAACTGCGGCCTGCAGCAAGGATGTGCGGTTGATGAAACCGATCGATCCGTCTGACTTTATTACGACCAGCCAGGCAGTGGTATATCCGGAGGATATGCCAAAAGAAACCTGCGATAAGCATGTGTTTGTGGACTATTGCTCCGGTGGAGGTGTGGCATCGGATCGGTGCAAGGAGCTTGCAAAGACGAATTCCTCCATTAAGATAACCCAGAGATCTTTGGTAAAATTGACCCAGAGTGAGATCGACAGTATGTTGAAGGCCGAGCCTTATAAACTGCTGCGGGATTACTTGCGGAATGATTATGTATATTATATCAATGCAGACGGATCTGACGGCTGGTTCAGAGGTATAAAAAACAACCTCAGCCAAACTGTCCGGGCACCCTATCAGGTCTGTCCGGCGCATGGTCAGTAAGCAGTATGCAAAGGAGAAACAGATGATTTGGATTTCCGATGAATGGAAAGATTATGAAGTGCTGGATACCTCTGCCGGTGAACGGTTGGAGCGGTGGGGTAAGTATACCCTTGTCCGCCCGGACCCCCAGGTGATCTGGGATACGCCCCATACCCACCCGGCGTGGAAGCGGTATGATGCCCGGTATATCCGCTCTTCCACCGGTGGCGGTCACTGGTCTGACCATAATCTGCCGGAGCGTTGGCAGATCCGGTATAAAGATTACCTCACATTTAATGTCAAGCCGATGAACTTCAAGCATACCGGTGTGTTTCCGGAGCAGGCGGCAAACTGGGATTTTATCCGGGATACGGTTGCCTCTGCCGGTAGACCCACCAGAGTTTTGAACCTGTTTGCCTACTCCGGCGGTGCCACCTTGGCGGCAGCTGCCGGCGGTGCGGAGGTGTTCCATGTGGATGCCTCCAAGGGTATGGTTGCCTGGGCAAAAGAGAACGCTGTGGCATCCGACTTGGCAGATAAACCTATCCACTGGATCGTGGATGACTGCGGTAAATTTATCCAACGGGAGATTCGCCGCGGTCGGCGATATGACGGTATCATCATGGATCCGCCCAGCTATGGGCGGGGTCCCAGCGGTGAGATCTGGAAAATGGAAACCAGTTTTTACCCCTTCCTGCTGGAAGTGGGCAAGCTGCTGACGGATAACCCCTTGTTTGTGATCATCAATTCCTACACGACTGGACTTGCCCCCTCTGCGGTGGGTTATGCATCCAATGTGGTGTTCGGTGATGTCCACGGCGGCAGCACAGCAGTAGGAGAATTGGGTCTGCCGGTAAAGACCACCGGACTGATTCTGCCCTGCGGCGCAACTGGCCGCTGGACACCTTAAAGATCGGGAGATAGAGATTTGAGCGATATTATTTCTGTTGAGCATTTATCCTATACTTATCCGGGTGTGTCGGACACATCCGGCATTACCGTGTTTGAAGATTTGAATCTTACGGTAGAAGAAGGCACATTTGTTGCGATTTTAGGAAGCAACGGCTGTGGTAAATCCACCCTTGCCAAGCATTTTAACAGTATTTTGCTGCCTTGCGGCGGTAAAGTATATGTCGGCGGTGTAGATACCTCTGACCCGGAAAAGCTCATCGCTGTCCGCAGAACCGTGGGTATGGTCTTCCAGAACCCGGATAACCAGATTGTTGCCAATGTGGTGGAGGAGGATGTTGCCTTCGGACCGGAAAACTTAGCAGTCGCCTCTCCTGTGATTCGCCAGCGTGTGGATGCAGCGTTGAAGGAGGTAGGGATGTATGACTACCGCAACCATGCTCCCCATCTTCTCTCCGGCGGACAGAAGCAGCGGGTTGCCATTGCAGGTGTCATTGCTATGGAGCCTAAGTGCATTGTGCTGGATGAACCCACCGCTATGCTGGATCCCAAGGGTCGCCGTGAGGTTATGGAAACGATTGCGCGGCTGAACCGGGAAAAGGGGATCACTGTGATTCTGATCACCCACCATATGAATGAAGCTGCGCAAGCGCAACGGGTTGTGGTACTGGATAAAGGCAAGATTGCACTGGACGGCACACCCCAACAGGTATTTTCTCAAGTGGAGACACTCCATAAATTGGGACTTGCTGCGCCGGAGACGGTGGAACTGTTCCACAGCTTGAACAAACAGGGTTTTACCCTTCCTTTAGACCGATTGAATACAGAAGAATGTGCGCAGGTACTTTATGATTTGCTAAAGACCTGACCCACTGGAGGTTAGAAAATTGGCACCTATTTTGCAGGTTCAAAACCTACATCATACTTATAGCATCGGTACGCCCTTTGCCCACACGGCCCTGAAGGATGTGTCCTTTTCCGTGGAGCGGGGGGAGTTTATCGGTGTGATCGGACATACCGGCTCCGGTAAGTCCACTTTGTTGCAGCATTTGAACGGACTTTTGAAGCCTTCCTCCGGCAAGATTTTGCTGGACGGAAAGGATATCTGGTCCGACAAAAAGCTGACCCGACAGAGCCGTTTTCGTGTTGGCTTGGTGTTCCAGTATCCGGAATACCAGCTGTTTGAGGAAACGGTTTACAAAGATATTGCTTTTGGCCCCAAAAATATGGGTCTGTCCCGTGAGGAAGTAGACCGCCGTGTCCGGGAGGCAGCCGGGTTTGTCGGTTTGACCGATTCCCAGTTGGAAGTGTCGCCCTTTGACCTCTCTGGTGGACAAAAGCGCCGTGTAGCCATTGCCGGTGTGATCGCAATGGAACCGGAAGTCCTTATTTTGGACGAACCCACCGCCGGTCTTGACCCGGAGGGCAGGGAGGAAGTTCTTCGGAATATTGAAAACTACCGCAAGTCAAAAAATGCGGCCATTATGATGGTCAGCCACTCTATGAGCGATGTGGCGCGTCTTGCTTCCCGCTTGCTGGTGATGAACGATTCTACCCTTGCTATGGACGGTACGCCTTTGGAGGTCTTTGCCCACGCACAGGCACTGGCGGATATGGGTTTGGACATTCCGGAGGTCACACGGCTGTTTCTGCAGTTGCAGGCAAAGGGTATCGCTGTGAACGCAGTGTATACACTGGAGCAGGCGGTTGCGGAGCTGTGCCGGCTCAAGGAGGGAAATGCCCATGCTTAAAGACATTACTTTGGGTCAGTATTTCCCGGGAAATTCCATTGTCCATCGCTTGGATCCCCGCACCAAACTGCTCGGTTTGATTTTTTATATCGTTGCGTTGTTTACAGCGTCCAGCTGGGTGGGATATGGGATCGCTTTTGCGTTTTTGGCTATTTCCATCGGTTTGTCTAAAATTCCGGTAAAAGCGATTGTCCGCGGTATGAAACCGCTGGTTTTTGTTCTGATATTTACCGGCATTTTGAATTTGTTTTTTACCGGTGGCGATACAGTCTTGCTGCATTTTTGGAAGATAACCATTACTTTGGAGGGTGTGACCCGGGCAATATTTATGGTGATTCGGATTTTAATGCTGATTTCCGCTACCTTTTTGCTCACCTACACCACTTCTCCCATCGGTTTGACAGACGGCTTAGAATCTCTTTTGAACCCTTTGAAGAAGATCCGTCTGCCGGTTCACGAGCTGGCGATGATGATGTGCATTGCCCTGCGGTTTATTCCCACACTGATCGAAGAGACGGATAAGATCATCTCTGCGCAAAAGGCAAGAGGCGCAGATTTTGAAAACGGCAGTTTGATGCAGCGCATCAAGGCATTGGTGCCGATTTTGGTACCGCTGTTTATCAGCGCTTTCCGCCGTGCAGATGAGTTAGCGACAGCAATGGAATGCCGCTGTTACCACGGCGGTGACGGACGCACCAAGATGAAACTGCTGCGGTTTAAGCGGTTTGATTATGGCGCATTCGTACTGCTTTTGTGCTTGGTTGGTGTTCAGATCGTTGTGGCAAATTTTGGTCTGTGAGGAAATTATGCGTAATATTGCTTTGTTTTTGACCTATGAGGGTACCGCTTACCACGGTTGGCAGATCCAAAAAAATCTTGCCACTGTCCAGCAAACCCTGCAAAAGGCCATCGAAATGGTGGTGGGTCATGATGTCCATGTCACCGGCTGCGGACGCACCGATGCCGGTGTCCATGCAAGGGTGTATGTGGCAAATTTCCGCACGAAGTCTACCATTCCGGTGGAGCGTCTACCCTATGCGCTGAACACCCATCTGCCGATGGATATCGTGGTGAGTAAGGCGATGGAAGTGAATGAGAACTTCAATGCCATCGGCTCCTGTGTCCGCAAAGAATACACCTATACCATCTATAATTCCCGTGTCCGTGACCCATTTTATGTGAATCGTGCGTGGTTCTATCCCAAGCATTTGGATGAAAAAATTATGCAGGCGGCAGCGGAACAGTTTGTTGGGACTCACGATTTTGCGGCAGTGCGCAGCGTGGGTACGGATGTGAAATCTACCGTTCGGACAGTATATTATTACAATGTAGAGCGGAAGGGGAATATCATCGAACTGAAGGTCTGCGCCAATGGATTCCTTTATAATATGGCCCGGGCGATGGCAGGTACGGTGGTGTATGCTGCCGAAGGAAAGATCCGACCGGAGGAGATCGGCGAGATCCTTGACAGCGGCAACCGCACCGCTGCCGGCCCCACCGTACCGCCGGGGGGGTTGTACATGACCCATTTGTGGTATGATGACGGTGTGGATAAATTTGAATATCCTGCCACTGACGAAAATTCATAAATTGTTTTTCCTTTTCCGGATATTTTGTGGTATCCTACCGGAAGAAAGGTTGTGAGAAGCGTATGCAGCCAAAATTGTGTACAAAATGTAAGAAAAATATGGCCGTTGTCTTTATTACGAAGATTGAAAACGGTGTGAGTATGAATGAAGGTTATTGTCTCAAATGCGCCCGGAGTCTGGGTATTCCCCAGATTGATGCGGCGGTGAAGCAGATGGGTTTTTCTGAGGATGATCTGGACTCGCTTACCGATGAAATGAGCAGTATGTTCGGTCAGATGGAAAGCGACGATCCTGATGAACCGGAAAGCCGTACAGCTACATTCCCTCTGTTTAATCAGTTGATGGAGAGTATGGGCGCTGAGCGGGATAACCAGCCTGCTAAGAAGCAGGAGCCTGCCGATGAGCAGGAAAATCCCAAAGCGAAGGGAAATAAAAAGCATAAATTCCTGGATAGTTACTGCTTGAACCTAACCGGTCGCGCCCGTGAGGGTAAGCTGGATAAGGTCATCGGCAGAGATGTGGAAACAGAGCGCGTCATCCAAATTCTGAACCGCCGGCAAAAGAATAACCCTTGTCTGATCGGTGAGCCGGGTGTTGGTAAGACCGCCATTGCCGAGGGACTTGCCCAGCGCATTGCTGCCGGGGATGTGCCCTATAAACTGCGGGATAAAGAGGTGTTTTTGCTGGATTTGACCGCTTTGGTAGCGGGCACCCAATTCCGTGGTCAGTTTGAAAGCCGTATGAAGAGCTTGATTTCCGAGATCAAGACCTGCGGCAACATCATTCTGGTAATCGACGAGGTGCATAATCTCGTGGGCGCAGGCGATGCCGAAGGTTCTATGAATGCGGCAAATATCTTAAAACCGGCGCTGTCCCGGGGTGAAATTCAAGTCATCGGCGCAACTACTTTCAATGAATACCGCAAGCATATTGAAAAGGATGCGGCATTGGAGCGGCGTTTCCAGCCTGTAACTGTCAGTGAGCCGTCCGTTGAGGAGGCTTGCCAGATTATGCAGGGCATTGCTAAGAGCTATGCCGATTTCCACGGTGTATCGATCTCTCCGGAGATTGCCCGTCAGTGCGTAGTGCTGTCTGAGCGGTATATTACCGACCGCTTCCTGCCGGATAAAGCCATTGATCTGCTGGATGAAGCGTGTTCGGATGTCAACCTGCGCTGCAAGGAAATTTCCCTGCGGGCGGAGAAGAAAAAAGAGCGGGATGACTATGAACTGGAGTTGCGTATGCTCACCGAGGATACGGAGAATGAGCATTATGAGCGGCTTGCCACCATTCGCAGCAAGTTGTGCCAGTTGGAAGCGGAAATTGAGGAATTAGAAAAAATCCCCGCGCCTGCAGTAACCATCGAAAACCTTGCGCGAATCATTGAGCTTTGGACAAAGATCCCTGCCAGCAAAATCAAGGCACAGGAATATCAGCAGATCAAGGGTCTTGCTGACCGCTTAAAAATGCACATTGTCGGTCAGGACGAGGCGGTGGAGGCGGTAGCGAAAGCTATTCGCAGAAACCGGGTAGGCATCAGCCCCAAGAAAAAGCCTGTTTCCTTTATCTTTGTGGGACCTACCGGTGTGGGCAAGACAGAACTTGTCAAGTGCCTTGCCAACGATATGTTTGACTCTGTGGATGCTCTGATCCGTCTGGATATGTCGGAATTTATGGAAAAACATACCGTTTCCAAGCTGATCGGTTCTCCTCCCGGCTATGTGGGCTATGATGAGGCTGGTCAGCTGACGGAGAAGATCCGCCGCAAACCCTATTCTGTGGTGCTGTTTGACGAGATCGAGAAGGCACATCCGGATGTACTGAATGTGCTTTTGCAGGTGCTGGATGACGGTCGCATCACCGATGCCCAAGGTCGTGTGGTGAATTTTGAAAACACCATCATCGTTATGACCTCCAATGCCGGTTCTGAGGGCAGGGTAGGCGGTCTGGGTTTTGGCAGGACCGACAATGATATGATCCGGGAGAAAACTATGGGCGCACTGAAGGAATTTTTGCGTCCTGAGTTTATCAACCGTGTGGATGAGATCATTACCTTCAACCGCTTGACAGAGGAGAATTTCCTTGGCATTGCGGACATTATGCTGGAAGAGCTTCGCCAAAGTTTGGAGAATCGGGGACTTACGCTCACTTGGGACGAAACCGTTCGTAATTACTTGGTGGAGAAAGCCTATTCTGTTACCTACGGTGCGCGGAATCTCCGTCGTGAAATCCAAAGAAGTCTGGAAGATCCTATCAGTGAGAAGATCATCGATTCCTTTGAAAAGCCTATTTCTGCACTGAAAATCTCTGTAGAAAACGGAGAAATCCAGTTAAAAACCGAATAAATTGAAAAGGTAGACACGATTGCTGTGTCTACCTTTTTTGTTACAGGTCAAATTCATCGGTAAGCTTGGCGGAAACTCTCCACGCCACATCTTCTACCTTATCAGCTGCCCTTGCGGCAAGTCTGCGGGTGGGATTATTCCGGGGCATAGCCAAGATCGCCACCGCGCCAGCGGCGGCACCGACACCCAACGTAATTGCAAGAGTTTTCACTTTCATGTTATCGCCTCCTTTCCGGTGTTAGTGTTCCCATTTGTCAAAAAAACACGATTGGAAAGGTTTCTCACCTTTGCATTTTGCCCAATGGTATGCTATAATAAAAAATAAAAAGGAGGGGAGCTTATGTCTGTCGATAAACTGCAAAACGGAATCCGTAAATTAAAGAACCCGTCTATGGTAATGTTCTGCTTGGATGCCAAGCACATACCCCCGGAATATCACTCTGCCGAATCCGGTGTATGTGCGTCTTACGGTGCTTATGCCAAAGCAATCCTGCTTGCCCTTAAAGATGTTGCGCCTGCTGTTCGGTTTGATTTCGGCTCCTTTGCTATACAAGGTACAGAAGGTATTAAGACCCTTTCTCAGCTCTTGGATACAGCCAATGAACAGGGCTATTATATCCTGCTGGAAGCACCTGCGATCCATACTCCCCGCGCGGCGGAGCTTGCAGCAGAAACATTGTCTGAGCAATGGCGGTTTGACGGTTTGCTTTTATCCGGTTATTTGGGCAGTGACGGAATAAAACCCTTTGTGCAGCTGCTGAAAAGCTATGATTTTGACCTGTTTATGGCATTGCGAACAGCAAACAAATCTGCCTCGGAATTGCAAGACCTGTTGGCAGGTACCCGCTTGGTCTATACTGTGGCAGCGGATATGGCAAAACTGCTTGGTGAAGATTACATAGCCCGCTGTGGTTACAGCCGTATCGGCGGCATGGGACCTGCCACATCCGGTGAAAAACTGGAAATGCTCCGCAGCAAATATCCTCAGATGTTTTTGCTGATTGACGGTTTTGATTATTCCGGTGCCAATGCCAAAAATTGCAGTATGGCCTTTGATAAGCTGGGACACGGGGCAGTAGCTTGCGTTGGTGAATCAGTATTGGCGGCTTGGAAAGAGGAGACCGGCGAACCTGTAGCGCTTGCCGTAGAAGCTGCTGAACGAATGAAGAAGAATCTTAACCGCTATATAAGTATCCTGTAAAGGATAAAACAGGGTGTGATCACACACCCTGTTTTTTGTTACACAGGGGAACGGTTAACACCTGTGTTCTCAGTCATACCACCACCGATGCCGCCGCCAATGCCGCCGGGCAGGGTGTCGTCTACACCGGTGTCGGGAATATTGGTCTCAGGTACCGGAATGGTCATAGAGTCGGTGGGCATTACATTCGTTTGTGTGGTGGGTGTTGTGTTGACAGAGGGTGTGGTAGCCTGCTGGTTGTTATCGCAGCCACAAGCACACAGAGCAAATGCCATAATAAGACCTATGACGAAAATAAATATTTTTTTCATAAGCAACCTCCTGTATTTATAGATTACAACAGTAGTATTTCCGACACACATGGCATTAGACAGGAAATGTCCGCCATTTCTGAATAAAAACAAGATTTAACGACAAATTTTGAAAATAAGCCATTGCTATTTTGAAACAGATGCTGTATAATAGTTGGGAAATTTAATGATAAAGGAGATTTTTTCCTATGAAGAAGCTCGCTGTCAAAAAAAGTGTAGAGTGTATGGCTTGCCTGCAGTGCGTCGCTGCCTGCTCTGAGGCTTTCTACAAGCAGTTCCATCAGGATCTTTCCTGCATCCAGATCGTAGAGAAGAACGGCGCTGCCAAGCCTATGACATGTATCCAGTGTGGTAAGTGCGCCAAGGTTTGTGAAGCCGGTGCCATCACACAGAATCCCAAGACCGGTGTGTACATGATCAACAAGAAGCTGTGTACCTCCTGTGGCAAGTGTGTTGAGATTTGCCCCATGAAGGTTATGGTTGCCCCCAAGGAAGGTCCTACCAGTAAGTGTATCGCTTGCGGTATCTGCGTGAAGGCCTGCCCTATGGAAGTTTTGGAAATCGTAGAAAAGTAAATATCTGCATACAGACAGCCGTGTTGTTCAAACACGGCTGTTTTTTGTTAAAAAAACATACTCAGAATAATTGCATATTATTGCTGAATATGCTATACTGTAAATAATTATGTCCTGGAGGAGTTTGTGACATTTATGACCGATTTTCAGCAGAAATTAACTGCTTTGCACCCAACTTCGGAACTTCGCCTGAATGAACCGATGGGAAAGCATACATCCTTCCGCATTGGCGGACCTTGCGAGGTAATGGCATTTCCCAAAAGCAGAGATGAACTTGCGGAAATTCTTAAAATGTCCGCTTTGTTGGACTGTAAAGCTGCTATCTTAGGTGCAGGCACCAATGTTTTGGTACCGGATGCAGGATTACAGGGACTGGTCATCTGTATGAAGGATTGTCTTGACAGCTTAGAGCAGTTGGACGAAACCCATATCCGGGTCTCTGCCGGTGTATCGATGGCTCGCGCGGCTGTTTACGCTGCCAATTTGGGTTTATCCGGTCTGGAATTTGCTCATGGAATCCCCGGCTCCGTCGGTGGTGGTGTGTATATGAATGCCGGTGCCTACGGCGGTGAGATTGCCCAAGTGTGCACACAGGTAGAAGTTATGGATATGGCAGGTGCTTTGCGCGTGCTTTCCGGTGATCAAATGGCATTTTCCTACCGCCATAGCCGCCTGGAAGAGGAGGGCGGTATTGTGGTCAGTGCTGTGTTTGCGCTGACACCCAAGCCGAGTGAGGAGATCCGCGCGGTTATGCAGGATCTGATGACCCGCCGCAGAGCTTCGCAGCCGTTGGATCTGCCCTCTGCCGGTTCTGCCTTTAAGCGTCCTGTGGGCGGTTATGCTGCTGCATTGATCGATCAAACGGGTTTGAAGGGTTATCAAGTCGGTGGCGCGGCTGTATCGGAAAAACATGCCGGATTTGTTGTGAATCTGGGCGGCGCCACGGCAGACGATGTAAAGACGTTACTCAGGGATGTTTCCCAAACGGTTTATGAAAAACACGGCATCCGGTTAGAACCGGAAATTCGTATTTGGTAAATGAAAGGAGTGTTCGACCATGGCGGTTTCTTTTTCTGGCAGCGCAAAAGCTGAAGTCTGTCGTTATAATCCGATAAAGCATTGTTGCGCCTTGGCCGAATGCTTTGGAATATTGCTGTTTTGCAATAGTTTTAGCGCTGATGGCATTCGCATTATTACGGAGAGTCGGGAATTTGGCGCACTGCTGCCTAAGTTGTTTAAGAAAGCGTTTTCTGTCTCTTTTGATATGGTGCCGGATGAGAATACCGGTGGCAAGCTGAACTTTCAAATTACCGATAAGGAAAAGATCCATCGGATTATGGATTGCTATGGCTTTGATGCCAAAGATACACTTTCGTTGCACATTAACCTGCCTGTTGTAGAGGAAGAGTGTTGCAAAGCTGCTTTTTTGAAAGGTGCATTTTTGGCAGGTGGTTCCGTTACAGACCCGGCCAAGGGATATCATATTGAACTGGCGACCACTCACAGAAGTGTTGCCCGTGAGTGCAACAGCCTGATGCAGGATGTATTGGGATTCCAGCCGAAAGCAGCCACCCGTGGCGGTGGTCATGTGTTGTATTTGAAACAGAGCGACTTGATTTCTGACTTCCTTGCCTATTTAGGAGCATCGGTTGCCGCTATGGGTATTATGGAAGCCAAATTGGAAAAAGAATTGAACAACAAGGTCAATCGCCGCTGCAATTGTGACGATGCCAATACCTCCAAAGTGGTAGAGGCGGCGCAGGAACAGTTGGCTGCGATCCGTATTTTGCAGGAAAGAGGGTTGTATCAAACCCTGCCTGCCAAGCTTTTGCAGGCTGCATCTGCCAGATTGGAAAATCCGGAAGCCTCTCTAACGGAATTGGCCTCTATGATGCAACCACCCATCAGCAAACCCGCCATGAATCATCGACTGAAAAAGTTGGTACAGATGGCACAGGAGGGAACACAATGAGCTTTGTACACTTACATCTGCATACAGAGTACAGCCTCCTGGACGGTGCCTGCCGGATCTCCGAGCTGATGAACAGAGTCAAGGAGCTGGGTCAGACAGCCGTTGCCATTACTGACCACGGTGTTATGTATGGCTGTATTGACTTTTATAAGGCGGCAAAGGCTGCCGGTATTAAGCCTATCATCGGTTGCGAGGTGTATGTAGCGCCTCGGGCTATGTCCGACCGTGTCCACGGGGTTGACAATGACCCCTACCATTTGGTGCTTCTGTGTAAGGACCGAACCGGCTACGAAAATCTGTGCTATCTTGTTTCCGAGGCTTTTACCCATGGTTTTTACGGCAAACCCAGAGTGGATCTTGCCCTCTTGCGGGAGCACCACGAAGGTTTGATCGCCACCTCTGCCTGCCTTGCCGGTGCGATTCCTCAGCGACTTTTGCAGGAGGATTACGATGCTGCCAAGGCCTATGCACTGGAGCTTGCTGATATTTTCGGTGCAGACAATTTCTATCTGGAATTGCAGGATCATGGGATTCCCGAGCAGACCCCTGTCAATCAAGGTGTCATGCGTATCGCCCGGGAAACCGGTCTGCCGCTGATTATTACCAACGATGCCCATTATCTTCGGAAAGAAGATGCCCGGATGCAGGATGTACTACTGTGCGTGCAGACAGGCAAGACTGTTGATGATCCCAACCGGATGAAATTCCAAACAGAGGAATTTTACTTAAAAAGCGAGGATGAACTGCGTCAGTTATTCCCCGGTTGCACCGAGGCTATAGAAAACACAGCAAAGATCGCAGACCGCTGCAATTTGGAGTTTGTTTTCAACGAGTATCACTTGCCCTCATTCCCGGTGCCGGAAGGGTATACCAATGAGGAATACTTCCGCAAGCTCTGTGAAGATGGTTTCCGTGAGCGGTATCCGGAAGCGCCGGATGATTACAGAGAACGGCTGGAGTATGAGATCAGCGTTATCAGCCGGATGGGCTATGTCAACTACTATTTGATCGTCTGGGATTTTATCCGTTATGCCAAGGAGCAGGGGATTCCTGTGGGACCCGGTCGTGGTTCCGGTGCGGCATCTATTGTTGCTTACTGTATGCATATCACGGAAGTAGATCCTATGAAATACACACTGATCTTCGAGCGGTTTTTGAATCCCGAGCGAGTCAGTATGCCGGATTTCGATACAGACTTCTGTCAGGAACGCCGTGGTGAAGTCATCGACTATGTGATGAAAAAATACGGCACTGACCATGTGGCGCAGATCGCTACCTTCGGTACGATGGCTGCCCGTGGCGCCATCCGTGATGTGGGTCGTGCGCTGAATTTTACTTATGCGGAGACGGATGTGGTGGCAAAGCTGGTGCCCACTATGCCTTTGCACATTACGCTGAAAGAAGCGTTGAATGTATCTCCCAAGCTGAAGGAGATGTACGATGGAGACGAGCGGGTCAAGACACTGATCGACACGGCTATGAGCTTGGAGGGTATGCCCAGAAATACCTCCACCCACGCAGCCGGTGTGGTGATCACTGCCGATCCGGTGCATACCTATGTGCCCCTGTCCCGCAATGAAGATACCACCGTCACCCAGTATACCATGACCACCATCGAGGAATTGGGTCTTTTGAAGATGGACTTTTTAGGTCTGCGAAATCTGACAGTGATCGAAGATGCAGAGCGCCAGATCCGTCTTTTGGAGCCGGACTTTGACATTGAAAAAGTGCCGGATAATGATCCTGCAACCTTCCAAATGCTTGCCGAGGGCAAGACGCAAGGTGTGTTCCAGCTGGAGTCTGCCGGTATCACCGGTGTATGCGTGAATATGAAGCCAACCTCTATCGAGGATATGACGGCTATTGTGGCACTGTATCGCCCCGGTCCTATGGATTCCATACCTACCTTTATCGCCAATAAGCTGGACCATCGGAAAATCACCTATAAAACACCCCTTTTGGAACCAATCTTGAAGGTCACCTACGGTTGTATCGTCTATCAGGAGCAGGTCATTGAGATCTTCCGCTCCTTGGGCGGATACACGATGGGACAGGCGGATAATATCCGTCGCGCCATCTCCAAAAAGAAGATGAAGGTCATCGACGCAGAGCGCAATGTCTTCGTCTACGGCGATAAGGAGCAGGGAATCTCCGGCGCAGTTGCCAAGGGTGTTTCCGAGCAGGCGGCACAATCCATTTACGATGAGATCGTTGCTTTTGCCAACTATGCCTTCAACAAAGCCCACGCGGTGTGCTACGCGGTGGTATCCTACCAGACTGCCTATTTGAAATGCCACTATCCCAAGCAGTATATGGCGGCGCTGATGACCTCTGTGTTGGATTCTGCTACCAAGATCTCCGGTTATATTGCCGAATGTAAGGAGTTGGGAATCGCCACTTTGCCGCCGGATGTGAACCATTCCTTTGATAACTTTACGGTTGAGGGAGACTCTATTCGCTTCGGTCTGGGCGCAGTGAAGAATGTGGGTCGTGGATTGATCCGCAGTATGGTGGCCAAGCGCAATGAGGGCGGTCCGTTCCAATCCCTTGAGGACTTCATCCAGCGGATGGGTGAGAGCGAACTGAATAAACGCGCAGTGGAGAACTTTATTAAGTGTGGCGCTATGGATTGCTTCGGTTACCGTCGCAGTGAACTTTTGGCGGTGTATGACAGCATGATGGACTCCATCGCATCTTCCCGCAAGAAGAATCTGGAAGGACAGATGGGTCTGTTCGCTATGCTGCAGGATACCGAGGATGCGGTGGCAATTCCCATTCCCAAGTTGAATGAAATGAGTAAAGCGGATCTGATGCTGATGGAGAAGGAAACCACCGGCATCTACCTGTCCGGTCATCCGATGGATGATTACCGCCACCTGCTCAAAGGCACCCATGTGGTGCCCATCGGCACATTGATGGATGAAGAAAATCCTGTTCAGGACGATCAAATCGTCAGCATCGCCGGTGTGGTACAGACCATCAAGATGAAAACTACACGGAATAATTCTATGATGGCCTATGTGACCCTGGAGGATGACACTGCATCCATTGAAATGCTGGCATTTTCCAATGTGCTTAGCCAGTACGGCGGTTATCTGAAAGAAAATCAACCTGTGGTCATCACCGGCAGAGTTTCCGTGCGGGATGATAAAGAACCCCAATTGGTCATCAATCGGGCCAGACCTATGTCCGATTTTGCCAATCAACCCCAGCCGGAAGAACCGGTTCGCCAGTTGCAAAACGGTACCCTTTATATCCGTCTTCCCAGCGAGGAGGGACCGCTGTTTGGCAAGATTCGCGCGATCTTGGGTATGTTCCCGGGAGAAAGCTCTGTGGTCGTCTACTTTGCCGATACCAAGCAGCGACGGGGTAGTAAATGCACCCTGGACAGCCGAATGCTCAATGAACTGACACAATTGCTGGGACAGGAGAATGTCGTAGTAAAATAGCTTTTCTTTTTCGGTCAAATGTGCTATACTGTTGAGAAGGAATATAGCGTTACAGAATCAGAATACAGGTGAAACATAGAGAGGAAACAACGATGAAAAAAGTTCTTATTCTGGAAGATGAAGTGAATATCCGCAGTTTTGTGGTCATCAACCTCAAACGCGCCGGCTATGATGCTATCGAGGCGGGCACCGGTATGGAAGCACTGGAAATGCTGGGCAGATACCCGGATATCGGTGTTGCCATTCTGGATGTGATGCTGCCGGATATCGACGGTTTTGAGGTATGCCGCCGGATCCGTGCCACCAGCAAGCAAATCGGTATTATTATGCTCACTGCCCGCACACAGGAGATGGACAAGGTTACCGGTTTGATGACCGGTGCAGATGACTATGTGACAAAACCCTTCTCTCCTGCGGAGCTGACTGCCCGGATCGATGCCCTTTATCGCCGTATCGGCGGTGACCGGGGGATGGACTCCGAACTTATTAGTCACGGACCGTTTGTGATGAACACCCGCAATCATACCTTGGAGAAAAACAGCAACAGAATCCGTTTGACCCAGGTGGAATATGCAATTTTGAAGCTGTTTATGCAGAATCCCGGACGCGCCCTGTCCCGTGAAGATATTCTCTCTGCGGTTTGGGGTAGGGATTATGAAGGGGAACTGAAGATCGTGGATGTGAACATCCGTCGTCTGCGGATCAAGATCGAGGATGATACCGCTAACCCGACCTATATTACCACCGTGTGGGGGTATGGTTACAAATGGGGCGCATGAAAACAAGAAAACAAAAACAGCAGACCATGTTGCTGAAAGGTCTGCGCCGTCGTTGGCTCATAAATACATTATCTTTGGTCTTGATTCTGGAGATCGTGTGTGTTTTGGCTGTGCTCGGTGTCTTGTATCATTTTGCACCCACAGCGCTAACTGATCAGAAGATCATTTTCATCATTGCTGCCGGTATAGCGGTTTTGACGGTGTTTGTTTTGGTGGTGTTGCTTTGCAGCAACTACTATATGAAATCTGTTTTAGTATCTTTGCGTGAGATCATTGACAAATCCCAAAAAATCGTCAACGGCAGTTACGGTATCCAGATCAAAACCCGTTTCGATGATGAGATCGGTGATTTGGCAAAGGTTATTAATGAGTTATCCCAAAAGATCAGTACCAACGAAAAACTGCAGTGGGATTTTATCTCTTCCATTTCCCATGAATTGCGGACACCGCTGACCGCCATCACCGGCTGGAGCGAAACTCTGCTCAGCTCTGACAAGCTGGACAATGACACCCGTCGAGGTGTGCGGATCATTCATAGAGAATCGGACAGACTGACTGATATGGTGCTGGATCTTTTGGATTTTACCCGCATTCAGGATGACCGGATGACCTTGAATATGGAGATGGTAGACATCCGGGCAGAGTTTGAGGACACGGTGTTTATGTATGGCAGCCGCCTTTCTGAGGAAGGCATCAGCTTGAAATATGTGGATAACGATCAGGATATCCCCGAGATTTCCTGCGATCCTCAGAGACTTCGCCAGGTGTTTTTGAATATTCTCAATAATGCCGTCAAACACGGCGGCGAGGGAAAAATCATTGATGCCGGCATTAATTATCAGGACGAACATGTAATCGTGCGGATCCGGGACTACGGACCCGGTATTCCGGAGGATGAACTTGGACTGGTGAAAAAGAAATTCTATAAAGGCAGTTCTAAGGCAAGAGGCTCCGGTATCGGTCTTGCGGTCAGCGATGAGATCGTGCAGATGCACGGAGGCGAGCTGACGCTGGAAAATGCCCTTACCGGCGGCACACTGGTGACGATCCGCCTTCCGGCAACCCAGTGAGAAAGGACAACTATGGCAAATCAAGAAAAATTCAAGACCATGATCGGCGGACAGGCACTCATCGAGGGTCTGATGATGCGCGGTCCTCAGAAGGATGCCATTGTGGTGCGCGGCAAAGAAGGGTTGACCATTGAGGTATCCGATCGGAAAATCCGCCCGAAAAAATCGCCGCTGAACTGGCCGATTATCCGTGGTGCTGTGGTCTTTTTTGATTCACAGATCCAAGGTGTGAAGGCACTGATGCGCTCTGCGGATCTATCTCCGGAGGAAGATCAACAGGAGCCTTCCAAATTTGATAAGTGGCTGGAAAAGAAGTTGGGCGATAAGAAATTTCAGCAGCTTGTGTTGGGCTTTGCGGTGGCAATGGGCTTAGGCTTATCAATACTGCTGTTCTTCCTGCTGCCTATGGTGATCAGCAGTTTCTTTGATCGCTGGATCAAAAATAACCTGCTTTTGAATTTGGTTGAGGGTTTTGTCCGTATTGTGATCTTCTGTGGCTATATGCTGCTTGTGTCCCGAATGGGGGAGATGAAGCGGGTGTTTGCTTATCATGGTGCAGAACATAAGACCATCCGCTGTTACGAGGCAGGTTTGCCACTGACGGTGGAAAATGTCCGTGCACAGACTCGCCTGCATCCCCGCTGCGGTACCAGCTTTTTGCTGGTGGTGATGATTATCTCCATTCTGCTGTTTTCCGTGGCATCCACACTGCTGCTTAACTTGATTCCTGCACTGGCAGCAATCCACGGTAGCTTCCTGTACAGGCTGATTATGATCGTTTTTAAGCTGCTCTTGCTTCCGTTGGTGGTATCGTTTAGCTATGAGATCAATCGCTGGGTGGGTCGACATGATAATGTTTGCAGTCGTTTCCTCTCTGCGCCGGGTATGTGGTTCCAGAATTTTACCACCAATGAACCGGATGACAATATGATCGAAGTAGGCATTACAGCCTTGGAAGCGGTACTGCCGAACAATGAGGGTGACGACCGTTGGTAAAGACAATTTCAGAACTGTATTTGGATACACGGCGGGTGCTGATGATCCGTGAGGATGCAGATACAGCAGGGCTTTATGCCCGGGAGCTTCTGTGTTATGCCGCAGGTATGAGCCGTGAGCAGGTGATTGCCCAGCGGGAGCAATATGTACAGGAGCAGACCTGTGAGAAAATGCTTGTGTTGACCCAACGGCTGCTAAACGGAGAACCCCTTGCCTATGTAATCGGGCAGTGGGATTTCTACGGTATGAAGCTCGCTGTGACACGGGATGTGCTGATCCCCCGGGATGATACTTGTGCTGTAACAGATCTTGCTATCTCGCAAGCGCTGTTTTTGGGCAGCAATCCCAGAATTTTGGATCTGTGCACCGGATCCGGCTGCATCGGTCTTGCAATCGCAAATCGAGTGAAAGATGCCAAAGTAACGCTGGCAGATATCTCCCGTGATGCACTGCAAGTGGCAAAGCGAAATGTAACGGCGCAAAAACTCACCGGCAGAGTGAGCTGCGTGCCTGTGAATGCGCTGGAAAAACCGGCAGCATTTTTGGGGAAATTTGATTTGATCGTATCCAATCCCCCTTATATTACCACGGATGAAATGAAAGAATTGCCCGCCAGTGTCGCAGATTATGAACCTCATTTGGCATTACACGGCGGAAATGACGGTCTTGATTTTTATCGGGCCATTACACACAATTTTACAGCAGCGCTCAAACCGGGCGGTTTCCTTTGCTTTGAGTTTGGTATGGGGCAAGGGGATGCTGTCTGCAGCCTGCTGGAAGAAAATGGGTTTACAATACTGGAGCGTTCCAGAGATTATAACGACAGAGAACGGGCGGTGCTTGCCCGTTACGACAGGAAGGATGCGTAATTATGGCTACAAAGAAAACCTCTTATGAAGCACCTACCCCGGCAACCGATAAGAAAAAAGCGTTGCAGACTGCGATTTCTCAGATCGAGAAGAATTTTGGTAAGGGCACTGTTATGCGCCCTGGCGCCCCCCCCGCGATGAATGTGGATGCCATCCCCACCGGCTCCTTGGCATTGGATGCCGCCCTGGGTATCGGCGGTGTGCCCAAGGGTCGTATCATTGAGATTTACGGACCGGAATCTTCCGGTAAGACTACTTTGGCATTGCATATTTTGGCAGAGGCACAGAAAATGGGCGGCGAAGTAGCGTTTGTGGATGCAGAGCACGCACTGGATCCTGTTTATGCCGCTGCGTTGGGTGTAGATACCGATAATATGCTGGTTTCTCAGCCGGACACCGGCGAGCAGGCACTGGAGATCACCGATGCACTGGTGCGGTCCGGCGCTGTGGATGCGGTGGTCGTTGACTCTGTTGCTGCACTGGTACCCAAGCAGGAGATCGAGGGCGAGATGGGAGATACCTTTGTGGGTCTGCAGGCGCGTCTGATGAGCCAGGCACTGCGGAAACTGGCTGGCACCATTGCCAAGACCAATTGTGTTGTCATCTTCATTAATCAGCTGCGTATGAAGATCGGTGTGATGTACGGCAATCCCGAAACCACCACCGGCGGTAACGCGCTGAAGTTCTATTCCTCCGTCCGTTTGGATGTCCGTCGTGTGGTGTCCATCAAAGAAGGCGGCGAAGTGGTGGGTAACAAGACCCGCGTTAAAGTGGTCAAGAACAAGGTTGCTCCTCCTTTCCGTGAGGCATATTTTGACATTATGTACGGCGAAGGCATCAGCAAGTGGGGTGAACTGGTGGATCTGGCTGTTCAGATGGAGATCGTTCAGAAGAGCGGCAGTTGGTTCTCTATGGGTGATGAGCGGATCGGTCAGGGCAAGGACAGCGTCAAAGCTTTCCTGCAGGCTAACCCCGATGTGGCTGAGCAGGTAGAGGCGCAGGTTCGGGAGAAGCTGATTGCCGGATCTGCTGCCAGAACCCCTGCCCGTGCTGCAGAACAGCCGATCGCCATCAGCGCCGACGATTTTGACGATGAGGATTGAGAAAGTGTCCGCCCAGCCGGACAGGGCAGGGCGGTATACTGTGAAATTTGAAGACGGCAGCACTATGCGGCTGTACCGTCAGACGGTAGAGGATTTTGGCCTGTACGCCGGTAAAGAACTAGATGATGCAGAATTGACAAAATTGCGCACCGCTGCAGGTCAGATGTCTGCCAAAATGCGCGCGGTACGGATTGTATCTGCCAGCAGTGTTTCCAAGGCAGATTTGCAGCGGCGGCTGGTGCAAAAGGGTGAGAGTAAGCAAGATGCGCAACAGGCAGTAGCCTGGATGGCGAATCTGGATTTGTTGGACGATCAAAAGACAGCTGAGCATATTGTACAGCAATGCATTTCCAAAGGATACGGTTTGGCACGAGCAAAGCAGGCGCTGTATGAAAAGCGGATTCCCAAAGATTACTGGGAAACTGCACTGTCTGATTATCCGGATCAGCTTGAGAAAATTCTTGCATTTTTACAAACCAAACTGGGACAGACCTGGGATGAAAAAGATCTGCGCCGCACGGTAGACGCACTTCTTCGCCGGGGTCACAGTTACAGCGAGATTCGTAAGGCACTGAAAATTTTTTCGGACAATACGGATTTCGGGGAGGATATTTATGGCTAATATAGGGTTTATTTCCCTTGGCTGTGCCAAAAACCAAGTGGACTGCGAGCGGATGATGTACCGTGTGCAGGAGGCTGGGTTTACAGTGCAGGCAGATGTGGTCGGTGCCGATGTGGTGGTAATCAACACCTGCGGATTCATTGATTCCGCCAAGGCAGAGGCAATCGACTCCATCCTGCAGATGGCACAGCTGAAGGCGCAGGGACTTGTGGGTAAAATTCTTGTGACCGGCTGCCTGTCGCAGCGTTATCAGCAGGAGATCCTGCAGGAAATGCCGGAGGTTGACGGCATTTTGGGTACCGGTAGCTACACCGAGATCGTACCTGCTATTGAGAAGGTGCTGGCAGACCAAACTGTCAATGAATTTGCATCTATTGATACACCGGAACAGGAGTGCGGACGCATTCTCACAACACCTGAGCACTATGCTTACATCAAGATTGCTGAGGGTTGCGATAATCGCTGTGCCTACTGCATTATCCCGTACCTGCGGGGCAAATACCGTAGCCGTCAAATGGATGATATCCTCTATGAAGCACGGGTTTTAGCCGCAAACGGCGTAAAAGAATTGCTGGTGGTTGCTCAGGATACCAGCCGTTATGGTACGGATTTTCCGGAACATAAGCGACTGCTGGCAGAACTGCTGCGCCGGCTTTGTACCGTGGATGGAATTGAATGGATTCGTGTCCATTATACATATCCCGATGAAATCGACGATGAACTGATCGAGGTGATGGCAACAGAGCCGAAGATCGTAAAATATTTGGACATTCCCATTCAGCACTGCAACAGCAAGATATTAAATCTGATGAACCGCCGGGGTGACAGGCAGCTGCTGCAGGAACTGTTTGCAAAGCTGCGTAGCCGAATCCCGGGATTGATTCTCCGTACCAGTGTCATTACCGGTCTGCCTGGTGAAGGTGAAGCGGAGTTTGAAGAATTGTGTCAATTCCTGAAAGAGCAAAAGCTGGAGCGTGTGGGCGCATTCCCATTCTCTCCGGAAGAAGGAACACCGGCAGCGGAAATGGATTTTGTAGATGCTGAAATTGCGCAACAGCGCGCCCAACAGGTGGAGCTGATCCAATCCCGTATTATGGATGATTATAATGCGTCTATGCAGGGTAAGACCGTCCAGGTCCTTGTGGACGGTTATGACGAGGAAATGGAGCAATTTTACGGTCGTACCTATGCCGATTCCCCGGAGATCGACAGCCGTGTCTGGCTTGCTTCTCAGGAAGCACTGATCGAGGGTACCTTTGTAAAAGTTTGTATTGACGGCGTGGCAGACGGCGAACTGTCAGGTTTTGTACTGGAGGAGTAATTATGACTTTAGCAAGTAAAATTACACTGATTCGTGTTGCGTTTATTCCTGTATACATGGTACTTATGTACTTGAGCGGCGGACAGCCGGGTTTGTGGATGTGGTTGGCACTTGGGGTGTTTATCATTGCAAGTCTTACTGATTATGTGGATGGACAGATCGCCCGGAAATGCAATCAGGTGAGTGATTTCGGTAAATTCCTGGATCCCTTGGCGGACAAACTGCTGACCATTGCGGCAATGACAATGTTCTGCCAGTGGGGAATGATGGCTGCGTGGGCATTGATGCTGGTGCTGACCCGTGAGTTTGCAGTTACCGGTCTTCGTCTTGTGGCAGTTGGCAAAGGAACGGTTATCGCAGCCGGCAAGAGTGGTAAGTTCAAGACCGCCAGTACGATGATCGGTCTGTGTGCGTTGATGGCATTTCCCACTGTGCCTTGGTTGGCGCCGGTTGTGAACGGTGTAATTATCTTAACTACCGTGTATTCCGGAATCGAATATTTTGCGCAGAATTGGAACTGCCTTTGGGATAAATAATCATTGTGCCGGTGCATTGCACCGGCACAAGCTGTGAAAGGATAGCATGATGAACGAAAAAGAAATTGGCGAGATTCGCCGGCGAGTCCGCCGTGACCGCAGCAATATGACTGCAATTTATGGCTGCTATGTAAACGGTCAGAAGGAGATCGTGTCGGAATTCAAACAAAGTACCGGCGTTATGCCGGAAAATGAGGCTGAGCGCTACTTCGGCATTATGAAGCGCACACTTTCCGGTTCTATCGGTAAGAATCTGATCGATATCAGTTTTAAAACCTCTCAAGTTGCAGACAGCCCGGAGCATAAGCTCTTGATGGATTTGCGAAGTACCGGCTTGAAAGATGAAAATCTCCGGGCAGAGCTGTACACAAAAATCATCCAGTCTGTCAAGATGGAAGACGGGTTTTTGATTCTCATTGGTTGCGATAGCTATGATGTACCGTTTAAGAGCGGTGATGATGAAACACAAGCAGATGCATCCAACGAGACCTATACATATCTTCTGTGCTGCGTGTGTCCTGTCAAGCAAACAAAACCCGGCTTACGGTATGATGCAGAAGATAAAGAATTTCACGATGGCGGTGTGGCGCAGGTGCCTACTGCTCCCGAGGTTGGTTTCCTGTTCCCGGCATTTGACAGTCGTGCAACCAATATCTATAATGCGCTTTTCTATACCCGTAGCGCCAAGGAGAGCCACGAAAATCTCATTGATGCCCTGTTCCAAGTACAACCGCCAAAGCCTGCAGCAGAGCAAAAGAAGTCCTTTGAAGCACTGTTGGGCACCAGTTTGCAGGATGAGTGCAGTATGGAGGTCGTGCAGGCTGTTCATGAACAGATCTGCCAGTGTATTGAACTGCACAAGGAAAGCCGTGTGGCTGATCCGTTGTTGATTTCCAAGGAGCAGGTGAAATCGGCGCTGACGGAAAGCGGTGTATCCGAGAAAAGTGTTGCGAAATTCTCCGTGGATTACGATTCTGTTTTCGGCACAGATGCCCAATTGCATCCGAAAAATATCATCAACAACAAGCGCTTTGAAATCAGCACTCCCGATGTGTCTATTCAGGTGACACCGGAGGGTCGTGATCTGATCGAGACCCGCGTAATCGATGGTGTAAAGTATATACTCATTTGCGCTGACGAGAATGTGGAGGTCAACGGTATTCCCATCAATATTACGGATGGGGAAGCACTTCCTGTATAAAAAATGACGGCACTTTTAAAAGTGCCGTCAAATTATTTGTTATTCACCGCGCATCAGCTTCACAAGGATCTCGGTACAGTTTTCAATGCCGATCAAAGCGCTGTCGAGGCAGATGTCATAGTTATGAGCCTGACCCCAGGACCTACCGGTGTAGTGCTGATAGTTTACCTTCCGGCGCTTATCCTTTTCGTTCAGACGGGCCATAGGACTCTTTTCGGATTCGCCGTACAAACGCACGATCCGGTCTGCACGAAATTCCTTACTTGCATGGATAAAAGCGTGGAGGACATCGGGACGGTCCTTTAGAATGTAGTCAGCATTTCTACCCACGATAACACAGGGACCCTGCTCAGCCAGCTGCAGGATCACACTGCACTGAATATTCCAAAGAAAGTCAGCGGTGGACAGACCGTTCATTACACCGTGTACACCCTGATGGGCAAAGGCATAGGAGAAGATGCTGCCGCTGGGAGAGTGTTCCCCGTGTTCTTCTACAAATTTAGGCGCAAAACCGGATTCCAGAGCAACCTGTTCAACCAGCTCTTTATCGTAAAAGGGAATGCCAAGTGCTTCTGCAACCTGATGACCGATAGTACGGCCGCCGCTGCCAAATTCACGACTGATGGTAATGATCTTCTTTTCCATAAAACACCCTCCTTGATTGTTGATACAATTATTATAATTGCCCGAAGAAAAAATGTCAATCACCTGTTGAAAAACGCGTCTGCACCATTGGTACAGACGCGTAAATTTATTTGATCTTAACTCCGCAGATCAGATTGCCTCGGGTGCCGACAACTAAAGTATCATTGAATACAGCAGGAGATGCTTCGATATTGGAACCCAAATTTATGGTTGACAGGGTAGTTCCTTTGGCGTTCAGCAGCGACATATTGCCGTTAGAGTCGCAGACGATAACATAACCGTTGCCCGCGTCGTTATACACAGCAACTGGTGAACTCCAGCTGTAGAAGTCCATAGGCTTTTCCCAAACAATTTCGCCGGTTTGCGTATCCAATGCCACCAATCTGCCGGACCAGGGGTTGGGACACCGTGCAACCGGATAAATAATCAGACCTTCCAGATCGGTGCCGGGCTTGCCCAATAGGGGAGTGGATTGTACACCGCCGGAAATTCCATCTACCGTATGGCAGTCAAATTGCTTTTCCCAAACGATCTCACCGGTTTTGGCATCCAGTTTGTAGATGCAGATGTAACCTTTGCCGTTGCGGCTTGACCAGTGCAGAGACGGTGCGGTGTAGATATAGCCGCCATCTAAACCGTTCCATTCAAATACCGGTGTGGAGTTGGAATCATCCAAAGTATCCTGTGCCCACACCAGTTCCATGGTGTCAAGATCCACACAGAAGAACATACCGCCGTTTTCTGAGATATACAGATATCTGTCCACAATAGCGGCGCTGGCTTCATAACCTACCCACCAGGTACTGCTGTTGGACCGCTTGGTGGAGTAACGGGTCTTTGCAATATCCTCGGGCTGAAGAGTCAGCGTGCCGGCAGCTTTGTCGTATTGTGTGTTCAGCTTGATAGTGTACAGTACACCGTTTTCGCAGGGCCAAATCAGCGTATCGGTCTGTGCATCTACCAGAGGACCGGAATCAAAGGCCGGCCAGTTGTTGCGGGAACTGAACGAATCGTTGTTCTTTCCCTCATATAGAATCGTACCATCAATAAGGCTGATGATATACATTCTGGGCTTCTTGCTGCCCACATAGTCACCGGATCCAACATACATGATCGGATAACCTCTGGGATCCAAAGAACCGGCACCTTTGAAATTCATACCCACATTGATAGGATTGCGGGTGTAACTGCCATCGTCCAGATCGTAGAAGTAAATATTGCCGTCAAGGGTGGCATAGATTACCTCGACGAGGTTTTCTTTTGCTTTTTTCTCCGGGTACATATTCATAATGGCTTTGGTCTCGGCATCCCACTGAACCATCAGCGGTTGTCCGGTCCAACCGCTACCGGGCCAGCCGTTCAGAGTGCCGGTGCCACGGCTCCAAAGTTGGGTAAGGGTGTTTTCGGTGACATTTGCTGTGCCATAGGATGCGCTGTTACGAAAATTATTGCCCCGAAAGGTAGCGATACCTGGCAGGGCAAAATAGTCATCCGGTGCGCCGAAAGAAATGGATTCTGACCTCTGAAAGCTGTCAACTTTCTTGTCGCCTGCAGCGATTTCCCACTTAATCCCCAGGTGTTCCGGATTGCTGGAATCGGACATTTGGGGTGTAAAGGTGGGATCGGGGACCGGTGTGAGATCTTCAGTTTGTAAGGTCGTGTTTTCGGTGCTGCCTGCACCGGTGAAATTGGTGTTGCCGATCGTATTGGAAGTGGCATTTTGACCACCTGCATCCATAGCCTGTTTGCTGACTGAACGGTAGCGGATAAAGCAAACCACAGAGCAAATTACAACCAACAGTGTGGTCACATACATAACCATCAAAATCATGCTCTGGATTTTCTTCTCACTGGGTGTCATGCGAATCCGACGGGTCAGATAGGTAAAGATAATCGAACTGGCGATCAGCACTGTCGCAATTACTACCATCAAAATCAGCAGCGGTCTCATCCGCAGGTAGTTGTTGGACATAAATAGTCCCGCGGCCAAAATAGGAATATTCACGGACAATTCCTCCAATCTTTTGCTCTTTCGGTTATTATAGCACTATGTTCTGTACTGCGCAAGGGTAAAGGTTGAAAATTTAATGGATTTCTTGAAAAATAAAGCAGTCTGTGGTATAATTTGACTATCAAATGACAGGAGAATACTATGGATAATATCATTGAAACCCTTGCTTTGGAGTTAAAGCAAAAAACAGAATATGTGGAGAATGTGGTGACCCTTCTGGATGAAGGCAATACCATTCCCTTTATTGCCCGTTACCGTATGGAACTCCACGGCAGTATGGACGATACGACTTTGCGTGATCTGGAGACCCGTCTTAACTACCTGCGGAACCTGCAGGAGCGCAAGGAAGAAGTAACACGATCCATTGAAGCCCAGGACAAACTGACTGAGGAGTTGGCAGAAGCCATTGCAAATGCCAAGACCCTAGCTGAAGTGGAGGATCTGTACCGTCCCTATAAGCAAAAGCGTCGTACCCGTGCAACGGTGGCTAAGGAAAAGGGATTAGAACCCTTGGCGTTGGCTATTTTCGAACAGACCGGTGAGGATCCTGCCAAGCTGGCAGAAGATTACATTGATTTGGAGAAGGGTGTTGAAACGCTGGAGGATGCCCTGCAAGGCGCATCGGATATCATTGCGGAGATGATCTCCGACGATCCGGATATCCGCAAGGCACTGAGACAGAAAATGGAAAGCCGTGCTATTGTATCCGTACAGGCTACCGACCCGGATACAGACAGTGTCTACAGGCTCTATTACAGCTTTTCTGCGCCGGTCAATCGCCTGCAGAATCATCAGATTTTGGCGATCAACCGCGGCGAGCGGGAAGGCTTCCTGAAAGTATCCGCTGCGCTTCCCGGCGCAGAGGGTGTGTCGCTGGTTTGCCGTATGGCTTTGAAACCCACTATGTGGGTGTCGACCTTTGTGAAAGCGGCAGCGGAGGATGCCTTTGAAAGATTGATCGCCCCCAGTATCGAACGGGAGCTGCGCAGCACACTGACTGATCGGGCAGGGGAGTCTGCGATTGCCAATTTTGCGTTGAATCTGAAACCTCTTTTGATGCAGCGACCTGTTAAGGGCTTTGTGACGATGGGTCTTGATCCCGGATACAAAAACGGCTGTAAAGTAGCTGTGGTGGACGGCACCGGCAGAGTGCTGGATACTGCGGTGGTCTATCCCACCTTCTCCCAACGAAAAAAAGAGGAAGCTATCGAAATTCTGTCCCGTATGATTCGCAAGCATGGTGTTAAACACATTGCTATCGGCAACGGCACCGCCTCCCGGGAGACAGAAGCAATGACCGTGGAAATGCTCAAGAATCTTCCCGGTGTCAGCTATATGATCGTCAACGAGGCAGGCGCATCGGTGTACTCTGCATCTAAGCTTGCAGCAGAGGAATTCCCGGATTACGATGTAAATCTGCGTTCTGCTGTGTCCATTGCTCGTCGTTTGCAGGATCCTTTGGCTGAACTGGTAAAGATTGACCCCAAGGCCATCGGTGTGGGTCAGTATCAGCATGATTGTCCCCAAAAGCGTCTGGATGAAGCACTGGGCGGTGTGGTGGAAGATTGCGTCAATGCCGTTGGTGTGGATGTCAACACTGCTTCCGTAAGCCTGCTGCAAAAGGTTTCCGGACTGAACAGCACTACTGCAAAGAATGTGGTAGCATATAGAGAAGAAAACGGTGCATTTACCTCCAGAAATCAACTAAAGAAAGTTCCCAAGCTGGGACCCAAGGCTTATCAGCAGTGCGCCGGTTTCCTTAGAGTTCCCGAGAGCAAGGAAATTCTGGACAATACCGGTGTCCACCCGGAAGCTTATGATGCGGTAGCGACGCTGTTGACGCTGTGTGACTACTCCAGAAAGGATGTTGCAGCCGGAAATCTTTCGGAACTGCAGAGCCGTCTAGATGTTATCGGTATTGCGGCAGCTGCGGAAAAGTGCGGTGTCGGTGTTCCTACATTGGAAGATGCTGTGAAGGAATTGCAAAAACCCGGCAGAGACCCCCGCGATGACCTGCCTGCGCCCATTCTCCGCACCGATGTTCTGGAAATGAAGGATCTGAAACCCGGCATGGTGCTCTCCGGCACAGTCCGCAATGTCATCGATTTCGGTGTGTTTGTGGATATTGGTGTCCATCAGGACGGTCTTGTGCATATCTCCCGTGTTTGCAACCGCAAGGTGTATCATCCCTCTGAGGTGGTGCAGGTTGGCGATGTGGTGAAGGTCGCTGTCCTTGAGGTGGATGAAAACCGCAAGCGCATCAGCTTAACGATGAAAGATATTCCGAACGAATAAAAGAAAAGCCACCCTGGAGGGTGGCTTTTTCTGCGTACTATTAAGCTTCGCTATAAACGATCTTGCCTTCAACCAGCGTCATATAGGCATGGGCGCCGACTGCGGTCATGGGATCAGCGGTCCAGATAACGATATCTGCATCCTTACCGGTCTCAAGGCTGCCCACGCGGTCACTGATACCAATGTGTTTGGCGGGATTGATGGTAATCGCGCGCCAGGCTTCTTCCACATCCAGACCGGCATCCACGGCCCAGGCAGCGCACAGAGGCAGATTCTCCTGGGGAATCACATCGTGGTCGGTGATAATGCAGACAGGCACACCTGCCTTGTGGAGAATGCCGGGGGTTGCGAAATCCTTGTTGGAGGTCTCGTTCTTACCGGAAAAACCGAAGGTAGGACCGACCAGGGTAGGGTAGCCTTCCTTTGCCAGCTCATCGGCGATGAGGGCACCTTCGGTGCAGTGGTCCAGAGTCAGCTTAACATTAAATTCCTTGGCGATGCGGATAGCGGTAAAGATGTCATCAGCCCGATGTACGTGTGCTTTCAGAGGAATATCCCCTTTGATAACGGGCATCATAGCCTCCAGCTTCATATCGAAGGAAGGGTTCTTGCCGTTGACCTTATTTTCATAGTACCGCTTGGACTTAAACAGCAATTCCCGAAGCAAAGCAGCGGTAGACATACGGGTCTTGGGGGCTTTGCCATTCTTGCCGTAGGAGCTCTTGGGATTTTCACCGAAGGCGCACTTCATTGCGGCAGGATGCTTGATGATCATATCATCGATGCGTTTACCCACCAGTTTGATAGCTGCAAAAGTGCCGCCAACTACATTGGCGCTGCCGGGACCGGTGCAGGCAGAGGTGACACCGCCCTTGATAGCCAATGCAAAGCATTTATCCATAGGATTAATGGAGTCGATGGCTTGCAGCTGGGGGGTGACAGGATCGCTGGACTCGTTGCCGTCAGCGCCGGCCCAGCCAATGCCGTATTCCCACAGACCGATGTGGCAATGCGCCTCCACACAGCCGGGAGTAACCAACCGACCGCCTGCATCAATAACTTGCGCCCCATCCGGAGCGATGAGATCGGCACCTACGGCAGCGATTTTGCCGGTATCATCCACCAAAACACAACCGTTTTTGATGTCAGCGCCTGCCATTGATTTTATGTAGCCGTTTTTAATAAAAAGCATAGCGTGTTCTCCTTTTATTTTGGTTGTTACAATTATAACAAGGTTTTGCTATTTGGTAAATTGATTTTATGCATAGATTTCGATGAAATTTTTGCATAATCCCTTGACAAAGTTCGAAAATAGTGTATACTGTCACTAACAACAAAATAACCCTTTGAAACCGCCGGAATCACATTGTGATACCGGCGGTGGAGGACTCTCTGGAGAACACATTTAGTTGTGTGCCGAAGGTGCAAGGCGAAAGCCGAATCTCTCAGGCAAACGGACGGAGATAACATAAATGCAATGTTAGTATGCGGTTTAGCAGGCAGTCTTCCTTGAGGACTGTCATTTTTGTTTGTAATTTTTGGAAAGAAGGATATTATTATGCTCTCAAAACCTATTGATTCTATCGGATTCGTTTCTCAGTTTGACCCGGAAGTCGGCGCAATGATGAATCGGGAACTGACCCGTCAGCAGGACGGCTTGGAACTGATTGCATCGGAGAACTTTGCCTCTCCTGCGGTGATCGCGGCTATGGGTTCTGTATTGACCAATAAATATGCAGAAGGTCTGCCCGGTAAGCGTTACTATGGCGGTTGCCAGCATGTGGATGAACTGGAGAGCCTGTGCATTCAGCGTGCGAAAGATCTGTTTGGTGCAGAATTTGCTAATGTACAGCCCCATTCCGGTGCACAGGCAAATATGGCGGTGCAGTTGGCGCTTCTGAATCCCGGCGATACGATGATGGGTATGAGTCTTGCTAATGGCGGTCACTTGTCCCACGGCAGTCCTGCTAATATCTCCGGCAAGTACTATAATGTGGTATCTTATGATGTAAATCACGAAACCGGTTTGATCGATTATGATCAAATTCGTGATATGGCAAAAGCTTGCCAGCCCAAGCTGCTGATCGCCGGTGCATCCGCATATCCCCGTGCCATCGATTTTAAGATCTTTGCTGATATTGCCCACGAGGTGGGTGCGGTGCTGATGGTGGATATGGCACACATCGCAGGCTTGGTTGCCGGCGGTGTTCATCAGAATCCGGTGCCCTATGCCGATATCGTTACCACCACTACGCACAAGACCCTTCGCGGGCCTCGTGGCGGTTTGATCCTTGCGAAAGAAGAGTATGCCAAAAAGCTGAATTCTGCTGTGTTCCCCGGTACCCAGGGCGGTCCTTTGGAGCACATCATTGCCGCTAAGGCAATTTGCTTAAAGGAAGCACAGAGTGATGCATTCAAGCAATACGCACAGAATGTTGTCAGCAATGCTAAGGTGCTGGCGGATGCCCTGTTGCAGGAAGGCTTTGATCTTGTCACAGGCGGTACTGACAATCACCTGATGCTGGCAGACCTGCGTCCCATGCACATTACCGGTAAGCAGTTGCAGGAGCGCTGCGATGAAAATCACATTACCTTGAACAAGAACGCAATTCCCAATGACCCTGAGAAACCTTCTGTCACCAGCGGTGTTCGTATCGGTACTGCTGCCGTTACCACCCGTGGTCTGGGAGCTGAGGAAATGAAGCAGATCGCCCATTGTGTCGCACTGACTGCTCGAGATTTTGAGGGTACTGCCAAGGAAGTCAAGGACACCGTAGCAGCTATCTGCGAGAAATTCCCTATGTACAAATAAAAGGAAATTTGGTAGTGTATAGAAAATACTACTGGAGGAAGTACTGTGCGATATGTCAATCAGTGTGAACATCCCCATATGCTCTATGTAACGAGATGTAATTTGAATGATGAGAATCGGGAATACGGTCGGACCACAACGATCAAATCCTCCGGCTGTGGACTGTGCGCTGCCATTATGGTTGCTGATCGGCTGTTACCGGAATATCAATTTGACTTGCCTGATGCAATCCAGCTTTCTTATGATGTAAAAGCCAATATGGATATTGGTACGGATTACGCTTTGTATGCGCCGGCCTTTGCTGAAAAACTCGGTCTGCGTTATGAGGCTTGTGCGAATGTAGAAGGTGTCCGGCAATGCCTGCGTACCGGTGGCGCGGTAGTTGTATTGGTTGGTGGCAGTAAAAATGGCCACAAGGGCTTGTTCTGTGCCTTTGGCCACTATATGACGATTATCGCGGAGGAGCCTGACGGACGATTCGCTATTTTAGATCCGGCCTTTTCCCACCAGAGATTCAAAGAACAGGGGATGGAGGAAATACGGGCTGAATACCTTGAAGTCAAAAACGATGTGATTACCATCTGCGATGCGGATGTCCTCCACGGAGAAACTACCACTAAATCCGTTCCCTACTATCTGTTCTGGAGAGCATAATGGAAAAAAGACCGGATAATCCATCCGGTCTTTTTTTATAGAAAGTGTATGAGTATATTGACAAATTGCGGGTTCATCACTATAATTGTCCATGTCTTTTGGGCCTGTAGCGCAGTTGGGAGCGCATCACATTCGCATTGTGGGGGTCGTCGGTTCGAATCCGATCAGGTCCACCAAAAGCGCCTGCTATTTTTCAGCAGGCGCTTTTTTTATGCCTTTGCATGCTGAACAACTGCTACGGATGTGGAAAGGTATGCAAATTAATGAAAATGTTGGAAAATTATACTTGCAATTCATACAGATTGCTGTATAATTACAATTAGGATATTTTCAGAAATATTCTTGCAAAAAATTGAAAAGGAGACCATACTATGAAGAAGAGAATTCTTGGCCTGCTGCTGGCTCTGTGCCTGGTAGTTGGCCTGCTGCCTATGGCAGCATTGGCAGACCCCGCAAAGCCTGAAATCCGGTTCAATTATGTTGTTCCCGGCACCTCTACCTATGTAATTATGAATGCCGGTGACGCAACCAAGTACTGGCAGACAGGTAACTTCACTGCTTCTGAGCCCAACACCTTCTGGATGAAGGATGTCGACGAGGCAACTGCTCTTGCTGAGGGCTGGAACGTGAAGCTGGAGTACCCCACTGACGGTATTCCCACCATGACCCTGAAGAATGCCAAGATCGTGGAAGAGCGCACCATCTGCTTCGTTGGTGAAGGCGAAACTACTGGTACCAAGGCTTACGATGGCGATGTGAAGCTCGTCCTCGAGGGTGAAAACTACATCTCCTGCGACAATCCCTACACCTCTGACCTGTTCTTCAATATTACCGGTACCGCCACCATCGCTGGCCCCGGCAAGCTGAAGATTGAACATGGCCTGAACAGTTATGGTAGCGGTATCATCCAGAGTACCGCCAGCTTGGCCTTTGACAATGCCAATATCGACATTAATCATCCTTCTGTATATTACGCCAGCAGCCATGGCATCAATGCTGAAAACGGCGACATCCTCATTAAGGGTGGTAATATTTCCATTACAGGCTTCAATGCCAAGCACGCAGAAACTACCTGGGCTTCTTACAGACCCTTCACGCACGCTCTGCGCGCCGATGCCGATGCCAATGGCGTTGGCGGTAATGTGAGCATTCAGGACGGCGCCAAGGTTCGCGTCATTGGCTCCTGCGCCAACAATCCCGATGTCAACGGCCGTACTGCAGCTGAGATGGTTTATATCTCCGGTAAGCTGACCATCAAGAACAGTGATGTGGAATTTGCTACCCAGCCCGGTACCTACCTGACCGTGTTCGGCACTATGATCCCCCAAATGGAGATTTCCATGCCCGGCGGCTATCAGGTTATTACCTCCAAGACCATGGGTACTTACGATGCCGATACCGATGTTCTGACCGCTCCCGACAGTGTCAACACCTATGATAATATTACCAGTGCCGATCTGTCCGGCTCCAATTATTTCAAGATCACCCACGAGCACAGCGCTTCCAGTGACAATGATTGCGCTACCGATGACAAGTGTACTGTCTGCGGCGTAGTTGTTAATGCTGCAAAGGCATCTCACACACCCGCTGCTGACGACGGTGATTGCACCACCGCTATCCTGTGCGCAAATCCCGGTTGTACTCAGACCGCTACCGCTGCCAAGGCTGCTCACACTCCCGAGGCTGACGACGGCGACTGCACCACCGCTATCAAGTGCGCTGACTGCGGTACCGTGACCACCGCTGCTGAGGCTGCTCACACCGGCGGCACCGCTACCTGCACCAAGAAGGCAGAGTGCGCAAAGTGCGGCAAGGAGTACGGCGAGCTGGCAAAGCACACCTACACCCGTCCCGACTGCTCTGTTGACTCCATCTGCTCCGTATGTAACGGTGTAGCCGTTCCTGCCGGTCAGCACACCGGTGGCACCGCTACCTGTCAGGCAAAGGCTAAGTGTGAACACTGCGGTCAGGAATATGGCGAGCTGGGCGTTTGCGCCGGCGGCACCGCTACCTGCGCTAAGAAGGCAGTTTGCGCTACCTGCGGTAAGGAATACGGCGAACTGAGCACCGAGCACAAGCCCGCTGCTGACGACGGCAACTGCACCACTGCTATCAAGTGCTCCGTCTGCGACAAGGAGACCACCGCAGCCAACGCTGCCCACGCTTACACCGACAACAACGATGCTTCCTGCAACAATGCAGGCTGCACCTTCACTCGTACCATCGAGACTCCCAAGCCCGGTACCAACGGTTCTGCTCAGACCGGTGATGTCAGCGTATTCGTCGCTGCCGGCTTGGCACTGGCTTCCGCTGTCAGCTTTGGCGGCGTGACCGTCCTTCGCAAGAAGAAATAAGCAAGAATATACCAACAAAAAGCAGACACCCTTGGGTGTCTGCTTTTTTAGTAGTCTTTCAATAAATTTTGGCGGTTTTCTTTTGCAAATATCTATGCTATAATGGATCCAAAAGTTGGAAAGGAGTGTTTTTGTGGATTTACTAGAAGCCCGTGAGGAATATCTGAAAGCGAGACGATTGGCGCAAAAGGAAGTCCGGGAACTGCGCAGCCAGAGTAAGGAAACTGCACCTGCCGTACTGGAGGATATATTAGGTGAACTTTATACCGAAACTACCCAACAGATCGGTGTTGTCAGTATTCCTGTTGAACGGATCGTTGGCACAAAAACTGCCGGTCGGACAACCGCTTTTTCTGCCGGTTTTCTGCCCCTCCTGGATCCGGAAACAGAATTTGCCCAAAAGTGGATGCACCTGTGCGCTGACCATATGTCCGATGAAGGTATCCGCAATCCGGTGATCTGCTATGAATATCTTGGTAACTTTTACTTGCAAGAGGGTAATAAGCGGCTCAGCGTACTGAAATATTTTGGCGCTGTGCAGATTCCCGCAACAGTATATAGAATTCTACCCAAACAAAGTGATGATTCCCGTGTAAAGGCCTATTTTGAGTTTCTTTCGTTTTATAAAGCAACTGGTTTGTATGATGTGCAGTTCCGTCAGCCGGGAGACTACGAAAAACTGGTTTCTTATCTGGGTAAGGAAATGGCGCAGGCTTGGACGGAACGGGAACAGCGCACCTTCCGTGCCTATTTCCGTTATTTCAAGGAAGCATTCGATGCTCTTCACGGTGAAAAGCTGGACATTTTGCCGGAAGAGGCGCTTTTGTTGTGGCTGAAGGTCTATTCGTTCCGGGATCTTGGAGAGAAGACCGCTGATGAGATCCGGCAGGCGCTGGCAGCACTGTGGGCGGATGTGATCTCTATTTCCCAGGAAATGCCTGTGCAGGTGGAAACTGAGGCGGAAACTGAGGGCAGAGAAAGCATTTTGAATTTACTGCTGCCAACTACATTACGAGTTGCCTTTATTTATCAATTGGATCCGGATATCAGTTCTTGGGCGAAAGGTCACAGAGAGGGAGCTGACCATCTGCAGCGTGTGCTTTCAGACCGTATTGTTGTTCAGCATTACTACCATGCTGACACACCGGAGGAAGCGGAGCAACTAATGGAGCAGGCTGTGCAGGAGGGCGCAAATGTAGTATTCGCTACAACACCGAAATTGAGTAGACCTACATTGAAAATGGCGGTCAAATACCCCCGTGTGCGTTTTCTTAATTGCTCTGTGGATGCGCCGTATTCCAGTGTACGCACCTATTACAGCCGCGTTTTTGAGGGAAAATTCATCACCGGTGCCATTGCCGGTGCGATGGCAAATAATGACCGCATCGGTTATGTGGGATCCTATCCTATTTTGGGTGTGCCTGCATCCATCAACGCATTTGCCTTAGGCGCCCAATTGACCAATCCCCGGGCAAGAATCACCCTGCGGTGGTCCTGTATGGGCGGCAATCCTGTGGATGAGTTTATTAAGAGCGGTATTAATGTCATATCCAATCGAGATGTGCCTACTCCGGACAAAAAATATTTGGAACATGGCACTTATGGCACTTACTTGGTAGAAGACGGTATCTTGCAGCCGTTGGGTTCTCCTTGTTGGCTGTGGGGTCACTTCTATGAAAATGTTGTCCGTTCTATTCTCAGCGGCAATTGGGACAAGGAAAAGGGTAATCGCCACGCAGTAAATTACTGGTGGGGTATGGACAGCGGCGTGATCGATGTGAAACTGGCAGACGGCATTCCTGAAGGTATGCTGCGTTTGACTGATATCCTTCGGGAAGGTCTTAAAAATGGCACATTGGATCCTTTTCACAGAAAGCTGGTTGCACAGGATGGTAAAATAATCAATGATGGCAGCAGAACCCTGACAACGGAAGAACTTCTGCACATGGATTGGCTATGCGAAAATGTGGAAGGCAGCATTCCTCCGTTTGAACAGATCGCACCTTTTGCCCGGGATATGGTACGGGAATTGGGTGTGTACCGGGATACCATCCCAATGGAGAAGGAGGGAACGCTGTGAAGATTTTAGCATTATCTGATGAAGTATCGCCGGCACTTTATGATTACTATATGCCCGGCAGGTTGGATGGCTATGATCTACTCATCTCCTGTGGCGATTTAAAACCCCAGTATTTATCCTTCCTCGTGACCATGACTCGTGTACCCCTTTTGTATGTCCACGGTAATCACGACGATATCTATGAAAAAAGACCGCCTGAGGGCTGCGACTGCATTGAGGATAAGCTGATCGTTTACAAGGGTTTGCGGATTTTAGGTCTTGGCGGCAGCCAACGCTATAGCCCCGGTACCAACCAGTATACCGAACGGGAAATGCGCTGGCGTATCTTTAAGCTGAAACGGAAAATTCGCAAGCATAAGGGCGTGGATATTGTCGTATCCCATGCACCCCTGGCCGGAGTGGGAGATGGTGATGATTATTGCCACCGAGGCTTTGAGTCATTTCTGCGATTTGTGGACAAATACCATCCCCAATACTGGCTCCATGGTCATGTCCACCTGAACTACGGTATTGATAAGACCCGTGTCCGGGAATATAATGGTACGAAAGTTATCAATGCCACAGAGCGCTATGTGCTGGAGATCCCGGATTCGGAGATATCTCCCACCAAGCAAAAAGGTGATATCGACTACGGACATTATTAAATACAAAAAAGACCGCCCAAACTGGGCGGTCTTTGTAGCATCGTAGCAACCAATTATCTCTTGGAGAACTGGGGTGCGCGACGGGCGGCCTTCAAGCCGTACTTCTTTCTTTCCTTCATTCTGGGGTCGCGGGTCAGGAAACCAGCAGCCTTCAGAGTGGGGCGGTACTCGGGGTTCAGAGTCAGCAGGGCGCGGGAGATACCGTGACGGATAGCGCCGGCCTGACCGGAAACACCGCCGCCAGCGACGGTAACAACGATGTCGACCTTGCCGACAACATCGGTGGTGACCAGAGGCTGACGAACTACCAGCTTCAGGGTCTCCAGACCAAAGTAATCGTCGATGTCGCGACCGTTAATGATGATGGAACCGGTGCCGTTCTCGTATACACGAACGCGGGCAACGGAGGACTTACGGCGACCGGTGCCGTAGTTATACTTTCTTGCGCTTTCGTACATAATTACTTACCTCCAAATTACAGGGTCCATGCTTCGGGCTTCTGAGCTGCATGGGGATGCTCGTTGCCCTTGTACAGGTGCAGACGGCCCATGGAGTTGCGGCCCAGGGTGTTCTTGGGCAGCATGCCCTTGACGGCCAGCTCCATAGCATAGTCGGAGCGGTTCTCCATCATGATGCGAGCCTTGGTTTCCTTCAGACCGCCGATCCAGCCGGATACACGGTAGTAGGACTTCTGATCCAGCTTGTTGCCGGTCAGGATAGCCTTGTCGGTGTTGATGACGATAACGTAGTCGCCGCAGTCAACGTTGGGAGTGAATGTGGTCTTGTGCTTGCCGCGGAGCAGGTTAGCGACGGTGACAGCGGTACGGCCCAGAGGCTTGCCGGCTGCATCAACGACGTACCACTTGCGCTCAACGGTTTCCAGTTTTGCTAAAGTAGTGGACATTATGCGTTCCTCCAATAGGTTAAATTATTTTGACAAATTGATGTATAAGCAGTACAATGACTACAAAACGCTTGATTATTAAACCATACAAGTTACAAATTGTCAACACATTTTTGGAAAAATTTTATGAAATGCCATATAAGCTCTTAAATGCTCCCAAATGCTCTTGTAAACTCTCTTATTCTCGTATCCTATTTTGCTTTTTGGAGGAGAAACTATGCAAAAATTAGTGGGTCTTGTACGCCGCTGCGTGGAAGATTACAATATGATAGAGGCCGGTGACCGCATTGGTGTTGGTGTATCGGGAGGGAAGGATTCCTTGGCACTGCTGTTGTTGCTTGCCCAGCTGCGCCAGTATAACAGTAATCCCTTTACCATAGAGGCAATTACTATTGATATGGGACTTGGTATGGATTATACCGAAATTCAAAAGCTTTGCGATGATATGAATGTTCCGTTTCATCTGATCAAAACGGAGATCGGTCCCATTATTTTCGATCACCGCAAGGAGAAAAATCCCTGTTCTATGTGCTCAAAAATGCGCAGGGGTGCGCTGAACCAGGCATTGTTGGATCTGGGGCTTAATAAGCTTGCATTGGGTCATCACTATGATGATGCTGTGGAGACCTTTGTGATGAGCTTGATCTATGAGGGGCGCATCAGCTGTTTTCAGCCGGTGACCGATCTGGACAGAACCGGTATTATTCAGATCCGTCCAATGCTCTATATCCACGAACGCACTGTGGACAGTTTTGCCACCCGTCAAAAACTGCCGGTGCTTGCCAATCGTTGTCCTGTGGATAAGAACACCAAGCGGGAGGAAATCAAGCAACTTGTATATGATCTTTCTGCCACGTATCCCGATTTGAAGGAACGAATCTTCGGCGCAATGCAGCGCTTGCCTCTACCGGAATGGGCACCTAAAGGTCGCTATAAGCGCCCAAAAGACCAAGAATAAAAAAACCGCCCTTGGGCGGTTTTTTACATTTCTGAATGGACTTCATTGAAAAGTAAGTCTTTCGGAATCCGCGTTTTACAGTAACTGATATTGGGTCATATGTAAAACAGAAGCATAGTCCCTGTTGCTGAATTGATTGTTGACTTTTGTGTTTTGATGCGTTAAACTTAAATTGCCAATAAATATTAAAGAGAGGTGCAAATTATGATCGGTTCCGGATTAAAGAAGTTAGCTGCAGAAAACAATATGAAGATAGGCAGCGGTGTGGCCTATGGCAGTCTTCGCGGATATGCGGTAACGCTGTCGGAAGGCGCTGGCTGGAAACAGATTGCTTTTTCAACATATTTCCCTGATCCTACCCAAAAAGTGCAGTTTATGGATATTATTTCTGCTCAAAATATGGAAAAGCAGTACCGGGTCCTGCGGCTGGGGGCTTCTGCCCGCAATATTATAGTGGTATTCCGCGATAATCCCGGTACAATGAAAAAGATCCGGGAGTTTTTGGATTGGTTTGTCCCGCTTTTGGATCAATATGGAGCAACGAAGTCGAATGTCTGTCCGGAATGCGGTACGCAAGTAACGGATGGGTCTTGGAAACTGATCGATGGTGTTGCGCATTATATGCATGAAAGTTGCGCAGAAAAAGTGCGTAGTCAAATCGCAGACGATAACGAAAACCGCAAGCAGGAGGCACAGGGCTCCTATGGATCCGGTTTTGTAGGTGCGCTGCTGGGCGCGGCAATCGGCGCGATTATTTGGGCGTTAGTTCTCAATGCCGGTTATGTGGCATCCATCGTTGGTTTGGTAATCGGTTTCCTTGCAGAGAAAGGATACAATCTGTTCCGTGGCAAGCAGGGCAAGGGAAAGACGGCAATCTTGATTTGCGCGATCGTTGCCGGTGTTGTGCTTGGAACCTTTGGCTCGGATGTGATCACGATTGTCGGTATGATTCTCGATGGCGAAACCTACTTGACATACGGAGACATTCCTAAATTCTTGATGATGCTTTTTGTAAATGATGCAGAGTATGCAACCGCCGTTTTGTCGAATGTGGCAATGGGTCTGCTGTTTGCAGGTCTTGGTGTTTTTGCATTGTTGCGTAAGGCAAGCAATGAAGTGGCGGACACCAAATTTGTGGATTTGAAATAAACGAACAGGAGGGCAGGTGCCCTCCTGCTTTTTTGTATGAAAATTTTACCATTGGGCATACTAAGCTTCCAAGGAGGCGGTAGAATGGTAAAAGGAATTTCTCGACAGGTCATTGTGGTGCATTCTCCGGAGCAGAAACTTTTTGATCAGGCAATTTTTATTTTAAAGGATAATGCTGTTGGCAAAGAGGGAATTACGGATGAAATGCTCTTAAAGTCGGCGGATAAACTTCTGCGTTCCTCCGGCGGCGGAAGTAAAAATAGCAAGAAGTTGTATGGACCTGTGTGGGCTATTGCCGGCGCACTGATCACCGGCATAGTATGGCTGTTGTCGGTGCTGATTTGACTTGCAAAAAGCAGTGGAATATGATATAATCTCCCGGAATTCGGGAGGTGATTTCTTTGCAGATCGGCACATTTCAAGTCAATACCCCCATTATGCTGGGACCCATGGCAGGGGTTACCGATTGGGCTTTTCGTACCATCTGCGCGGAGCTGGGCGCCAATATTACCGTCACGGAGATGGTATCCTCCCGGGCACTGGTTTATAAGGATAAGAAAAGCGCAGCGCTCTTGCGGAAGAACGAGGGGAGTCTTTGCGGCGCACAGATTTTCGGCAACAACCCGGAGATTATGGCGGAGGGCGCCCGTCTGGCGCTGGAGATCTCCGGCTGCGACTTTGTCGATATCAATATGGGCTGCCCAATGCCCAAAATCGCGAATAGTGGTGATGGCTGCGGCCTGATGCGCACGCCGGAGCTTGCTGCAGATATCGTCAAAGCGGTTGTAAATGCAGTGGATGTCCCGGTTACCGTCAAATGCCGTCTTGGATGGGATAAGGGCAGTATTAATGTGTTGGACTTTTCCAAGCGGATGGAGGACAGCGGCGCAGCTATGCTTACTGTCCACGGCAGGACACGCAGTATGCTCTACTCCGGTGTGGCAGATTGGGATATGATCGCCAAAGTGAAACAACAGCTTTCAATCCCTGTGATCGCCAATGGTGACATTGTTGACGGACAGACAGCTGTGAAGTGCTTGAACTGGACAAAAGCAGACGGTATCATGATCGGCAGAGCCACCTTTGGAAATCCTTGGGTGTTTGCCGATGCTGTCAATGCGTTGGCAGGAAAAGGGAATTATCAGCGTCCTGCTCTTTCTAAGCGGGTCGATGTTGCGGTACGGCAATTTGAACTGGCGCTGGAGGATAAGGGCGAACACATCGCCTGTTTGGAGGCAAGAAAGCACTTTGCTTGGTACCTGCGTGGTGTAGCTTATGCCAATTATTATAAAGAGCAGATATCGTCTATCCAAAAAATGGATGATATCTATCGCATTGCCGAAGGTATCCGCAAGGATTTGAAATAATTGTAAGGTATCATTTATCCATCGTTTCACAGACTACCAAATGAGGTGGTTTTGTGAAACGGTGGATTTTATTTATCTTGATTCTTACCTTACTCCCGGCAATGCCGGCACAGGCTGAGCCGATTAAGTGGGTGGATTTTGCTGTGCCCTATGAGTCACTGCAATATGCTATGCAGGTGGACATTGAAACAGCGGAACAGGAAAAGCATATCAGCTGGATCGATGTGTTGGCGCTGGCAGCTTGCCGTACCGGCGGTAAATGCAACCTTGCTTCTGTAAAAAGGGCGGTGCAAGAGTTGAAAGGGGACAAGCGTCCGGATGAACTGCTTGGGAATCTGTATAAATACTATTCGTATTATCATGAATCGTATACTGCTGTTTTGGGTGGACTTTTGGGCAATTACACGGTCAATATCAATGGACAGTGGAAACCGGCATACGGTTTGAAGGCGTTTAGTCCCATAGGCGCCGGTTACGGTTACAGTCACTGTGCAGACTTTGGCAACAGTCGTTCTTTTGGATTTGCCAGAAAGCATTTGGGTAACGATTTGATGGGCGGTTTGGGAACACCGATCGTCGCTGTTGAAGGTGGTGTTGTGGAGGCTATGGGTTGGAACCGTTACGGCGGCTGGCGGGTTGGTATCCGCTCTTTTGATTCCAAGCGATACTATTATTATGCCCACCTGCTAAAGGACACTCCCTTTGCAAAAGATATGTATATCGGTAAAATCGTCCAACCGGGGGATGTGATCGGCTTTATGGGTCGGACCGGATACTCGGATAAAGAAAATACCAACAATATTGAAACCGTCCATCTGCATTTTGGTATGCAACTTATCTTTGATGAAAGTCAAAAAGAATGCAATTCCGAGATTTGGATCGATGTGTATCCAATTGTGCGACTTCTGAATCAGCATCGTAGCAGTGTGATAAAAAAGGAGGGGATTTGGCAAAGGGTTTATCCATTCGTGGATTTGGATACCGGAACGCTGTTTGATGGGGAATAATTTGTGTATTTTTTTGTGAAAAAAATAGCAAGACATGTTTGACAAAGTACCTCCTGTGTGGTATACTTTTGTAGATTAAGAAACAGGGAAGGGGAACGGAATAATGACTGCATCTATGAAGTTCAAAAAGGTTGGCTTCTGTGACGGCGGTATTGTTTTCTCTGACGCTCCTTTGATGGAGGCACTGTCTTTCGTTGATGCATCTGAATATGTTGTTTTTCCCGGCTTTTGCGATGTGCATGTGCATTTTCGTGAGCCGGGTTTTTCTTATAAAGAGACCATCGAAAGCGGTAGCAATGCGTCAGCAAGAGGTGGCTATACGGCTGTATGTACTATGCCGAATTTGAATCCGGTACCGGATAGCGTGGCAAACTTAAATGAACAGCTCAAATTGATTTCTCAGCAGGCGACGATTAACATCTTTCCCTACGGTGCGATCACCGTGGGTGAAAAGGGTGAAGAGCTTGCGGATTTGGAGGGTATGGCACCCAATTGCATTGCCTTCTCCGATGACGGTCGGGGCGTGCAGAGTGACGATATGATGCGTCAGGCTATGCTTCGGGCAAAGGCATTGGGAAAGATGATCGTTGCCCACTGTGAGGTCAATAGTCTTTTAAATGGTGGATATATCCACGATGGTCAATATGCTGCTGCCCACGGTCATAAGGGCATCTGCAGCGCCAGTGAGTATGAGCAGATCGCAAGAGATCTGCGCTTGGTAGAGGAAACCGGCTGCGCCTACCATGTGTGCCACATCTCCACCAAGGAAAGCGTGGAGCTGATCCGACAGGCAAAGGCAAAAGGTCTGGATGTGACCTGTGAGACGGGTCCCCATTACTTGACTATGGATGACAGCTTCCTGCAGGAAGACGGTCGGTTTAAGATGAATCCGCCGCTTAGGGATAAGACTGACAGAGAAGCGCTGGTTGCCGGTATCGTAGACGGCACCATCGATATGATCGCAACAGATCACGCACCTCACAGCGCCGAGGAAAAGAGTAAGGGACTTGCCGGCAGCGCTTTTGGTGTGGTTGGAATTGAAACCGCGTTCCCGGTGCTGTATACCCACCTTGTGGAAACAGGAATAATTACACTGGAAAAGCTGATCGACCTGCTGAGCAACAACCCCAGAAAGCGGTTTGGCATTCCGGCAGGTGGAGATTATACCGTTTGGGATTTGAATAAAGAATTTGTAGTTGACCCGGAGGAATTCCTGTCCAAGGGTAAAGCAACACCCTTTGCGGGCTGGAAGTTAAAAGGTGAATGTCTGCTGACTGTATGTGACGGAAAGGCAGTTTACAAGAAGAATTGTGTGGAGGAATGAACTATGGCAAAGAGAACAGATCTGAAGAAAATACTCATCATTGGCTCCGGTCCCATCGTGATCGGACAGGCCGCCGAGTTTGACTATGCAGGCACCCAGGCTTGTCTTGCACTGAAGGAAGAAGGTTACGAAGTTGTGTTGTGCAACTCCAACCCTGCAACCATTATGACTGATACCACCATTGCGGATAAGGTCTATATGGAACCTCTGACTTTGGAGTATGTGGCAAAGATCATCCGTTATGAGCGTCCCGATGCCATTTTGCCCGGTATCGGCGGTCAGACCGGTCTGAATCTTGTTATGCAGCTGGAGAAGAAGGGTATTTTGGAAGAGTGCCGTGTAGAGCTGTTGGGCACCTCCAGTGCCTCTATTGAGCGCGCTGAGGATAGAGAGCTCTTCAAAGAACTCTGCCAGTCTATCGGCGAGCCGGTCATTCCCTCTGAGATCACTTATAGTCTTGAGGAAGCCAAGGAAGCTGCAAAGCGCATTGGCTATCCTGTTGTTCTGCGTCCTGCCTTTACATTAGGCGGTACCGGCGGTGGCTTTGCCTATTCCGAAGAGGAATTGGTTGAGATCGGTCTGAATGCTTTCCAGCTTTCTCCTGTTCATCAGGTGCTGATTGAAAAGTCCGTCAAGGGTTACAAAGAGATCGAGTTTGAAGTTATGCGGGACGGCAGTGATCATGCCATCACGATCTGTGGTATGGAGAATATCGACCCCGTGGGTGTGCATACCGGTGACAGCCTTGTTGTCGCACCGATTATGACCCTCAATGACCACGATCTGAAGATGCTCAATGATTCTGCTATTAAGATCATCAAGGAATTGAAGATTGCCGGCGGCTGTAATGTGCAGTTTGCGCTGAATCCCAACTCCTCTGAATACTATCTGATCGAGGTCAACCCCAGAGTTTCCCGTTCTTCCGCGTTGGCATCCAAGGCGTCCGGTTATCCCATCGCCCGTGTTACCGCAAAGATTGCTGTGGGCATGGATCTTGAGGAGATCAAAATCGCCAACACCAATGCTGCCTTTGAGCCGAAGCTGGACTATGTGATTGCCAAGCTGCCTCGTTTCCCCTTTGATAAGTTTACTTCTGCGCCCAACACCGTTGGCACCCAGATGAAGGCCACCGGTGAGGTTATGGGCATCGGCTCCAATCTGGAGGAGGCGCTGCTGAAGGGTATCCGTTCTTTGGAAATCGGTGCAAACCACCTGTACCTTTCTAAGTTTGATAATATGACTGTGGACGAACTGCTGGAATACATCAGCGTTTTCCGTTCCGATAACATCTTCGCCATTGCAGAACTGCTGTATCACGGTGTTACTGTGGAAAAGATCCACGAGATCACGCAGATCACTCCCTACTTCCTGGAGGCAATCCGGAACATCATCGATATGGAGGAGACACTAAAGCTTCATGTCAATGATTTCGAAATGCTGAAAAAGGCAAAGGTAATGGGCTTTAGCGATAAGTATATCGCCCGCCTGTGGAAGTGTAATGAGCTGGATGTTTACAAGCAGCGCAAGGAGAACAATTTGTTCCCCGTATTCAAGATGGTGGATACCTGCCACACCGGCGCCTATATTCCTTACTTCTATTCTTCCTATACCGGTGAGAATACCTCCCGTCTGACGGATAAGAAGAAGATTGTTGTGCTGGGCGCAGGTCCTTTCCGTATCGGACAGGGTGTGGTATTTGCCTACTCTACCGTCCACTCCGTGATGACCATCCGTGATGCCGGTTATGAAGCGATCATCATTAATAATAACCCCGAAACCGTTTCCACCGACTATACAACTGCCGATAAACTCTATTTTGAGCCGTTGACTCCCGAAGATGTGATGAATATCATCGAGTTTGAAAATCCCGAGGGTGTGGTTGCGTCCCTGGGCGGTCAGACTGCCATCAACCTGGCACAGCCTCTTACGGATCGCGGTGTCAAAATTATCGGCACAGACTGTGCTGCCATTGATAAAGCTGAGGACCGCAACGCTTTTGAAAATCTGCTCAACGAGCTGAATATCCCCCGGGCCAAGGGTCAGGCGGTCACCAAGATCGAAGACGGTATCGCTGCCGCAGCTGAGATCGGCTATCCTGTGCTGGTGCGTCCTTCCTTCGTGTTGGGCGGACGGGCTATGCAGATCGTTGCCAACGAGGAACAGCTGCGCCACTATCTGCGTACTGCTGTTGAGATCGACGAGGACAAGCCTGTTTTGGTGGATAAGTATATCGAGGGTCGTGAGGTGGAGATCGATGCCATCTGCGACGGTCGGGATGTCTTTGTGCCCGGTATTATGGAACTGGTGGAACGCACCGGTGTCCACTCCGGTGACTCCATCTCTGTCTATCCCACTTTCTCCATTTCCAATAAGGTCAAAGGCATTATTTTGCAGTATGCCAAGAAGCTGGGTCTGGGTATCGGCATCGTAGGTCTGTTCAATATCCAGTTCATCGTGGATAAGGACGACAATGTGTTTATCATCGAGGTTAACCCCCGTTCTTCCCGTACTGTACCCTTCTTGAGCAAGGCTACCGGCTACAGCCTGGCAGATATTGCCACCGAGGTCATCCTTGGCAAGAGTTTGAAGGAACTGGGTCTCTTTGATATTTATCCTGATGAGAAGGATCGCTGGTATGCCAAGGCACCTGTGTTCTCCTTCAATAAGATCCGCGGTCTGGATGCTTATCTGTCCCCGGAGATGAAGTCCACCGGCGAAGCCATCGGCTATGACAGCACTATGAACCGCGCCCTTTATAAGGCACTGCAGGCATCCGGTATGCGCCTGCAGAACTACGGCACTGTTCTTGCGACCATCGCAGAAAAGGATAAAGATGAAGCGCTGCCGCTGATCCGTCGTTTCTACCAGCTTGGTTTCAATATCGAGGCAACGGAAGGTACGGCAAAGTTCTTGAAAGCGAACGGTATTCGTACCCATATGTTGGGCAAGATCGGAGACGGCAGTGATGAGATCCCCAATGCCCTCCGTCAGGGTCATATCGCCTATGTTATCAACACCCGTGACCCCGGCAGCAACGGTCAGGACGGTGTCCAGATCCGTCAGATTGCAACAGAGTACAATGTATCCCTCTTCACAGCTTTGGATACTGTACGGGTCTTGCTGGATGTGCTGGAGGAGACTACACTGACGATTTCTACCATTGATGCGTAAGGAGCAGCTATGAAACAGGGAATCTTTGAAATACAGGAGAACACAGCCTTGACAGAAACTGTTTTCAAAATGGTTTTGCAAGGCGATGTATCCGCAATTACCGCTCCCGGTCAGTTTGTGAACATCAAGCTGGACGGTCTGTATCTGCGGCGCCCCATTTCTGTCTGTGACCTGACGGAAGATACCCTTACCATTGTCTATAAGGCGGTAGGTAAGGGCACAGAACAGATGTCATGGATGCAGGCAGGGGAGAAGCTGGATGTGCTGACAGGTCTTGGCAACGGCTATGACCTGTCCCTGTCCGGTGATAAGCCTGTCCTGTTGGGTGGCGGTGTCGGTGTGCCACCTATGTATCTGCTTGCCAAAAAGCTCCTTGCACAGGGCAAGAAAGTACAGGTTGTACTTGGTTTTAACACAAAATCCGAGATCTTCTACGAGGAAGAATTCAAGGCGCTGGGTGCCAATGTAACCGTCACCACAGCCGACGGTTCTTGTGGTATAAAGGGATTTGTCACCGATGCCCTCAAAGAGATGGACTATACCTATTTTTATACCTGCGGTCCAGAGCCTATGCTGAAAGCTGTGTACAAGGCGACTGCCACATCCGGACAGATGAGCTTTGAAAAACGGATGGGTTGCGGTTTCGGTGCCTGTATGGGTTGTTCCTGCAAGACCATTACCGGCTATAAGCGCATCTGCAAGGAAGGTCCTGTGATGAAAAAGGAGGAGATCCTATGGGAAGATTAAGTGTTGATCTATGCGGAATTACCCTTGACAATCCTGTGATCCCTGCCTCCGGTACATTCGGTTATGGCTATGAATACGCGGAACTGTACGATATCAATTGTCTGGGTACCTTTTCCTTTAAGGGTACTACCAAGGACCCCCGTTTCGGCAATCCCACACCCCGGATCGCGGAGTGCACTGCCGGTATGATCAATGCGGTCGGTCTGCAGAATCCCGGCGTGGAAAAGGTGATCACAGAGGAACTTCCCAAGCTGAAAAAATGCTTCCATAAGCCGGTGATGGCGAATGTCAGCGGTTTTGCAGTGGAAGAGTATGCATATACCTGTGAAAAACTCGACAAGCAGGAGCAGGTGGGCTGGCTGGAAGTGAATATCAGCTGTCCCAATGTCCACGGCGGTGGTATGAGTTTCGGTACCGATCCCAAGGCAGCAGCCGAGGTGACCAAGGCGGTCAAAGCCGTTACTACCAAGCCTGTGATCGTAAAGCTGACCCCCAATGTGACCGACATCGTCTCGATGGCTAAGGCCTGCGAAGATGCCGGCGCAGACGGCATCAGCCTGATCAATACTATGCTGGGTATGCGCATCGACCTGAAGACCCGCAAGCCGGTGATCGCCAATAAAATGGGCGGTTTTTCCGGTTCTGCCATCTTCCCGGTGGCACTGCGGATGGTCTATCAGGTAGCAAATGCTGTCAAAATCCCTGTTGTGGGTATGGGTGGTGTCAGCAGCGCAGAGGATGTGATCGAGATGATGCTTGCCGGCGCCACAGCGGTGGAAATTGGCGCAGCAAATCTGGTAGATCCCTACATCTGCCGTGATATTATTGAGAAACTCCCCACAGTGATGGATAAATACAGAATTAACACATTGAGTGAGATTATCGGAGGTGCGAAATAATGGGTAAGGATGTAATTGTTGCCTGCGATTTTGCCAGTGCAGAGCAGACTTTCGCGTTTTTGGACAAATTCACAGGTCGGAAACCCTTTGTAAAAATCGGTATGGAGCTGTTCTATGCGGAAGGTCCTGCTATTGTCAGAGAAATCAAGGCAAGAGGACATAAGATCTTTTTGGATTTGAAGCTTCACGACATTCCCAATACAGTGAAGAAAGCAATGGCTGTTCTGCGGAACTTGGATGTGGATATCACCAACCTCCACGCAGCCGGCACCAAGAATATGATGCGCGCAGCATTGGAGGGTTTGACCCGTGAAGACGGTACCCGTCCGTTGCTGATTGCTGTGACCCAGCTGACCTCTACCGACCAGCAGAGTATGGAAGAGGATCTGCTGATTGAAAAGCCCATCGATCAAGTGGTTATGCACTATGCTAGCTGTGCAAAAGATGCTGGATTGGATGGTATTGTCTGTTCTCCTCTGGAGGCTGGAAAGGTACACGACACCTGTGGTAAGCAGTTTTTGACTATCACTCCCGGTGTCCGTTTTGCTGACGGGGATGTGGGCGATCAGAAGCGCGTTATGACTCCTGCACAGGCAAAGGAAATCGGCTCTGACTATATTGTGGTTGGCAGACCCATTACCGCTGCGGCTGATCCTGTTGCTGCTTACGAGCGTTGTGTGGCTGAATTTTGTGATTGATTCGGGAGGTTACTATGGAAGCCTATAAAAGAGAATTTATCGAATTCCTGCAGGATGCAGGCGTTCTGAAATTCGGTGACTTTACTGCCAAATCCGGCAGAAAAATCCCTTATTTCATCAATGCCGGTATGATCAAGACCGGTGACCAGATCACCAAGATGGGTGAGTTTTATGCCAAGGCATATTTTGATAAGCTTGGTAAAAAGCAGGCTGTCCTGTACGGTCCTGCCTACAAGGGCATTTCTCTGTCTATTTCCGCTGCGGTTGCACTGTCCCGTAACGGTTTGAATGTGCCCTTCTTCTTTAACCGCAAGGAGGTTAAGGATCACGGTGAAGGTGGTACATTTGTTGGCTATGTACCCCAGGCAGGGGAGGAAATTGTCATTATTGAGGATGTGATTACCGCTGGTACCGCCATCCGGGAATCTATGGAGATCCTGAGCCATTTGGACGGCACCAAGGTCGTTGCAACCTTTATTATGGTAGACCGCAAGGAAAAGGGTCAGACCGAGAAAGGCGCAATGCAGGAGATTGAGGAGCAATTCGGCTTCCCGGTATACTCTGTTGTGGATGTTTACGATATCATTGCGTATCTGGAAGAGGATCCCGCCAACGAAGAAAATGTGACCTGCATTAAGAATTATCTGGCTGTGAATGGAGCAAAATAATGAGAAGTCTGATTGATATTGTTGATTTTTCCGTAGAAGAGATCCAGCAGCTGTTGGAAACGGCTTGTGACATCAGCGAGAATCCCGGCAAATACGCAGATACCTGCCACGGCAAGAAACTGGCAACCTTGTTCTTTGAGCCTTCCACTCGCACAAGACTCAGTTTTGAAGCTGCTATGTACGAATTAGGCGGCAATGTGCTGGGTTTCAGCGAGGCATCATCTTCTTCTGCCTCTAAGGGCGAGAGTATGGCGGATACCGCCAAAATGCTCTCCTGTTATGTGGATATTATGGCAATTCGTCATCCTAAAGAGGGCGCGCCCTATGTTGCAGCTGCCAACGCATCCATTCCCGTTATCAATGCCGGTGATGGCGGTCACTGCCATCCCACACAAACCCTGGCTGACCTGCTGACCATTTACCGTGAGAACGGCAGATTGCACGATCTTACCATTGGTTGCTGCGGCGACTTGAAGTATGGCAGAACCGTCCATTCTTTGATCTCTGCATTTGCCCGTTATCAAAACATCAAGTTCATTCTGATTTCCCCCGAAGAACTGCGGCTTCCCAAGTATGTGAAATACGAAGTGTTGGAGAAAAACGGCATGGAGTATGTGGAAACCACATCGTTGGATGAGGCAATTCCGGAATTGGATGTTTTGTACATGACCCGGATCCAGCGGGAACGCTTCGACAGCTTTGATGAGTACGAGCGTCTGAAGGACAGCTATATCCTTACCCCTGAGAAAATGGCTTTGGGTAAGCCGACTATGCGTGTGCTGCATCCGCTGCCCCGTGTCAATGAGATCAGCGTCAAGGTGGATGCTGACCCCAGAGCGGCTTATTTCCGCCAGGCACTCAACGGCAAGTATATGCGTATGGCTCTGATCCTAAAGCTTCTGAAGGAAGCAGAGGAAGGCAAGCAGATGGAGGCTCTGGGCGATGTGGTCGTCAATGAGCTACACTGCGATAATCCCCGTTGCATTTCTTCCACCGAGCAGGAGCTGGATCACGTGTTTAAATGCGTGGATGCAGAGCACGGTATCTACCGTTGTATCTACTGTGAAGGCAAGAAAAAAGTGTCTGTAAATTAAGCTTTTGTGCAAAAGAAAATTTTACACAAAATACCCTTTTGCTCCGTAAAAAATAGTGGCCAAAAGGGAGAAACAGCAGCAACTTGTCTTGACATGAAAATTGTCGTGTGATAAAATTATAATGCAATTAAATTTCATTCTTTGTGACTGACGGAAAGTGTGGAGTACCACGGGGGAGCAAAGAATGCTCGTAAAATGCCGACCGTCTGGGCGCAATTAACCTGATTCCCGGGTTGGTTGCGCCCTTTTGCGTTTTTTTGAAGGAAAATGGAGGTAACGGATGAAAAAAGTTGGAATTGTTATGGGAAGCGATAGTGACCTTCCAATTA
>JAZRLE010000070.1:0-12239 GCA_045646665.1 Faecousia sp. | reverse complement strand
CGACTTTGGAAAAGAACGGTATGGAATATGTAGAAACCACATCTTTGGAGGATGCGATCCCAGACCTGGATGTGCTGTATATGACGCGGATTCAGCAGGAGCGCTTTGACTCTCCTGCAGAATATGAGAGATTGAAGGACAGTTATATCCTGACTGCTGAAAAGCTGAATGCAGCAAAGGAAACTATGCGAGTGATGCATCCGCTGCCCCGTGTCAATGAGATCAGTGTGAAAGTGGACGAGGATCCTCGTGCGGCTTACTTCCGCCAGGCACTGAATGCCAAGTATATGCGGATGGCCTTGATTCTGAAACTGCTGAAAGAGGCACAGGAGGGAAGACAGCTGCAACAACCGGATTCCGTGGTTGACAGCCGTCTGACCTGTGATAATCCCCGTTGTATTTCCTCTACCGAGCAGGAACTTCCCCATAGATTTAAGCTTGTGGATGCCGAGCGCGGAATCTATCGCTGCATCTATTGCGAGTCCAAGAAAACGCTGGAAGGATAAATTACACAAAATACCAAAAAAATTCTTGTTTTTTCATAGAAAAAACACTGGAAAATACACCCTTCTATTGACACAAAAACGCTGCTGTGATAAACTATTTTATGGTATGAATACAGTTCTTTGCGACTGACGGAAATGTGGAGAACCACAGGGGAACAAAGAACATAGCTAGCCGACCGTCTGGGCGCATTTAACTCTATTCATGGGTTAAGTGCGTCCTTTTTTCCGTGCTTTTTATTTAGGGAGGAAGATTATGAAAAAAGTTGGCATTATTATGGGCAGTGACAGCGATCTGCCTATCGTGCAAAAGGCTGTGGATATGCTGAAAAGCTTGGAAATTCCTTATGAAGTGCATATCTATTCTGCCCATAGAACCCCTGTAGAAGCCCGTGACTTTGCTGTGAACGCAAGAACTAACGGTTTCGGTGCTCTGATCTGTGCCGCCGGTATGGCAGCGCATCTTGCAGGCGCCATTGCCGCGAACACTACGCTTCCTGTTGTTGGTATTCCCTGTAAGGGCGGTATGATGGATGGATTGGATGCTTTGCTGGCCACGGTTCAAATGCCCACCGGTATTCCTGTTGCCACCGTTGCCATTAACGGCGCTGCCAATGCTGCACTGCTGTGTGCGCAGATCATCGCGGTTGAAGATAAAGCGCTGGCAGAAAAGCTGGACGCCAAGCGCAAGGCAGATGCCCAAAAGGTTCTGGATAAGGATGCCACGATTGCTGCAAACTTGTAAATAAGAGAAACTCACTCATCAATATAAAGGAGAATTATTATGGAAAAGAAGCTCATTTACACCGGTAAGACTAAGGACGTTTTTGCTCTGCCCAACGGCAACTGCCTGCTGAAGTTTAAGGATGATTGCACCGGCAAGGACGGTGTGTTTGATCCCGGTGAAAACTCTGTCGGTTTGACTATCGAGGGCGTGGGTGATGTGAACCTGCGTATGTCTATTTACTTCTTTGAGAAGATCAACGCTGCCGGTATCAAGACCCACTATGTGTCTGCTGATCTGGCAAATACCACTATGGAAGTTCTGCCTGCTAAGGTGTTCGGTAAGGGTTTGGAAGTTATCTGCCGTAATAAGGCTGTTGGCTCCTTCATCCGTCGCTACGGCGCGCTGATTGAGTCCGGCGCCGATCTGCCTTCTTATGTGGAAACCACTCTGAAGGATGATGAGAAGGGCGATCCGCTGATCACCAAGGATGCCTTGGTTGCCATCGGTGTTATGACCGAGGAGCAGTATGAGGATCTGAAGGATATGACCCAGAAGATCACTAAGATCGTTGCTGACGATCTGAAAGAAAAGGGTATGGAACTCTATGACATCAAGTTTGAGTTCGGCTACGCACCCGACGGCAAGGTTATGCTGATCGATGAAGTGGCATCCGGCAATATGCGTGTCTACAAAGATGGTGAGTATGTAGACCCCATGACCCTGAACAAGCTGTTCTTTGCTTAATTTTACTTTCTGACACAAAGGAGCATATCCCATGGGAGGATTTTTTGGAGTCGCATCTAAATGTGATTGCATGATGGATGTGTTTTTCGGTGTGGACTACCATTCCCACCTTGGTACCCGCCGAGGCGGTATGGCTGCGTGGGATCCGGAGATCGGTCTGCAGCGTAAGATCCACAGTATCGAGAATTCACCGTTCCGCACCAAATTTGAGCATATTTTTGATGAAATGCAGGGCACATCCGTCATTGGTTGTATCAGCGATTCTGATCCGCAGCCGATGCTGATTCGTTCCCATCTGGGAACCTATGCCATTACAACGGTTGGCATCATCAATAATGCGGATGCCCTCATTGAGGGTATTATGGATGACCACGGTGGCTATTTTGATGCTATGACCGGTGGTAAGGTAAATTCCACTGAGTTGGTAGCTGCACTGATCAACCACAAAAAGAATTTTGTGGAGGGCATCCAATATGCGCAATCGGTGATTGACGGCACAGCAAATATTTTAATTCTGACCGATCACGGCAGTATAATTGCTGCCCGTGACCGTTTTGGCAGAATCCCTGTGCAGATCGGCAAGGATGAATACGGATATTGTGCTTCCTTTGAGGAATTTGCGTTTACAAAATTGGGTTATGAAAAGGTGTGCGAATTGGGTCCGGGTGAAGTTGTGGAACTGACACCCGATTCCATGACACAGCTGGCTGCCCCCGGCGATACCATGAAGATGTGTGCATTTTTGTGGAGCTATTACGGCTATCCTACCTCTACCTATGAGGGTATCAATGTAGAGGCGATGCGCTACCGCAACGGTGCTGCCATCGCCGATCGTGATATGGAAAAAGGACGCAGCATGGATATCGACTATGTGGGCGGCGTCCCGGATTCCGGCACCCCCCATGCAATCGGCTACGCCAACCGTACAGGCAAACCCTTTGCAAGAGCATTTATCAAGTATACCCCCACTTGGTCCCGTTCTTTTACCCCTGCAAAGCAGTCAGACCGGAAGAAAGTCGCAAAAATGAAGCAGATTCCTGTGCATGACCTCATCAAGGGCAAGAACCTTCTGTTTGTGGATGATTCCATTGTCCGGGGCACCCAGTTACAGGAGACCGTTGAGTTTTTGTATGAAAACGGCGCAAAGTCTGTGCATATGCGTTCGGCTTGTCCTCCCATTATGTACGGCTGTAAGTATCTGAATTTCTCCCGTTCTACCAGCGATATGGATTTGATCTCCCGTCGTGTGATCGTGGAGCTGGAAGGGGAAGAGGGACTTAAGCATATTGAAGAATATGCCGATGGCAATTCTGAGCGCGGTAAGGCGATGCGTAAAACCATCTGTGAGAAATTTAAGTTTGCATCTCTTGGATTCCAAACTGTAGAGGGTGTTACCAAGGCAATCGGTTTAGAGCCTTGCAAGCTATGCACCTATTGTTGGAACGGAAAAGGATAATTAAGGAGGAGTGACCCTATGGAAAAGAGTTATTCTGAAAGCTATGCCGCTGCCGGTGTAGACATTACTGCCGGTTATAAGGCTGTAGAACTGATGAAGAAGCATATCAAGCGCACCAAGAATGAAGGCTGTCTGGATGATGTGGGCGGTTTTGGTGGCTGCTTTGGTTTGAACATTGCCGGTATGGAAGAGCCGGTTTTGGTTTCCGGCACGGACGGCTGCGGCACCAAGGTCAAGCTGGCTATGCTGATGGACAAGCACGATACCATCGGCATTGATGCTGTTGCAATGTGTGTCAATGACATCATTTGCTGCGGTGCTAAGCCTTTGTTTTTCCTGGACTACATTGCCTGTGGCAAGAACTTCCCGGAAAAGATCGCTGCCATCGTTGGTGGTGTCGCGGAAGGCTGTGTCCAGTCCGGCGCTGCCCTCATCGGCGGTGAAACCGCAGAGCACCCCGGTCTGATGCCTGTTGATGAATATGACTTGGCAGGTTTTGCTGTAGGCATCGTGGATAAGAAGAAGATTATTGATAACACCCGTATGGCAGCCGGCGATGTGGTCATTGCGCTGGCATCTACGGGTATCCACCCCAACGGCTTCTCTTTGTGCCGTAAGGTGTTTGATATTGATAACAATCCTCCCGAATTGTACACAGCTCGTGAGGAGTTGGGTGGTAAGAGCGTTGCAGAAGCGCTGTTGGTTCCCACCCGTATTTATGTAAAATCCGTGCTTGCCCTGCTGGAAAAGGTGGATGTAAAGGGTATTTCTCACATCACTGGCGGCGGTTTCTATGAGAATATTCCCCGCAGCATTCCCGATGGCTTGGGCGCAGTGATTGACAGAAGCGCAGTTAAGGTTCTGCCTATCTTTGATATGATCGCCAAGACCGGAAACGTCCCTGAACGGGATATGTTCAATACTTACAATATGGGTGTGGGTATGAGCATCGTTGTCAAGGCAGAGGAAGTGGACAAAGCGCTGGAGATTCTCTCTGCTAACGGCGAAACTGCCTATGTTATCGGCAAAATTGTCCAGTCCGACGAGAAAATCACCATTGTGTAAGCGAGGATTTCGTATGGGAAAGGCGAGAATTGCTGTATTGGTTTCCGGTGGCGGAACCAATTTGCAGGCACTGATCGATGCCCAGCACAGCGGCATAATCAAAAGCGGCGAAATTTGCCTTGTGATCTCCAATAAAGCAGATGCCTATGCTTTGCAGCGGGCTGCAAATGCCTATATTGCCACAGAAGTGGTATTGAAAAAGGAATTGGGCAGTCAGCAGGCATTGGAAGAAAAGCTGAAGGCACTTTTGACGCAATATCGTATTGATGTGATCGTGTTGGCTGGTTTTATGTCTATCCTGAGTGAAGGCTTTACATCCTGCTATCCCAAGCGGATCCTCAATGTCCATCCGTCGTTGATCCCGTCTTTCTGCGGTGAGGGCTTCTATGGTCTGCGAGTCCATGAAGCCGCGCTAAACTATGGCGTAAAAGTCACCGGTGCTACTGTGCATTTTGTGAATGAGATCCCCGACGGCGGCGAGATTATTCTGCAAAAAGCCGTTGAAATTCAACCGGATGATACGCCTGAGATCCTGCAAAAACGGGTTATGGAACAGGCGGAATGGAAAATATTACCTGCTGCTGTTGAGCAGGTTTGCAGTTCGTTGTAAGAAAGGAAATGCGCTATGAATGTTTATGAAGTAGGTTCTCTTGCTGAGAAGCTTTCTACCAATGTTTATCCCGGTCGCGGTATTGTACTGGGTGTTACCCCCGACGGCACTAAGTCTGTTGCAGCTTATTTCATTATGGGTCGCAGTGTCAACAGCCGTAACCGCGTGTTTGTACAGGAGCCGGACGGTATCCGTACCGAAGCCTATGATCCCAGCTTGATGAAGGATCCACACTTGATTATTTATCATCCTGTCCGTGAGGCGGGCTGTGGCTTGATCGTGACCAATGGCGATCAGACCGATACCATTTGGGAGTACCTTGCAAAGGGTGAGAGTTGGGAAGCTGCCCTGCGTACCCGCCAGTTTGAGGATGATGGTCCTAACTGGACACCTCGTATTTCCGGTTTGCTTGCAGCAGACGGCAGCTATAAGATGTCCATTCTGAAGTCTGCCGATGCAGAGGGTACCGCCTGCGCAAGATTCTTCTATGAGTATCCTGCTATTGCCGGCTTGGGTCATTTTATCCACACCTATGTCTGTGACGGCAATCCTGTGATCCCTACATTCCAAGGCGAGCCTGAGCGTGTTGCTATGGATAACGATATGGATGCCTTTGCCCAAATGCTGTGGAAGAACTTGAACGAAGATAATAAAATCTCCCTGTTCGTCCGTTACACTGATTTGAAGACCGGTGCTTACGAGCAGAAGATTTTCAATAAACACGAATAAGGAGAAAGATGATGAAAGAGTTTGAACTGAAGTACGGCTGCAACCCCAACCAAAAACCTGCTAAAATCTATATGCATGATGGCAGTGAACTGCCCATCGAAATTCTGAACGGTCGTCCCGGTTTTATCAACTTCCTGGATGCCTTTAACTCCTGGCAGCTGGTCAAGGAGCTGAAAGAAGCCACCGGTATGTGTGCTGTAACTTCCTTTAAGCATGTTTCTCCCACTTCTGCCGCTGTTGGTAAGAAACTTCCCATTGAGCTGAAAAAGGCTTGCTTTGTGGAAGATATCGAGGGTCTGGACGAGAATCCTCTGGCTTGCGCTTATGCCCGTGCTCGTGGCGCTGACCGTCTGTGCTCATTCGGTGACTGGGTTGCCCTGTCCGATGTGTGTGATGCTTTGACCGCTAAGCTCATCGCCCGTGAGGTTTCCGACGGTGTCATCGCTCCCGGCTATACCGATGAGGCGTTGGAGATTCTGAAGACCAAGCGTAATGGTAGCTACAATGTTGTTGCCATCGATCCCAACTTCGTGCCTGCCGAGCAGGAGACCAAGCAGGTCTTCGGTATCACCTTCCAGCAGGGTCGTAACAACTTTAAGATCGGCGAGCATCTGCTGGAGAACATCGTGACTGCCAATAAGACCTTTACTGAGGATGCTAAGATTGACCTTATCATCTCTCTGATTACTTTGAAGTACACCCAGTCCAATTCCGTGTGCTTTGCTTATGACGGACAGGCCATCGGCGTTGGTGCCGGTCAGCAGTCCCGTGTCCACTGTACCAGACTGGCTGGCGGCAAGGCGGATACTTGGTTCCTGCGTCAGCATCCTAAGACTTTGGCGCTGCCTTTCCGTGAGGATCTGGGTCGTCCCGGTCGCGATAATGCCATTGACGGCTATATCAACGGCAACGAAGAGGATGTGTGCGCTGAGGGTATCTGGCAGAACTACTTTACCACCCGTCCCGAACCTCTGACCGAGGAGGAGAAGCGCGCATTCCTGGATTCCCGCACCGGTGTTGCACTGGGTTCCGATGCGTTCTTCCCGTTCCCGGACAGCATCAAGCGCGCCAAGGCATCCGGCGTTTCCTATATTGCAGAGCCCGGTGGTTCTATCCGTGATGATCTGGTGATCGCAGAATGCGACAAAAATAATATGGTAATGGCATTTACCGGAATGCGTCTGTTCCACCACTAAGGTTTCTTTGCCACACTGAATTTTTCAGTGTGGCAATCGCCCTGTTTTTAGAAATGTAGAAATTTGGAGTGTACTTATGAAAATACTGGTTGTTGGCGGTGGCGGAAGAGAACATGCCATCATTAAGAAACTGAAAGAAAATAAAACAGTTACAGAAATTTTTGCAGCGCCCGGTAATGGCGGTATTGCCAAGGACGCTACTTGCGTGGATATCGGCGCTAAGGAGATCGATAAAATCGTTGCCTTTGCGATTGAAAATGCTATTGACTATGCAGTGGTAGCACCGGATGATCCTCTGGTGCTTGGCTGTGTGGATGCATTGGAGGAGAAGGGAATTCCTTGCTTTGGACCTCGCGCCAATGCTGCTATCATTGAAGGCAGTAAGGTGTTCTCCAAAAACTTGATGAAGAAATACAATATCCCCACTGCAGCGTACGAAGTGTTCACTGATATGGAATCGGCAATGCGCTATTTAGAGACTGCTCCGATTCCCACAGTTATCAAGGCTGACGGACTCGCCTTGGGCAAGGGTGTCATTATCGCTGAAACCCGTCAGGACGCAATGGATGCTGTCAAGTCCATGATGTCCGACAAGGTGTTCGGTAAGAGCGGCGATCAGATTGTTATTGAGGAATTCCTCACCGGTCCTGAGGTGTCCGTCCTGTCCTTTACTGACGGTAAGACTGTAGTGCCGATGATCTCTTCTATGGATCATAAACGGGCAGGGGATTACGATACCGGATTGAATACCGGCGGTATGGGCACGGTTGCCCCTAACCCTTACTATACGGATGAAATTGCAAAGCAGTGTATGGAAACCATTTTAAAACCCACAATCGCTGCTATGAATGCAGAGGGTCGTACCTTTAAAGGTTGCCTGTACTTTGGCTTGATGCTCACTCCCAACGGTCCCAAGGTCATTGAGTATAACTGCCGTTTCGGCGATCCGGAGACACAGGTGGTTCTGCCGTTACTGGAAAGCGATCTGCTGACGGTTATGCAGGCGACTACCAATGGCACACTGGCTGAAACAGAAGTGAAATTCTCTAATAAGCACGCTTGCTGCGTCATCATGGCATCCAAGGGCTATCCCACCGCTTATGAAAAGGGCTTTGCAATGACCATTCCCGAGAAGATCTGGGACAATGTGTATGTAGCCGGCGCAGCTGTGAAGGACGAAACGCTTGTGACCAATGGCGGTCGTGTTTTGGGTGCTACTGCTGTTGCAGACACTTTGGAAAATGCAATCGAAAATGCCTATGCAATGGTGAAGACCATTCACTTTGAAAATGCGTTCTACCGAAATGATATTGGTGCAAAGGCACTGAAAGCCGGGAGGAATTAACAGTGGTTTACAGAGTATATGTAGAAAAAAAGAAAGAGCTTGCCAATGAGGCAAAGGCGCTTTTGAATGATGCCAGAAATCTGCTTGGCATTACTGCCCTTGAAGATGTACGGTTGCTGAATTGTTATGATGCGGAGAACATCACCAAGGAACTGTTTGATTATGCCATCGGTACAGTGTTTTCTGAGCCGCAGCTGGATATTGCCACTGCTGATTTGGATTTGCAAAGTGCCACAGTGTTTGCTGTGGAGTATCTGCCCGGTCAGTTTGACCAGCGCGCAGACTCCGCTGCCCAATGTATCCAGATCATTTCTCAGGGCGAGCGTCCTCTGATCCATACCCTCCGGGTGTACGGGCTGTATGGCAAGTTGACAGATGCGGAAGTCGAAGCGATCAAGAAGTATGTCATTAACCCTGTGGAGTCCAGAGAAGCAACTCTCGAAATGCCCGAAACCTTGGCAATGGAGTATGCGATTCCGCAGTCTGTCGCTACGGTAAACGGCTTTATTTCTTTGGATGATAAGGGTCTGTCTGCACTGCTGGATGAACTGGGTCTTGCAATGGATCTGGACGATCTGAAGTTCCTGCAGAACTATTTCCGTGATGAGGAGAAGCGCGATCCCACCATTACCGAAATTCGTGTGGTGGATACATACTGGTCTGACCACTGCCGTCATACCACTTTCTCCACCATCATTGATGATGTGAAGATCGATGATCCTGCTGTTGCTGCGGCTTATCAGCGGTATTTGGCTGCTCGTGTAGAAGTTTACGGCGAAGAAAAGGCTGCTAAGCGTCCGCAAACACTGATGGATATTGCAACCATCGGTGCAAAGACACTGAAAAAGCGCGGCTTGCTGCCCGAGCTGGACGAGAGCGAAGAGATCAATGCCTGTTCTATCCATGTGACTGCTAAGGTCAACGGCGAAGATCAGGATTGGCTTCTGATGTTCAAAAATGAGACCCACAACCACCCCACAGAAATTGAGCCGTTCGGCGGCGCAGCGACTTGTATCGGTGGCTGTATCCGTGATCCGCTGTCCGGTCGTGCCTATGTACATCAGGCAATGCGTGTCACCGGTGGCGCTGATCCCCGAAAGGCTATTGGCGAAACCATCCCCGGTAAGCTGCCCCAGCGTAAGATCTGTCAGACAGCTGCAGCTGGCTACTCCTCTTATGGTAACCAGATCGGTCTTGCTACCGGTCATGTTGCGGAGATCTACCACGATGGCTATGCCGCCAAGCGGCTGGAGTGCGGTGCTGTGGTTGGCGCTGCGCCGGCTTACAATGTCCGCCGTGAGCGTCCTGCACCCGGCGATGTGATTGTTCTGCTGGGTGGTCGTACCGGTCGTGACGGCATTGGCGGTGCTACCGGCTCCTCCAAGAGCCACAATATGAAATCCCTGACAACTATGGCTTCCGAAGTTCAGAAGGGTAATGCCCCGGAGGAACGGAAGATCCAGCGGCTGTTCCGTAACAGTGAGGTCACTCGTCTGATCAAGCGGTGTAATGACTTTGGTGCGGGCGGTGTGTCTGTTGCTATCGGCGAACTTGCTGATGGTTTGCAGATCGATTTGGATGCAGTCCGCAAGAAGTACGACGGTCTGGACGGTACTGAGATTGCCATTTCCGAATCTCAGGAGCGTATGGCGGTTGTTGTGGATGCTAAAGATGCCGATGCTTTTATCGCCGCTGCACAGAAAGAAAATTTGGAAGCCTACCGTGTTGCTGTGGTCACAGAAGATCCTAGAATGGTTATGGTTTGGAAGGGTCAGACCATTGCAAACCTGTCCCGTGCGTTCTTGGATACCAATGGCGCCAGCAAGCATACCAAGGTCAATGTGACCGAAAAAGACCTGTCCGCACTGAGCAATGCGCTGTACAGTTCTTTGCGTGAGATGGCAGCTGACCTTAAGACTGCCAGCCGCAGAGGTTTGGTCGAGCGTTTTGACGGCAGCATCGGTGCCGGTTCTGTGCTGATGCCCTTCGGTGGCAAGACACAGACCACACCTGCGCAGGCAATGGCTGCTGTGCTTCCTGTGTTGCCCGGTCAGCAGACTTCTCAGGCCAGTGTTATGGCATGGGGTCTGGATCCGGATCATATGAGTATCGATCCTTACACCGGCGCTCACGCTGCTGTATATTCCTCTGTTGCCAAGCTGGTTGCAGCAGGCGCAGACTATAAGAAGGTCTATTTGACTCTGCAGGAGTTCTTTGAGAAGTTAAAGACCGATCCCAAGCGGTGGGGCAAACCTTTTGCTGCATTGCTGGGCGCATTGGATGCACAGCTGGAGTTGGGTGCTGCTGCGATCGGTGGTAAGGACTCTATGTCCGGTTCTTTCCTGGATATGGATGTGCCTCCCACGCTGATCTCCTTTGCAATTGCACCTATCGACAAGGAGCAGGTGCTGACTCCTGAGTTTAAGGAAGCCGGCAATCCGGTATATCTGATCGCACCTACCGATGTGACTGCGGACAGTCAGAAAGCAGCTTGGGAGCATTTCCACAGCCTGCATACTGCCGGTAAGGTGAAAGCTGCATGGGCTGTTGAAAACGGTCTTGGTGAGGCGGTTATGAAGATGTCCTTCGGTAACCGTATCGGATTTGCTTCCTGCGGCAGTGTTGTGGATAACTGGCATAGTTGCGGTATGTACGGCTTTATTGTTGCTGAATTGACAGAAGATGTCACAATTCCCGGCGCATTGAAGATCGGTGTGACAACTGCCGAACCTTCTGTGGCTTTGGATGGTGATAGCGCTACGATTGCTGAGTTGATCGCTATCAATGAGGGCGTGCTGGAGAATGTGTATCCCACTGTGGCACCTGCAGCATCCGGCGAGATTCCTACCTTCAACTACACCGGCACAGAAACGAAAGCACCTGCCGTAAAATCTGCTAAACCCAAGGTTTTGATTCCTGTGTTCCCCGGTACCAACTGTGAATTTGATTCTGCAAGAGCAGTGATGGCTGCCGGTGCTGAGGCTGAAATCGTGGTCATTCGTAACCTGAGTGCAGACGATGTTGCCCGGAGTGTAGAGGATGTATCCAAAAAGATCGCTGACAGCCAGATCATCTTTATTCCCGGCGGCTTCTCCGGCGGTGATGAGCCGGATGGTTCTGCTAAGTTTATTACCGCATTCTTCCGTAACCCTGCTATTAAAGAACAGGTTACCCGTCTGCTTGACAATCGGGACGGTTTGATGTGCGGTATCTGTAACGGTTTCCAGGCACTGATTAAACTGGGTCTTGTGCCCTATGGCAAGATCCTGGACACCGATGCAAACTGCCCGACTTTGACATTCAATACCATTGCCCGTCACCAGTCTAAGATCGTGCAGACCCGGATCGCATCCAACAATTCCCCCTGGCTGCGTCTGATGAATGTGGGCGATATCGTGAATGTTCCTATTTCTCATGGTGAAGGTCGGTTCTATGCGTCTGAGGAGTTGGCTTTGGAGCTGGCTAAGAATGGTCAGATCGCTACCCAGTATGTGGATCTGGATGGTAAGCCCACTATGGATACTGCCTTCAATCCCAACGGCTCTTTGTTTGCTATCGAGGGTATTACATCACCTGATGGCAGAGTGTTTGGCAAGATGGGTCATAGTGAGCGTATCGGCGCAGAGCTTTATAAGAATGTGCCCGGTAACTACGATATCCGTATGTTTGAAGCGGCTGTTAAGTATTTCAAGGGTTAATAAGAAAAGAACCGGAAGACCAAGGTTGAAGCGACCCCAAAAAGTTAGACAAATATTTCTAACTCAAATTGTTTAAGCTGCCGAAAGGGCTTGCTGTCTGTGTAATGCAGGCGGCAAGCCCTTTAGTCTTGCCTTAATTCGCCGGTTATTATAGTAATCAATATAG
>JAZRLE010000069.1:0-21523 GCA_045646665.1 Faecousia sp. | reverse complement strand
TACCATCGAGACTCCCAAGCCCGGTACCAACGGTTCTGCGCAGACCGGTGATGTCAGCGTATTCGTCGCTGCCGGCTTGGCACTGGCTTCCGCTGTCAGCTTTGGCGGCGTGACCGTCCTTCGCAAGAAGAAATAAGCAAGCATATACCAACAAAAAGCAGACACCCTCGGGTGTCTGCTTTTTTATGTGATCTATAAACGGGTTAGTTCTTGATATAATCCCACCATACCGTGAACACCCATTGCAGTTGCCTGCTGCACCAATGCCGCAAGATCGTCTTTTGTGCGTGTTAAGGTAAATACCGCTTTATCTGACGCAACCTTTACATCATAATGGCAGCAGATTTTTTTGCTGTAAAGAGGAGGTTCATCAGCAAATTCAAAGGAAATAGCACTGCTGCCGGATTCCGCGACAGTAATTTGTAGTGCTGCCGGTGCGATTTCCATATAAACACCTTGCTGTAGCCAAGGCGCAAGGTAAGCTTGTAAGCAGACATTTGCAGGGACCGGCGATAACAAAACCGGACAACCGATTTCCATTGCATACGGTTCCGCAGCAGCAACAGGACAAGGCAGTGCTCGGATAAGAAATGAGCTCATTTGTACGGTGTTTTCGTTTTTCTCGCGCTGAAAATCCAGCAATACAGCCTTGACAGAGAACTTGTTGATTATTTCTGTTAGTTGCTCTGCAACCAATGATGGGTCATGATCGCCCGGCGGCATACTATCATCCAAAAGGAGCATACTTTCAGGTGGGAGGAAGCACGGCAAATTGGAAAGACCTGTCCCGTATGGTGAAAAGTGGCAAGCCATATAAGCCGCTCGTTTTGGACGAAATTGTGCCAGCTCTGCAGCAGTTGCGGCAAGAAACACATCGGAAAACATAGACAAACACCTCCTGCCGTGGTATACTGTACTTGTAATTTATGAAAGCAGGTTTTCGGATATGCGTTTTTCGTTGCTGCCCACCTTCACGACAGACAGCATCACAGATCTGACCCCCCAAATGCTGCAAGAGAATGCAATATGCCTTCTTATGCTGGATTTTGACAATACCATCGTACCCTATACCACAAATGAACCCACAGAAAAGATGGCGGTATGGCTTCGCGAGCTGACAGTTTCGGATATTTCTGTGTGTGTGGTGTCCAACAGTAAAAAAGACAGGGTTAAAAGATTTTGCAGTGCTTACGGACTGGATTGTATTACCCATGCGAAAAAGCCTTTTTCCAAGGGGATACTTGCTTGCCTCGATAAGTATGGATTTCCACCGTCTCACTGTGCGCTGGCAGGAGACCAGATCTATACGGATGTGCTGGGTGCCAATTGTGCAGGTGTAAATTCGATTTTGGTAAAAGCAATACATAATCATAATTTTTGGTTAAAAGCGCGGCATGTATTAGAATTACCGTGGATCTGGATTGCCGGAAAAAGGAGCATCACAAATGAAGAATCTTGAAAAATATTTATCCTTACTGTCCGATGATGTACAAGGTCTGCTGCTGACCAGCCGTTACAGCCGTTATTACGGTGCGGAGTTTGATATTGCTGAGGGCGTTGCCATCGTCAGCAAAAAAGGTTGCCGCTATTTTACCGACAGCCGCTATATTGAAGCAGCGCAGAATGGCATCCGTGGCTTTGAAGTGATTATGGTAGACCGTGAACACCCCTATACCCAGCTAATCAATGAAGCCATTGCGGATTTCGGCATTACGACCCTTGGTTATGAGGAGAATTACCTCACCGTTGCAGAGATGGATAGCTATGAATCCAAGTTAAATATAAAGCACTTTGTTGGTATGAACAACCAAATCAGCGGATTCCGTGCGGTAAAGGAAGACTGGGAATTGCAAATTATGCGTGATGCTCAGGCAATTGCCGATCAGGCATTTTCTGAGGTGTGCACCCGCATCAAAGCCGGTATGACCGAAAAACAGTTGCAGGCGGAACTGATCTACTGCCTGTACAAAAACGGCGGTGAGGGACTGTCCTTTGACCCCATCGTGGTGTCCGGACCCAATACCAGCCTACCCCACGGTGTTGCCACCGACCGTGTGATCCGGGAGGGGGATTTCATCACTATGGACTTTGGTGTTCTCTATAAGGGTTATTGCTCTGATATGACCCGTACCGTCGCTGTGGGTTTCGTGACCGATGAAATGGAAAAGGTCTACAACACAGTTCTGCAGGCGCAGCTTGCAGGTCTGTCGGTTACGCGTGCCGGTGTCAAAGGTAAAGAAATTGACGCAGCTGCGCGGCAGGTAATTGTCGATGCGGGCTATGGGGATTATTTCGGACACGGCTACGGTCACAGCTTGGGTTTGGAGGTGCATGAAGCGCCCAATTGCAGTCCCAGCGGTGAGACCGTGATGCAGGCCGGGGTGGTGGCATCTGCTGAACCGGGCATCTATTTGCCGGGAAAATTCGGTGTTCGCATCGAGGATGTGGTGATTTTTACTGCCGATGGCTGCGAAAACATCACCAAAAGCCCAAAAAATTTGATAATTCTTTGAAAAAATTCCCTTCCCCCCTTGCAAAATCGGAAGTTTTCGGTTAAAATATATCAGCTAACATATTGTTATAAAAAATGCCCTATGGGCATACACTTAGGAGGATATAAAAATGATTTCTGCAGGTGAATTTAGAAACGGTGTTACCTTTGATATGGACGGCAAGGTCATGCAGGTCGTCGAGTTCCAGCATGTGAAACCCGGTAAGGGCGCTGCTTTCGTGCGTGTGAAGATGAAGAATGTCATCACCGGCGGCGTGACCGAGACCAGCTTCAACCCCTCTGCCAAGTACCCCACTGCTTTCGTCGAGAGAAAGAAGATGGAGTATTCCTACAATGACGGCGATCTGTACTACTTCATGGACAGCGAGACCTATGAGCTGGTTCCCATCAACAAGGACGCTCTGGACGATTCCTTCGCATTCGTCAAGGAGAATGATGTCTGCACCATTATGAGCTACAAGGGCAATGTCTTTGGTGTTGAAGTTCCCAACTTTGCTGATCTGATCGTTACCGCTACCGAGCCCGGTTTCGCCGGCAACACCGCTACCAACACTCTGAAGCCCGCAACACTGGAGACCGGCGCACAGGTGAAGGTGCCCCTGTTCATCAACGAGGGCGACAAGATTCAGGTCGACACCCGTACCGGTGAATACCTGGGTCGTGCAAAATAAGGAGAGTATTATGAAAATTTCTGAGAAGGCTGCTTACCTGAAGGGTTTGATGGACGGTTTGAATCTGGACACAGAGAAGGCCGAGGGCAAGCTGATTGCTGCTATTGTTGACCTGCTGGGTGATGTGACCAAGAAACTGTCCGATGTGGAAGAGACCACCATCGCTATTTCCGATGAGCTGGATGAGATCGAAGAAGATCTGGATGCCATTGAGGACTACATCCTTGACGAAGAGGATGAATATGAAGATGACGATGATGACTTCGACGATTATGACGACGAAGAAGACTATGAGGACGAAGGCTTCGACTACGGCGACGAGGACTCCACTATCTACGAAGTGAAGTGTGTCTGCGGCAATGTGATCGCCTTTGATGAGGAAACTCTGGAGGAGGGCAGCATCATTTGCGACAATTGCGGCGAAACCTTGGAGTTCACCTTCGACGATGACGACGAGGAAGAAGACGACGAATAATTCTCAGTTTCCAAAGGACGCACAGTGATGTGCGTCCTTTTTGCTTGTGCCGATGTGTAATAATGGCCAAAAATCAGCAAATATGTGTTGCATATCCGGTTGACCATCTGCTATAATAAACCAGTATGTGTCACGCATATACACAAAGTATGCAAATTGCGATTGCCTGTCGGCAACGTATTCTCAATATGGGAAAATTTTAACATAAAAAGTGCCGGCAGCGCAGATGTGTTCCCTTCGGAAACATCGGAAAGGAGCAGAAATGGAAGAGAAAATGAACAAGTACGGCATTGTCCTCGATGGCAATATGGATGAGGCTGTCTGGGCGAAGGTAGAGGAGCACACCGGCTTCCGGGCGCTGAAGACCCGCGGCGGTGAGCCTGTTCCCGTGCAGACCGGCTTTAAGATCCTGTCCTGCGAGGACCGAATCTATGTGGGCATCAAGTGCTATGATCCCCAGCTGTCTGAGAAAAAAGCAGCTGGCGACGGCGCATCTGCAGCTTTCAGCGGTAACTGCGTGGAGCTGTTTTTGTCTCCCTCCGGCAGCAACTATGAATTCTATCAGTTCATTGTGAATCTGAACGGCGGTACTTATACCCAGTATTATTCTGAGGGTGGCAATATCCGTCCCGATCCCTTTAAGCCGGACTGGAATTATGCCCTGTATGTGGGCGATGACTACTGGTCTGTGGAGATCGAACTGCCGCTGACCGTGTTCTACTGGACCGGTACTGCCCGCTGGAGCGACACTTGGATGATCAATGTTACCAGAACCCGTCCCGGCGATGAGACCAGCCGTTTGAGCACATGGTCCCCGCTGAACTTCAATTTCCACGAGCCTGCCAACTTCAACGCCTTGGGCGGTTTCCCTGTCCGTCCTGAGCGGGATGATGTGTGCATCCATTCTGCAATTGCAGAGCTGTCTGAGCAGACGGAAGACGGTTATACCGGTGTTTTGAAGGTCAAGACCATGAATGCGGTTGCTGACGAGTTTGCCTTTACCTCTGACTATGCGGATTCCGTGGATGTCAAGCTGGAAGTGGGCAGCAATGAATTCTCAGCACCTTGCCATTTTGACAAACTGGGTCGTGTCCGTACCATGCTGATGCTGACTCGCAAAGAAGACGGGAAAGTGTTCAAGCGTTGGTATCCTACACTGATTGATTTTGAACCCATCAAGATTAAGCTGACCCTGCCCGAATACCGTAACAATTTCTATCCCGGTCAGGATTACAGCAAGATCGTGGGTACAGTTAAGACGGCAAAGCCTGTGACTTTGAAACTGGAGGGTCCCGGCATCGAGACTACCACTCTCACACCTGCAGCAGATGGTTCTTTCACCTTTGCAACTCCCAACTTCCAGGAGGGTGAGGCATGGTTGACCGCTACCATCGACGGCTACGAGACCAAGAAGAAGATCCGCCGTCTTGCTCCCTCCGACCACTTGATGACTTGGGTTTCCGGTGGCAACATTGTGGTCAACGGCAAGCCGACCCTGCGCCGGAATATGTATGCCCGTACATACCGGGTGGGCACAGCCTTTGAACGCAGATATAATGCTGATGATCTGCATGAGACCGAGATTTCTATACCGGCAATATCCATATACAGCCTCAAACGCTGTTTCCCGACAGTGAAAAAGCCGGTGGCGAGGCACTGAAGGATCAGTACCCCAGCGAGAAAATGCTCCGCAAGGTGGACGAGGTCATTGAGAAATATAAGGATAGGGATTTCGCCAGCTATTATATTTCCGATGAACCCGAGTGCCGCGGTCTGTCTCCTGTGTACCTGAAGCATCTGTATCAGTATGTGGCGGATAAGGATCCCTACCATGTGATTCTGTCTGCCAGCCGCAGTGCCGATGCCAATGTGGAGATTGCTGACTGGTTTGAGGCACATCCTTATCTGAACCCCACCTTTACTGAAGACGGCAAGCGTTCCTATGAGAAGCACCCCAATACCGTTGGCGGCTTTATCGATAAGATCACCAAGCTGAATCGCCCGGATAAGTGCATCGGCTTCCTGCCCACCTGCTTTGCTTATAAGTGGCACTCCTTGGCGCTGGACTACCCCACTTTTGATGAGTACATTCTCCATACCTGGGCAGCTATGATGCGTGGTGGCAAGAGCTTGTGGCCTTATGCAGCCCATGACCTGAATGACCGTCCTGCTCTGTACGAGGGCACCCGGTACATCTTCTCCAGCTTTGAAGCGCTGGAAGACATCGTCCTTCACGGCAAGCGCACTACGCTGACCAAGTCCCCCGATGCCGAAGCTGTGCTTTATGATAACGGGGCAGAGAAGATGTTCGTGCTGGTCAACTTTATGCACGAGCCTCAGACAGTCACCTTGGACGGCTTGACCGGCACATGGCATGAGTTCCGTGGCGACCGCACCTTCACCGGCAACACCTTCACACTGAAGCCTCTGGAGACCATTGTTGCTACCAATGTGGTCAAGGGTGCAGATCTGCCCACCTATTCCGAGACCGCTGCGCTCGTTGATAAACTGGAGTACGAGCGTACCCATACCGGAAGCCTTTTGTTTGATCGCACCGCAGACATAACCTGCACAGGCTCCAGCTTCTTTAAGTTCATCAAATATAAGCTCTTTGATGGTATGCAGGACAATATGGCCGGCTGGGTGAAGGGTGAGCAGGAGAACTTCCTGGAACTGGGTCTGCAGAAGATCAAGCCCGCTTTCCGTAAGGCGGTTGTCCGCGGCTATCAGATCGAAAATACCCAGATCAAGATCCGTATTGGCGACGAACTGATCGATCCCGTGATTACCGAGACCAAGACCGAGGAATATGCAAAGACCTTCTTCCTTGCTGAAACCGTAACACCGGACGCACTTCGTTTCGAGTTTAACTGCGAAAGCGTCGAACTGTACGAGCTGGAAGTTATGTAACAATCAAGAAACAGGACATCTTCGGATGTCCTGTTTCTTATGGCAAAAATTAAAAAAAAACATTGACTATCCTTTGCGGGTTTGCTATAGTGAGGGTAATATATGCTAAGCATATATAAGATCAAAGTATGCGGCAGGGGAGTGCCACAGAGCAACCCCGGAAAGGAACAGAAATGGAAGAGAAAATGAATAAGTACGGTATTATTCTTGATGGCAAGATGGATGAGGCGGTATGGGCAAAGGCGGAGGAACATACTGGATTCCGTTCCCTTGCTACCCGTGGCGGTCAGCCTGTTCCTGTACAAACAGGTTTTAAGATCCTGCCCTTTGAGGATCGGATCTATGTGGGAATCAAATGTTACGATCCGAAGCTTTCGAAAAAAGCGCAGGAAGGCGCCGGTGTTCCTACTGCCTATGATGGCAACTGTGTAGAGTTGTTTTTATCTCCCTCTGGAAGCAATTTTGAGTACTATCAGTTCATTGTGAATATGACCGGTAGTACATATACCCAGTATTATTCCGAGGGCGGTTTTATTAGTCCTGATCCCTATAAGCCGGACTGGGCATATGCTGTATACACCGGAGATGACTACTGGTCCGTTGAGATCGAGCTGCCCTTGACAGCTTTTTATTGGACCGGTACAGCCCGCTGGAGTGACACATGGATGCTCAATGTCACAAGAAGTCGCCCCGGTGATGAAACCAGCCGTTTGAGCACCTGGTCGCCGTTGCAGTTTAACTTCCAGGAGCCTGCCAACTTTAATTCTTTGGGCGGATTCCCGGTTCGTCCGATTCGGGATGATGTGTGTATCCATTCTGCAATTGTAGAGCTTGATGAGCAGACGGAAGACGGTTACACCGGAATTCTGAAGGTCAAGACTATGAATGAAGTAGCAGATGCATTTACCTTTGCGTCTGATTGTACTGACCCGACTGCAGTTCATCTGGAAGTGGGCAGCAATGAGTTTACGGTACCCTGCCGATTTGATAAGCTGGGTCGCGTCAATGTAATGATGATGCTGACCCGTACAGAAGACGGTAAAGTGTTCAAGCGGTACTACCCTGTGTTGGTAGCGTTTGAGCCTATTAAGATCAAATTGACCCTGCCGGAATACCGGAATAATTTCTACCCCGGTCAGGATTACAGCAAGATCGTAGGTACTGTCAAGACCAAAAAGTCTGTGACCTTGACACTGGAGGGACCCGGTATCGAGACCACCACGATCACTCCTGCAGCTGACGGCGCATTTACCTTTGCTACTCCCAACTTCCAGGAGGGTGAGGCTTGGCTGACTGCCACCATTGATGGCTATGAGATCAAGAAAAAGATTCGCAGACTTGCCCCCACCGGTCACACTATGACTTGGATCTCCGGTGGTAATCTGGTAAAGGACGGCAAGCCGGTCCTGCGCCGGAATATGTATGCCCAACTTTGGATGGGCGGTACTGCCTTTGACCGCAAGTACAATGCAGATGATCTTCACGAGACCAAGGAATTCTTTGGTAATGTGCATACTGAGCCGAGAAACTTGTTCCCCGAAAGCGAGAGAGCCGGCGGTGAGGCCCTGAAGGATCAGTATCCCAGCGAAGAAATGCTTCGCAGAGTGGATGAAGTCATTGAGAAATATAAAGACAAGGACTTTACCAGTTATTATATTTCTGATGAGCCGGAGTGCCGTGGCCTGTCTGTTGTTTACTTGAAGCATCTGTATGAGTATATTGCGGATAAGGATCCTTACCATGTTATTCTGAGCGCCAGCCGCAGTGCGGATGCTCTTGTGGACATCGCTGACTGGTTTGAAGCCCACCCCTATCTGAATCCCACGACCGAGGAGGACGGCAAGCGCTCCTATGCGAAGCATCCGAATGTCGTTGGCAGCTATATTGACAGGATCATCAAGCTGAACCGCCCGGACAAGTGCATCGGCTTCCTGCCTACCTGCTTTGCTTATAAGTGGCACTCTCTGAAGCTGGATTACCCCACCTTTGACGAGTACATCCTCCATACCTGGGCAGCTATGATGCGTGGCGGCAAGTCCCTTTGGCCCTATGCCTACCATGATCTGAACGACCGCGCAGCGCTGTATGAAGGTACACGGTATATCTTCTCCAGCTTTGAAGCGCTGGAAGACATTGTGCTGCACGGTAAGCGTACCACACTGACAAAATCCCCCGACGCAGAAGCTGTGTTCTATGACAACGGCGATGAGAAGATGTTTGTGTTGGTGAACTTTATGCAGGAGCCTCAGACAATTACCTTGGACGGCTTGACCGGCACATGGCATGAGTTCCGCAGCGACCGAGTTTTCACCGGTAACACCTTCACGATGAAGCCTATGGAGACCATCGTTGCGACCAATGTGGTCAAGGGCGCGGAGCTGCCCACCTATGCTGAGACTGCTGCCCTCATCGATAAGTTGGAGTACGAGCGTACCCATTCCGGCAACCTTCTGTTTGACCGCGCGGGGGATATTCAGATCACCACTGTGGGTGGCAAACTCAGCAATTACAAGCTTCTTGATGGCACGAAGGACAATATGGCCGGCTGGGTATATGCAGGTCCCGATAACTATGTGGAGCTGGATCTGACCAAGGTCAAGCCTGCTTTCCGGAAGGTAGTTGTCAGAGGCTACATGATCGAAAAAGCAAATGTTCAGATTAAGATCGGCGGCGAACTGATCGACCCTGTGGTGGCAGAAACCTTCACCGAGGAGTACGCAAAGACTATTATCTTGGCGGAAACCGTAGCACCCGATGCGATTCGGTTTACCTTCGGCGGTGAAAAGGTAGAGGTCTACGAGCTGGAAGTTCACGAAGCTTAATTAAAAAACAGGACATCTGCGGATGTCCTGTTTTTGTATAGAATTTGTTAAATAATTTGTTGAGTATCCCACCGTATTTTGTTATAGTGAGGCTATGTATGCCAAGCATATATAGCGCCTAAAAATACAAAGTATGCGGTAGGGGAGTGCGATGGCAAATCCCCGGAAAGGAGCAGAAATGGAAGAGAAAATCAGAAATCAATATGGCATAACCTTGGACGGTTGTATGGATGAGCCGATTTGGGATACGGTAGAGGAACAAAGCGGTTTCCGCCTGCTGGGCAGCCAAGGCGGAGAGGTCGTCACCCGTCAGACCTTCTTCAAGGTGCTGCCCTGTGAGGACAGAGTGTACATCGGCATTAGATGCGAAGAACCTGACGGCATGGACAAGGTAGAGCAGATTCGCTATAAAGGTAACATCTGGTTTTCACCTTCTGTGGAGATATTCCTGTCCCCTGGCGGTTCTGATTACGAATTTTATCAGTTCCTGGCGACAATCAACGGTCAGCGTTCTTCTCAGTACTATTCTGAGGGTGGTAACATCAAGCCGGATAAATATGATCCCGATTGGGACTTCGCTGTTTATATCGGTGATACCTATTGGTCTATGGAGATTGAGTTCCCGCTGACGGCCTTCTACTGGACGCCCCACACCCGCTGGAGCAATACATGGCTGGTGAATATCACCCGTAACCATGCCGGTCTAGGCCCCACCTACAGTACCTGGAGCCCCACCCATTTTGGCTTCCTGGAGCCTTCTAAGTTCCGTAGCTTAGAGGGTTTCCCCACCCGTCCGGTTGCCGATGATGTGTGCATTATGAGCGCCGTTGCTGATCTGACCGAACAGACCGCTGATGGCTACCGGGGACTTATGACGGTCAAGACCACCAACGCAGTGGCAGATACTTTTGATTTTGTCTCCGACCATGCAGATACCTTAGCGATTTCCTTGAATGCCGGCAGCAACGAATTTACAGTGCCCTGTTTCTTTGATAAGCTGGGTCGCAGCAAGATTATGCTTTCTTTGGTCCGCAAGGAAGACGGAAAGGTTTTCAAGCGTTACTACCCGGTGCTTTCAGAGTACGATCCCATTAAGGTAAAGCTTACCCTGCCGGAGTATCGTAACAATTTCTACCCCGGACAGGATTACACCAAGATCGTCGGTACGGTCAAGACTACAAAGTCGGTAACACTGACCCTTGAGGGTCCCGGCATTGAAAAGCAAACCATCACACCCAATGCAGATGGCAGCTTCTTGTTTGAGACACCTAATTTTGAAGAGGGTGAAGCGTTCCTGACCGCTACCATCGACGGTTATGAATTGAAGAAAAAGATCCGCCGTCTGGCACCTACCGGTCGCATGATGACCTGGATTTCCGGCGGCAATCTGATCGTTAACGGCAGACCCACCCTTCGCCGGGATATGTATGCCCGTTATTACCGGGGCGGTGTAGCCTTCAACCGCAGATACGATGCCGATGATCTCCATGAGACCTTCCTGGGCGGTCAGAGGGGACAGCTGGAACCCCGTGGATTGATGCCCAAGAGTGAGGGCGCCGGCGGCGAAGCAACCTTGGACCAGATGCCCAGCGAAGAGATGCTCAAGTTGGTGGATGCCACTCTGGAAGCCAATAAGGATCTGGATTTTGCCTACTATTATATTTCCGATGAACCGGAGTGCAGAGGTCTGTCTCCTGTATACTTTAAGAATCTGTACAATTATGTGGCGGAGAAGGATCCCTACCATGTTATTCTGAGCGCCAGCCGCAGTGCTGATTCCAATGTGGACATTGCCGACTGGTTTGAGACCCATCCCTACATCTGTCCCTATGTCCACGAAGACGGTAGACGCGTTTATCTGCGCCCGTTGCACTCTTTGGGTAAATATGTGGACGATATCGTCAAGCTGAACCGCCCTGACAAGTGTATCGGCTTCCTGCCCACCTGTTATGCTTCCAACAGCGGCAGCGGCGGCTGGGACTATCCCACCTTCGATGAATACATTCTGCATACCTGGGCAGGCATGATCCATGGCGGCAAGACCCTGTGGCCCTATGCCCATCACGATTTGAATGACCGTGCATCCATGTATGAAGGCACCCGTTACATTTTCTCCAGCTTTGAAGCATTGGAGGAAATCGTGCTAATGGCTAAGCGGACTACCCTGTATAAGACTACCGATGCTGAGGCGGTTCTCTATGACAATGGCGACGAGAAGATGTTCGTGCTGGTGAACCTGACCCAGCAGCCTCAGACTGTTACCTTGGATGACCTCACCGGTACATGGCATGAGTTCCGTGGCGACCGTATCTTTGATGGTAAGACCTTCCAGATGCGTCCTCTGGAAACGATTATCGGCACCAATGTCATTAAGGGTGCAGACCTGCCTACCTATGCACAGACCGCTGCTCTCATTGATAAGTTGGAATACGAGCGCACCCATACCGGAAGCCTGTTGTTTGCCCGGAGTGGTGATCTTGAATTTGCTGCTTCCAAAACCCAGGGTTGGGGTTTGTCAAAGCTCTTTGACGGTGTCCGGGACAATTGCTCCTATACGCTGGTTCCCTGTGAGGAGCAGTTCTTTGAGTTGAATCTGAATAAGATCAACCCCACCTTCACCAAGGCTGTTCTCTACGGTCATAAGGTCGATGACGCAGTGCTTAAGGTGAAAAAGGACGGCGAGTTTATTGCACCTGAGGTTGTCGAGACCCAGACAGAGGAATTCTCCAAGACCATCATCCTGAAAGAAGCTGTTACAGCGGATTGCTTGCGGATGGAATTCGGCGGCAAGGAAGCTGTTGAGCTTTACGAGTTTGAGCTTCATTGATATTTCACCTATACAAACCGGACGGTACCCACAGGTATCGTCCGGTTTTCTTTTGGAAAATATTAGAAAAGAATGGATTTTTTCAGATTTGTGTGGTATAGTTACTATGTATGAAAATGCCTGCCGAAAGGCCGGTGAGAAAACAAAGGAAAGTGTGAAGAATATGACCAAGATCGATGTGTATTCCGGCTTTTTGGGCGCCGGTAAAACCACTCTTATCAAAAAAATGATTGCAGAAAGCTATGCAGGTCAGAAGTTAGTACTGATCGAAAATGAGTTTGGCGAGATCGGAATCGACGGCGGATTTTTGCAGGATGCCGGCATTAACATTACCGAGATGAACTCCGGTTGTATCTGCTGCAGTCTTGTGGGCGATTTCGGTAAGGCACTGACACAGGTGATTGCTGATTATAACCCGGACCGGATTGTGATTGAACCCTCCGGTGTGGGCAAATTGTCGGATGTAGTTGCTGCTGTGGAGAAGGTCACAAATGACCATGTGGTGCTGGATTGCACCGTTGCTGTGGTGGATGCCGGCAAGGTGAAGGTCTATATGAAGAACTTTGGCGAGTTCTATAACAACCAAATCGAAACCGCAGGCACAATCATTCTCTCCCGTACAGACAGTGTCCCCCAGCAAAAGCTGGACACTGCCGTTGAATTGCTCCGGGAGCATAATCAGGAAGCTACAATCGTTACCACACCGTGGGATCAGCTCACAGGTGAGCAACTGATGGAGGCTATGCAGGGCAAGGCAAAGGTTGCTGCCGATTTGGCGCAGATGGAGGAAGAACACCACCATCACGAACACGATGAGCACTGCTGCTGCGGTCACCACGGCGAGCATCACCACCATGACCACCACGAGCACCATCATCACGAACACGATGAGCACTGCTGCTGCGGTCATCACGGCGAGCATCACCACCACGACCACCATCACCACGAACACGGTGAACACTGCTCCTGTGGTCACCATCATCATGACCATCATGCCGACGAAGTATTCACTTCCTGGGGTGTTGAGACCCATAAGAAATTCACTGCAGAATCCGTCCGCCACGCCCTCGAAGTGCTGGATACCGGCGCATTTGGTGTTGTTTTGCGCGCCAAAGGTATCGTAGCCGGCGAGGATGGTAGCTGGATCCACTTCGACTTTGTGCCCGGTGAAGTAAATGTGCGCACCGGCTCTGCCGCAGTTACCGGCAAACTGTGCGTCATTGGTGCACAGTTGAATGAAGAAGGCATAAGAGGCTTGTTTGGAGTGTAATATGGCACAGATTCCCGTTTATGTATTCACCGGTTTTTTGGATTCCGGTAAGACCAAATTTATACAGGAAACTTTGGAAGATCCCCGATTTAATGCCGGTGAGCGGACGCTGCTGCTGGTTTGCGAGGAAGGGGAGGAGGAATATGATTTCTCCGCTTATCCCCATCAAAATGTTTACCTGGAGTTAGTGGATCAGGAAACTGTCACCACCAAGCAACTGCAGACCCTTGCCAAAAAGCATAAGATCCAGCGGGTGGTTGCCGAGCTCAACGGTATGCAGATGGTCGGGGATATGTACAGCCGTTTTCCGTCGGATTGGGTGGTTGCACAAGAGGTTATGTTTGCCGATTCCACCACCTTTATGGCATATAATGCCAATATGCGCAACTTGGTTATGGACAAGCTGGTGGGCGGTCAGATGGTGGTGTTTAACCGCCTGACACCGGGACAGGACACAATGCCTTTCCACAAGATCGTCCGTGCCGCTAATCGCAGAATGGACATTCTCTATGATTATTCCGACGGCACAACTGCCTTTGATGAGATCGAAGACCCCTTGCCCTTTGATATCAATGCCCCGGTCATTACCGTCAACGATGAAGATTTTGCCTTGTGGTATCGGGATGTGACGGAAGAACCGCAAAAGTACGATGGCAAGACCGTCAGCTTTAAAGGACAGGTGGCAATGCTTCGTCGGACGAAGGATGGAATGTTCGCCCCCGGTCGCTTTGTGATGACCTGCTGTGAGGACGACATTCAGTTCTGCGGTATTCCTTGTCGGTATGAGAAAGCGCAGGAATTGGAATCCCGCAGCTGGGTGGCGGTGACTGCGACCATCGCCGCAGAAAAGCATGTCCTCTACCAAGGGGACTTAGGTCCTGTGTTGACGGCGATTAAGGTTTTACCGGCAGAGCCTGCCCAGCCGGATGTTGCAACATTTTGATGAAAGGAGCGGCTTATGTATCAGCCTTTAGCAGATCTGATTCGTCCCAATACCCTGGATGAAGTGTATGGTCAAGCGCATATTTTAGGCAAAGGTGCGGTGCTTCGCCGCTTGATCGATTCCGGAAAGATCCCCAATATGATCTTCTACGGACCCAGCGGTACGGGTAAGACCACCGTTGCCAATATCATTGCCAAACAGACCAACCGCACCCTGTATCAGCTCAATGCCACCACGGCATCTACAGCAGATATCAAAAATATCGTTGCCCAGCTGGACACCTTTATGGCGCCCAACGGTGTGCTGCTGTATTTGGATGAGATCCAGTCCTTTAATAAAAAACAGCAGCAGTCCCTTTTGGAGTATATTGAAAACGGAAAAATCACCCTGATCGCATCTACCACAGAAAATCCCTATTTCTATGTGTTTAATGCGATCCTGAGCCGCTCCACTGTGTTTGAATTCAAGCAGTTGTCTGCCGATGCGGTGCTGCAAGCGGTGCGTCGCGCGGTTGCGTTTATGCAGGAGCGGACGGCTCTGCGCGCTGCCTGTGAAGATGGTGCGTTGGAGTATATTTCCGCGGCTTGTGGCGGTGACCTGCGAAAAGCGCTCAATGCCGTGGAGGTGCTGTTCTCTGCCGGTGTGCCGGAGGGCGATGTGATCCCCCTGACACTGGAAGATGCCAAAGTCGTTACCCAAAAAAGTGCTATGCGTGCAGACCGGGATGGCGATAATCACTATGACCTGCTTTCTGCTCTGCAAAAGTCCATCCGGGGTTCTGATCCGGATGCCGCCTGCCATTATTTGGCGAGACTTTTGGAGGTAGGACAGATGCAGTCTGCCTGCCGGCGGCTGATGGTGATTGCAGCAGAGGATGTGGGTCTTGCATTTCCGCAGATTATCCCCATCGTCAATGCCTGTGTGGATATGGCATTGAAGCTGGGTATGCCCGAGGCGCGCATTCCTTTGGGCGATGCGGCTGTGCTGATGGCAACTTCTCCCAAATCCAATACCGGTCACATTGCGCTTGATAGCGCACTGGCGGATATCCGCAAGGGAAAGACCGGTGATTTTCCCCGTCACTTGCAGAATATGCACGCTGATTCCTACACGATGGAACGGGAGCAGGGGTACAAGTACCCGCATGACTACCCCCATAGCTGGGTGCAGCAGCAATACCTACCGGACGAGCTGGTGGGCACCCGCTACTATACCTACGGTGATAATAAGCTGGAGCAGCTTGCCAAGCAATACTGGGAGGCAGTAAAAAATGGACATTCAGCTAAATGATATTTTGGAAATGAAAAAAGCCCACCCCTGTGGAGAAAAGCAGTGGCGGGTTCTGCGTACCGGCGCAGACTTTCGCCTGAAGTGCTTGGGGTGCGGTCACGAGATTATGGTACCCCGATTCAAGGCAGAAAAAAATATTCGCAAGGTTTTGAAAAACAACTCGACAGAATGAAACGGCAGCCGATTGCATCGGCTGCCGCATTTTTTGTTTTGCTCCCATTGCCGGTAGAAACCCACTGGCAACGGGCAGAATCTGTAGGGAAGTCCACCGCCTCAACCGACGGGATTTTTTACCTGCTTGACCTATACTGATGGCACAAGGGGGTGCACAGATGACGGAATATTTGGACGGTGTGTTTTTGCTGAATTTTCTGGTGGATTTTCTTCTGCTGCTGGGTGCCGGTCGGCTTTGCGGTTTTCCCGTCAGTTGGAAAAGGGCGTTGGCAGCGGCTGCGCTGGGTGGAATCCATGCAAGCGCCTGCCTGCTCCCGGGGTTTTATTTCCTGGGAAATTTCCTCTGGCGGTCTATCAGCCTTGCGGGGATGTCTTGGATCGCCTACGGGATGTCCCGAAGTGCCTTGCGCAGAGGGTTGGTATTTGCACTCCTGTCGCTGGCGTTGGGTGGCGCGGTGATGGGAATGGGCAAAGGCGGTGTGTTGGGGATTTTGTGTGCTGCCGGGATGCTGTGTTTTCTGTGCTGCTTTGGATTTCGAGACCGAATCGGCTCAAATCGTTACATCCCTGTGGAGCTGCACTATGCCGATAAGCATTTGCACTTGACCGCACTGCAGGATACCGGTAACACCCTCCGGGATCCGGTCACCGGACGGCAAGTGCTGGTAATCGGCGCGGAAGCGGCGGGGGAACTGACCGGCCTGACGCGGGCACAGCTGAAAAACCCGTTGGAGTCTATTGGGAGCTTACCGGGACTTCGGCTCATACCCTACAGAAGCATTGGTAGCAGCAATGGCTTTATGCTGGCGATGCGGTTGCAAAATGTGAAGATCGGCACTTGGAAGGGAAGTAGTTTGGTGGCATTTGCGCCGGAGGGACTCAGCTCAGAGGGCGCATATCAAGCACTGACAGGAGGGGCAATATGAAAGGTAAAATTTTGATTTTTTTGGCAAAGATCGGCTTAATACGGCAGGAGGGTGTATATTATATCGGCGGTGCTGATGTGCTGCCGCCGCCGCTAAAAGGTGCAGATGAGCAGGAGGCGCTGGCTTCCTTGGAAAACGGTGATGAGAATGCCAAGCAGTTGCTGATCGAAAGAAATTTGCGATTGGTAGTGTTTATTGCCCGCCGGTTTGAAAACACAGGGGTCAATCTGGAGGATCTTATCTCTATCGGTACGATTGGACTGATTAAATCCATCAACACCTACCGTCGGGATAAGAACATCAAGCTGGCAACCTACGCATCCCGCTGCATCGAAAACGAAATTTTGATGCACATTCGCAAGATATCCTCTCAAAAAGCGGAAGTGTCTTTGGATGAACCCATCAATATGGATTACGATGGCAATGAACTGCTGTTATCGGATATTCTTGGCACCGAAGAGGATATGATCCTGCGCCCCTTGGAGGACGATGTGGATCTGTGTGTGTTGCGGCAGGCGGTGAAGGATCTGCCTGAAAGGGAACGGGAAATTGTGGTGATGCGCTTTGGTCTTTATGGACATAAGGAGCTGACCCAAAAAGAGGTCGCTCAATATATGGGTATTTCCCAATCCTATATCTCCCGGTTGGAGAAACGAATTATGCTAAAACTGCGGAAAGAACTGCTTCGACAGACAAGCTGCGCATAAATATACTTGAAAAACCGTTTTTACTATGTTACAATTTACATATACACGGCACGAATTCTGATAGCGAAAGGATGGGTGTATATGCAGCATAAGGAAGTTTCCAAGTCTGTATTAAAGCGTTTGCCCGTTTATCTTGCATATCTGAAAAATATTCCTGATGATGGCGCTGCCTATATTTCCGCAACGGCATTGGCAAATGCTTTGGGTATGGGTGAGGTGCAGGTCCGTAAGGATTTGGCAATGGTTTCCGATGGCGGTCGACCCAAGATCGGCTACCTGCGGGAGAGTTTGATCGAGGATATCAGCCAATTTTTGGGTTATGATAACACCACCGATGCTATTTTGGTAGGTGCCGGCAAATTGGGTCAGGCACTTTTGGGATACAGCGGTTTCGATGCGTACGGTCTGAATATTCTTGCCGCCTTTGATTCTGCTCCCGTGGCGGATAAGACGGAGGACGGAAAACCCATTCTTGCTATGGACCAGATGGAAAGCTTCTGCCGTGACAATAAGATTCTGATGGGAATTATTACCGTTCCGGCGACCTATGCCCAACAGGTTTGCGATCAGATGATTGCATGCGGCATTAAAGCAATTTGGACCTTTGCGCCTGTCCATTTGGAGGTTCCGGAGAATATTCTGGTGCAAAACGAGAATATGGCGACCTCTCTTGCGGTGCTTTCCATGCACCTGCAGGCACAAATTAAGGAAAAGAAATAAACAAAGAACCTGTTTCAACTGAAACAGGTTCTTTTTATCAATCGTTCCGCTTGTTTCTGCCGTGGGGCAGTATGTACAGCTGGCTGCCTCTCGTGACAGGACCTACTGTACGATGAATTTCGCGGCACTGGTCGATAAAGTCCAAATCCTTTTTGGAGAAGTTCTGAATTGGTGTTTTGCCGTAGAATCGCTTGTAGAAATTCTCCACTGTAGGTGCAAGTGCGGCAAGTGTATCTGCCACATCCTCACCCTCAGCATAGCGGCGCATCAAGATGCCTTCGCCTACGCACAGCCGCCAGGTCTGATTGAAGTAATTCTCATACAGGAAGTGGGCAAAGTGTACCAAACGCAACTTGTCGCTGTAAAAACGCACATCGGCATCGTCATTGGGGGGCAGATCGGCAGCAACAGAGTAGCCCTCACGGATGGCCTCCATAATTGCCTCAGTGGAGTTATCCTTAGCAAAAACGATGGTAAAGCGCTTGTTGAAATCCCGATCCTTGGCATCGTGGAAATGGGAGTCGGTAGAACCAACCACAGGCAGCGCATTGCCTGCCAAAAGCTGTTCGATCCACAGAGCAAGCTGCATATTGTTGCCCTTGTCCGATAGTCCTGCCATCAGTTCCAGGGCATCAAAAATCTTCTCTTTGAACAGCATATCGCAGAACTCACTGGTGACGTTGTTCTTTTGGGGAACCCAACAGGGATGGGCGAAAATAGCCAAACCGCCTGCTTTGTGGGCTTCCCGGCAGGACCAGGTGGCCAGCGCCATACGGTGGCGATACTGCTCAGGAATGTGCGTCAAGGTCTTTTCAATCTCGCTGACCTCGGCTTCAAATTCCTCGGGATGATGGATGTACTTTTCACAGACACTTTCTTTGCCGCCAATGTGGACGATGTGCAAAATGGTACCGGGGGTGTGGATCTCCTCGCCGGGCATAATATTGATACCAAGAGGAATCCCATCAAAGGTCTTGGCAGCTACTTGGGAAGGATAATACCGGTTGTGGTCGGTCAGCGCAAAGAAATCGTAACCTTCTTCCCGGTAATTGGCAGGGGCGGTGGTGGCACAGTCAGAACCGTCGGAATAATAGCTGTGACAGTGCAGATCGCCCTTAAGGGGTCTGCGCTCGTAGAGATCGTCATTGACCGCATACATAGGGATCTTAACCTCGCTGCCGCCCTCTACACAGAAGCGGATCACATATTCCTGCTCTTTTTCAAATGTATGGGTAAAGTGCAGGCAACCGTCCTTTACATAGCAGGGGTAGTCCAGCACGATGGGATTGTCAAAGGTCAAAATGTCCTCGTCCAGACCGGTGACGGCTACTTGATATACCTTGTCTTCCCGGAAGCTGCGGCTGAGATCGCGCGGGGTGATGGCGACTTCGGTTTCCTTGCCGGCGCATACAACAGAGGGAAAACAGGTATAGCGGGGATGAGCATTGCGCATATTAACAACTCCTTTTTAATAGAAAACTGCCGGACTGTTCAGGTCCGGCAGTTATAATTATTTACCGGGCTTAAAGCTGTCTTTCAAGCTGACGGAACGGTTAAATACCAGATGATCGGGGGTAGAATCCTTGCTATCCGGGCAGAAGTAGCCAAGACGCATAAACTGGTAGGATGCAGGTGCCTTGGCATCCCGGAGGCTTGCTTCCACCTTACAGCCGGTGAGAACCTCCAGAGAGTTGGGATTCAGACAGGCAAGGAAATCTTTACCGGCGGCATCGGGGTCTGCATCGTCAAAGAGATTGTCATACTGACGAACCTCTGCATCACAGCAGGTAGCAGCGTCCACCCAGTGGATGGTAGCGCCTTTGATCTTCCGACCGTCGGCAGGATCACCGCCGCGGGAGTCCGGGTCATAGGTAGCCAGCACTTCGGTGACATTGCCGTTTTCGTCAGTCACACAGCCGGTGCACTGGATCACATATGCGCCCTTCAGCCGGCACTCCGGTCCCTCCGGATACAGCCGCTTGTACTTAGGTACAGGTTCAGCCAGGAAGTCATCTGCTTCAATCCACAGATTCCGGGAGAAAGAGACTTTCCGTGTGCCGTCTTCCGGCTTGTTGGGATTGTTCTCAATCTCAAATTCTTCGCTTTGACCCTCGGGGTAATTGGTGATGGTTAGTTTTACAGGCTTTACAACTGCCATGACGCGCTGGGCAGTCTCGTTCAGATCTTCCCGCAGGCAGTGCTCCAAAAATGCGTACTCAATGGTGTTGGGGGATTTCGCAACACCTACACGGTCGCAGAAGTTGCGGATAGACGCAGGTGTGTAACCCCGACGGCGCAGACCGCACAGGGTGGGCATACGGGGATCGTCCCAACCGGAAACATAACCGTTTTCGACCAAGGCTCTGAGCTTGCGTTTACTCAGCACGGTGTGGTCAATGCCCAAACGGGCAAACTCAATCTGACGGGGATGGTGGGGAACGGAAACGTTCTCTACAACCCAGTTGTACAGAGGTCTGTGGTTCTCAAATTCCAGAGAACACAAAGAGTGGGTGATGCCTTCCAGCGCATCCTGAATGGGGTGGGCGAAGTCATACATGGGGTAGATGCACCACTTATCACCCTGCCGGTGATGGTGCATATGGCGGATCCGGTAGATAACCGGGTCGCGCATATTGAAGTTACCGGAGGCAAGATCAATCTTGGCACGGAGGGTGTAGCGGTTGTCCTCAAACTCACCGGCGCGCATCCGGGCGAACAAGTCAAGGCTCTCCTCAATGGGTCTGTCCCGATAGGGGGAGGTGGCAGGGGTGTTCAGATCGCCGCGGTTTTCCTTAAACTCGTCGGGAGTCAGCTCGCACACATAGGCCAGTCCCTTTTTGATCAGTTCAACGGCGTATTCGTAATCCTTCTCAAAATAGCCAGAGCCGTAGAAGATACGGCCCCCCCAGTCAAAGCCAAGCCAGTGGATATCCTCCTTGATGGCTTCCACGAACTCCACATCTTCCTTGGTGGGGTTGGTATCGTCCATACGCAGGTTGCACAGGCCGCCGAACTTTTCAGCGGTGCCGAAGTCAATGGTCAGAGCCTTGCAGTGGCCGATGTGCAGGTAGCCGTTGGGTTCAGGAGGGAAACGGGTGTGGACAGTCTTGCCGGCATAGGCGCCGCCCTCGGCAATATCCTCCTGAATGAAACGGTCGATAAAATTCAAGCTTTCATTCATTTCAGCCATACTATTTCAACCTTTCTTTGGTATGTTTCCGATAATATGTCATTATACCCCACAGGGATCGTTTTTGCAACTGAAAATCCAGCCAG
>JAZRLE010000068.1:0-33156 GCA_045646665.1 Faecousia sp. | reverse complement strand
ATGACCATGGGTACCGGCGGCACCAGCGGCACCTATTATGCATACGGCGGTGTTCTGGGTAACCAGATCAAGACTGTTACCGGTGTCAATGTAAATGTGGTTTCCACCGACGGCTCCAAAGCCAACATTTTAGGCATCCACTCCGGCAACTACCAGCTGGGTACCGTTCAGTCCGATGTTATGGCTTATGCTGCTGCCGGCACTCGCTCCTTTGAGGAAGAGGGTAAGCTGGATTCCTTCCGCGTGATCGGCGGTCTGTATGCTGAAGCTGTGCAACTGATCACTATGGATCCTTCCATCAAGTCCGTTACTGACCTGAAGGGTAAGAAGGTTTCTATTGGCGCTTCCGGCTCCGGCGTGTACTTCAACGCTGTGGATATCCTGGCTGCTGCCGGTCTGTCTGAGAGCGATATTCAGGCGCAGTATCAGTCCTTTGCCGATTCTGCTGACGCCCTGAAGGACGGTAAGATCGACGCTGCCTTTATCGTTGCCGGTGCTCCCACCCCTGCCATCACTGAACTGTGCCTGGCTTCCAACGCTTCTCTGGTGCCCATCGACGGAGATATTGCCAACAAGCTGATGAACAGCTCCCCCTACTACACCTCTTATATGATCCCTGCCGGCACCTACAAGGGACAGGAAAATGATGTGACCACCGTCACTGTTAAGGCTACTCTGATCGTGAGCACCTCCGCTTCCGAAGATGCTGTTTACGAGATCACCAAGGCCATCTTTGACAACAGTGCCACTATTGCCGCCAACCATGCCAAGGGTAGCGAGCTTTCCTTGGAGAATGCTACCAGCGGTATGACCGCACCCTTCCATAAGGGAGCTGCCAAGTACTTTGCCGAAAAGGGTATTACCGTAGAATCCAAGTAAGGTAAAATTTCAGTGGCTGCGGCTAATCTTGGCTGCAGCCACTTCCCCTATTATGCAAGGAGGTTCTTATGGCACTTTTAAAGAAAAAAGAAGCCCCGGTCCAGGAGCCTATGGATCTGGAAGAGGTTATGAAAAAATACGACCGTGAGTCGAACACACGCATTTGGGAGGGTGTCCCCAAGCTGGCAATCACCTGCATCCTGGCGTTTTTTTCCATTTTCTGCATTTATGTCACATTGTTTGCCACCTGGCTGGATGAGATTCGTCTGACCAGTTTTATGGCATACATTACGCTTATCGGTTATCTGGTGTTCCCTGCAAGGAAGGGCAAGCAGCGGGTGAACTTTATGCCTTGGTACGATATCATCCTTATGTTGGTTGGTACCGGTGCATTTATGTACTACACGCTCAACGCCAACACCATCGTTTCCAAATTTTCCATCCAGCCCTATGAGGTGGTGATCGGCGTTCTGGGTATCATCTGCCTGGTAGAGCTTTGCCGCCGCTGCGTTGGCCTGCCCATTTTGATCGTGGCCGGTGTACTTCTGGTGTATGCCTTGATTTGGGGATCAACCAACCCAAATATAATGGCCCGAATCACGGAATACGTCCGTGTTCTGTTCTATTCCAAGGAGGGAATTCTCTCCACACCAGTGAATGTCTGTTCCAAGTACATTGTGATGTTCATTATCTTCGGTGCATTCCTGGAGCGCACCGGCATTGCCGATTTCTTCATTCAGCTTGCCAACGCTCTGGTTGGTCGTTTCTCCGGAGGTCCTGCTAAAGTGGCGGTGGTCGCCTCTGCTCTGGAGGGCATGGTGTCCGGATCCTCTGTGGCCAATACCGTTGGCTCTGGCGCTGTAACAATTCCCTTAATGAAGAAGACCGGTTACAAACCTGAATTTGCCGCTGCAGCAGAAGCTGCCGCTTCCACCGGCGGTCAGATTATGCCCCCGATCATGGGCGCTGCAGCCTTTTTGATGGCGGAGACTATTGGTGTGCCCTATTCTGATGTGGTTCTCAAAGCCATTCTGCCTGCTGTTCTGTACTTTACGGGCGTATTTATTACTGTCCATCTGGAAGCAAAGAAGGAAGGCTTGCGCGGTCTGACCAAGGAAGAATTGCCCAGACTGAAGCCCCTGCTGAAGAAGACCTATCTGTTGCTGCCCTTGATTCTGTTGATCTACCTGGTAGCTACCAGCACTCGGTCCATCGCCTATGCAGCTGCTATCGCTATTGTGGTGGCCATTGTAGTCAGCATGTTCAATAAGGATACCCGGATGACTCCCAGGCGCTTGCTGGAGGCGCTGGCTGCAGGCGGTCAGGGCATGATCACTGTAGCGGTGGCCTGCGGAGTGGCCGGCATTGTTGCCGGTATTATCGGTTCTACAGGTCTTGCGTATAAGCTGTTTAACGGCATCGTTGCCTTGGCCGGCAACCAGGTGATCATCGCTCTGCTGCTAACAATGCTCTGCTGCATTGTGCTGGGTATGGGTGTTCCCACCACTGCCAACTACTGCATTATGGCAGCCACCTGTGCCCCCATTTTGGTGCAGATGGGCGTTCCTATGATCGCAGCCCATTTCTTCGTATTCTATTTTGGTATCGTTGCGGACCTGACGCCTCCGGTGGCACTGGCTGCCTATGCCGGTGCGGCTATTGCACAGGCCAACCCGATGAAGACCGCCCTTACCTCTACCAAGCTGGCTATCGGTGCCTTCATTGTGCCTTTTGTATTCGCCCTGAATCCGGCAATGCTGTTCATCGATACCAGCACTTGGGAAGTTATTCAGATCGCTGCCACATCGTTGGTAGGTATGTTCAGCGTGTCTGCAGCTCTGGAGGGCTACCTGATATGCCGGATGTCCTGGTTTCAGCGTATTATGAGCGCTGTGGGCGGCCTGCTGCTGATCTATCCCGGTCTGGTGACCGATCTGATGGGTCTGGGTCTGGTGAGCATCGCCGTGGTGCTTCAGATCATCCAAAAGAAAAAGGCGCAATCAGTTGTCCAAACAGTAACATAAACAGAGAAAAATCATTGGGGCATTCTCCGTAAGGAAGATGCCCCAATAATTTTTAAAAAGGTGCTCTGTAAAAGAAAAATCGAATATTTTCAATTCAAACACGTTAGAAACACTTGATATGGGATGCAGACAAAAAATGTCATAATGAATGATTTACTCAAATTTCAAAACAATCTTAATATAATACAAGTTCTGTCTATTGTTGATGACGTTGCTGTAAGAAATCAGCGAAAAAATAAAAAGCCACCAACTTTGACCCGGCGTTGGTGTCAAAATTGGTGTCAAATGAGTTTTGATATGTTCCATTTTATCTTAAAAAGTCACAAAAACAAAGAAAAACCACGGCAAAAGCCGTGGTTTTTTTGGCAAGTTGCACCGAAAAAGATATCAGTTGCTTTTCACAAAATACAATATCCTGTCTGTCCAACAATCATTTTCATCAAGCGGATATAAATCGTCTTTGGATATTTTTCCTTTTCTCGAAGAAATTATATCTCCGTCAAGGTAAGTAAATCCCACTTTCTCGCAAAAAGCAATAAAGGTTTCAAGCGATGCCCATATTTCACCTTTTGAATTTAGATGCTCATAAGTTTTGCACCCGTGTTCAAAAAACATTTCTATGAGTGCCAAACGTCCTCCGGGTTTTAAGCATCGATAAGCTTCTTGTATCAATGATGCGTAATTATCAACATTATTAAGCAAATTGCCGCTGAATATATCAACACTTGCTTCTTTCAATGGAAGGTTTTGATCTAAATCCATATCAAACACATAAAAATTATTTTTATTGCATGCTTTGGAGTGCGCGCAGACAACTGTAGGACAAGCATCGGTTGCAATAAATAAATCATCTTCTGTCAAGTTATCCAATACTGCGGAAAAGTACCCGGATGGTCCGCTTGCGAGATCGATCTTTACTCCTTGTACATCAGAAATAAAATCTATAAATCGTTTTTTGCTTGGGTTTGAAATCATTATCTGTTTTTGCGATTTATAATTTCGGGACATATTTAGTTTTATATTGCCTTGTGTAAAATACCCTTCTAATTGTTTTGACCACAAGGGACGATCAGAATCATGTAAAATAAAATGTATAATGTTTTCCTGAATTGTATATGGCGTATTATCATTAATTATTGAAAAAACATTTATCATCGAAATATTCCCCTCTAATTTTAAACTTAGAACTATCATACAGTATATTTTCGGATTTTACTGCCGCAAACAATTATGGGTTTAGTTCAAGTCCTCCCCAAAGGTCGTTTTCGAGAAATGATATCTTTTGAATCCAACCTTGAAAAGAGGTAAGAAAAAATCCCGAAACCATTGAGATTTCGGGATTTTCTACACCGATATCTTTTTCGGTGCTACTGTATGGTTGCGGAGGCAGGACTCGCACCTGCCACCTCCGGGTTATGAGAGCGCATTTTACCGAAAGGCATCGTATTTTTTCGTTTATAAATACCGTGTTTTATGCTGTTTTATGGTAGTTTTCATAACTTTTCGTGCTATGCTGTTTTGGGTCATTTCACTATATGTGACCCAAAAGTGACCCAAAAATATCCGCCACACCTCCAACCGGAAGCATGGCGGTATTGATGCCATAATACACTCATTCGGCATTGCTACTGACAAGCAACTTGTAAATCAAATCCAGCAACTCGATGTCCTCGGTTTTGCTCATTTCCTCGTTGATTTGTTCAATATATGCTTCTATCATTTTTTTCATTCTCTGCTCACCTCACTTTCCAAACAGCTTACCGGTTAAGGTATCGGTAAAGGTTGCCTGGGCATCTGTCATTGCAAGGCATTTTTCCAGCAGATCTGTGCGGGATAGAATCTGCTCCGCTTTCTCCGGGGTTAGGTTTTGGATGTAATCCATCAATTTCTGTTTTGCGGTCATTGTCAGGACTCCTTTACAATTTGATTTTGCGCACTCAAATAATAATCTATTTACACCAATATATCAAGTTGGAATATTGTACATATTTGCACCAATATATTTATGCAGTTTGATATATTTACATCAATATATTTCTATGATAAAATACAAGTTAATTCAATCAAACCAGGAGGATCTGCAATGGCTGTTTCAAGAGCGCAGCAAAAAGCCGTCAATAAATATGTCAAGGAAAACTATGACCGTATCAATGTAACAATGCCCAAAGGCAAAAAAGATAAGATCCAAGCTCATGCCGTCCGCCACGGTCTTTCCGTCACCGCATATATCAACGCAGCTATTGACGAAAAGATGGCAAAGGATGATACTGAAGCCAAATAACCATTTCCGGGAACCGCCAGCAAGGCGGCTCCCGGTTTTTCTTTGTTCCCTCTCGGTTCGATCCTCTCAACTCCAAAAAATATGCATGAAATTGCTGTCGGTGTAAATGTGAGGGGTAGGTGGGGTGTATTCGTTCCCTTTTGCGTTATTTCATGAACCCCGGGGGAGATGCCAAAATCTCCTGCAACACAGTTCTCGGTATCTGTCCATGCTCTGCCATCTTGTGATGCATTTGGCAAAGAGTGATGATGTTATCGTTGTCCAGCCGTTTGCTATAATCCTCTGCGATAGGGATAATGTGATGGCTTTCGAGGTTCTTATAGTTCAGTTGGGTCAATGTGTTATACAGACCCGCCACGCATACTCTGCAAAGGTGTCGATCTCTTTGCTTGCATTCCTCTGCTTTCCGCTTCCATGCTATGGTATTTCTAAACTTATCAGATGCCCTATTCTTGGTCTGCACCCGCTTTGGTCTGTTCTCGCATCTATGCCCCCGCTCAACGATCCCACAGTATTTGCAAGTGACTAAATCAGCCATGTTGTTTGCTCCTCTCTGTATATGCATTCCGGTATTATCCTGCTTAATTGTTGCTTTGATTGTCAAAGCAAGTCCATGTGTCGGTGTGCTTCTTTATTCTCCTGGCTACCGTTGTTCTGTCCATGAATAACCGGTCACCAATTTCCTCATACCCCAAAAGGTCAACAAAGTATAGCCGTGCCATTTCCCGCTCGTCAGCATCCGGTATGCTCTCGATGCTGTTCTCAATGTCCGCAATTTGATCCTGCAGCTTCTTCTCAAACCGCTCCATTTGCTTCAATAGCCGGTTGCACCGGTCACGAACATCTCTGCTGACAATGGTGGTCATCAACTCTGCCAGTTCCGCTCGTTCGTTCCGGATGCTCACAGTTTCCACCTTAAGGCATTGCAATATGTATCTCATTATATCCTCCTGCCTTTTGTGAGTATGTTTATGTCACACTATTCCAGTAAAAAAGGGAACGGTGGTTCACACCGCTCCCCCCTGAATAGTCATGATCCCTCAAAGCACCACCAAAACATTGAACAATGGCTTTTAGCCAATCACTCTGTACTCTTGGTTCTCATCGAGGACAGTTGCGGTATTGTCGATAGGTGCAATGTAACCGGCATTCAGCAAGTCCTCTGCGAGTGCCTTATCGTTAATCACGATAATTTCCCGCTTTCTCACAGATCCACAAGTGCCGACAAAACTGCACAATGCGATGTAAGTCATATTCATTCCCCCCTTTCTTTTTAAGAAAAGGGCAGGGCATTTGCCCCGCCCCCCTGACGGTTATGGTGGCGAAAGATAGGAAAGTCCACCCCCGCCATATGACAAGGGAAATAGCAACAAAACCGTGGTTCTTGCATGACGGTTTCCTATTACGGCTCACACCCTCGAAGCAAGGGAAGGTAGCAATAAGGTGTGATTTCTATGCGATGCCATACCGAGGAAAGGATGGCACGGCATAGTTCTGGAGTTGCCACTATCTTTCGTGTGGGTGTGTTGCAGACCCACCGCCCTTGTATTAAAACAGATGTAGGAGTACCATCTGCTTTAACCGATGTTAGTTTGTTTCATACTTGGCACACATTTCTTCGTACTGTGCCAACACATAGTCAGCGCCCCAAAGACCCATTCCGCCAAATTCCTGGGAAAGACCGATGTTGATTGCCTTTCGGTAGTATTCATCCAAGGCCTTTGTCTTGTCCGCTCTAACCGCCAGCAACTGCTGGGGAATAACAATCAGGTCATGCTCCATTCTGTGAATTGTGGAATCAAACACCTTTTTTTCTTCCTTGTATTCTTCCAGTTCTACCTTAAGATATGCGATGCTATACTTCCGGAACTCTGCATCTGCATACAGAGGTTTTGACAAGGCATTCTCCAACTTTGCAATCTTGACCTTGAGTTTTTCGGTCACTTCGTTGTCATCGTTGTACAGAATGTCTTTGACATTGAAACCGCTTGCTTTTGTTGTACCAGCTTCCTTTGCCTGCATCTCTGCCCTTGTCTTTTCAAGTTCTGCCCGCAGTTCTGCCTTTTCTGTTTCAATTCTCTTTACGATTTCCTGCACCTTTTTCAGTGCATCGGCTCGCACATTCACTTTCTTTTCCATTGTTGTATATCTCCTTTTTGTTTTTTTGATGTATTGATTGTTTATCCTTGCCCGTTCCTTTGTCTGTGGTGGCTCCAAGGGTACGCATCGTGCGTTATTTCCGTTTTTTGCCTTGGTATAGACCACAGATACCCCTGGATCATTCTTCGGTAGAATCGGCTTCCTGCGCTTTCTTTTCGTTACCCATTCGATACCGCCACAAAGGACAATTTGTGCAAGGGCATCTTCTGACCTCCGCACTATTGCCACAACAGCAATCCAAACATTTCAACCGGATGGCTTTTCCTCTTGTGATCCGTTCCTCCACTCTCTCACCCCCATCACAAAAGCATTTATTTTTTACCCAAATGGTATGTGGTTCCTTTTTCGTTCTGCGAAAAAGAACTATGCTACTTGCAATAATTTTACATATAAGTATGTCGGTTATTAGATACTATCTGTTATTAGATATTACTCCAAGTCTTATTTAGTGGTATAAATTTGGACTTATTCTCACGGTATAATTTTGGTCTGTGGCTACGGTTCATAATTATCCTTTTGGGCAACGGTATAAATTTGGACTTTTGCCTACTCCAAAATGCGATATGCCGTGACTTTCTTCTCACTTTTTTTGCCGGTCTTTTTATCCACCCAATGCATTTGGTATAGCTTTACAAGGGATGTCTTTCGCAGTTCTGCCTTATATCTTTTCAAGGTGGTTATGCTCATACCGGCATCTTCAGCCAAATCCGCATCAGACCGAAAGAAGAAATCTTCTCCGTCCTCTCTGCCGGTGGTAAACCTCTGCTCCAATTCGTTCAGTACCACAAACAACCACTTGGCTCCATTGGATAGATTCTTGTATTCATCGGTAAAGATGATCCTGGACAGCTGTAAATAGTGCGTGTTTCCATACTTTGCCATTACATCTCCACCGGTCGAATACCATTCACCGCTCCATGGTTGGCGGGTGTATTGTCCGCTCCATTATCACACCGCAGGAAAGCGGTCAAATTGGGATAGAACAGCAGAACCTTTTTACCAACTGTCCGCACCGGAATTGCTCCGGTCTTTATCCATCTGCGGAGGGTAAATTCAGTAATCGGTAATCCCTCCGCCTTGGCTCGTTGGACAGCTTCTCTTATAGTCATGACATTGGGCATCAAATCACCTCCCGCTTTTCCTTGGAAAGCCGGTCAATGATTTCCAGGATGTTCTGCTTTTCCTTTTGCGGCAACTCTTTGCGCAGCTTCCTGGAGAAATTGCCATCATTGACACCACAAGCTTCCGCCACTTGCCAAAGGTGAATACCAACACTTTTTGCCGCTTCTCTAATATCCACATTTGCTTTCATAATAATTTCCTCCCATCTTACAAAAATTGTTGTTGCATTTGCTCACATTTGTGGTATACTTGGATTATACAACAACAATAGTATGCAGTCAACAGTTGTACGCACTGTTTTCTGCCATTTCCACAAAGATAGTCATAGGAGGCAAAATTTATGGACAACAATCAATTTATTCGCCAAACATTTGCACAGAGGCTTCGGGGACTCCGGGATGCTGCTGGATTAACGCAGCAAGAATTAGCAGATCTGCTCCGCTATTCCAGAGGTAGCATCAGCTATTATGAAAACTGCGACCGTGTTCCTGATATTGTCTTTTTAATGACCGTCAGCGAATTTTTTGGTGTCAGTCCACATTTTCTCCTGGGACTCAGTGACAACCAATCCATATCGAATGAAGATATTGGCTCTCGCTTTGGCTTAACCGATAAAGCAATTCAAATTTTGGATAGTATGGAATTATTCCAATATCAAGAGTTCATCTCTGCGTTTATAGAGCACAGTTCATTTCCCAAACTTTTCCAATGTATGGAACTATATAACCAGGGTTTTTCTTCAGACAACATTTCTTTGCACACCGCTATTGATGAGCATGAGTTTCGCCATTTCCAGATTTCCCGCATTATTATGACAATACTGAACGATTTACAAAAAGACCTTATTATGTGCGGCAGAACCGTTACCATTCTGGATAATGTAGACGAAGAAAAACGGACTCGTTTTTACATGGATATGCTTTCCCAAAGCACCGCAGACACCAACCGCATCCTGGCAGAACTTGAAGCAGAGCGGCAAGCAGAAATTGAAAGACACAATAGGGTGATAGCAGAAAAGTTTAAGGAATGGGAAGAAAAGGAAGAACAAAGCCGCAAGGCTCGCATTGCAGTAAAGGATTATGTAAAAACTGTCGATTCTACAAGCGGAGGAAAATAAATGGCTTCAATCGAACAATATAGCGGCAAAGATGGATTGTCCTACCGAATTACTGTATATGCCGGTTTTGACACGCAAGGCAAGCGCATCCGCCACAGAATGAATTGGAAACCCTCTCCGGGTATGACACCCAAGCAAACAGAAAAAGCCGTTCAGAGGGCGGCAGCTGACTTTGAGCGCAGTATTGAGCAAGGCTTTGCCCTGGATAACAAGCAGACCTTTGCAGAGTATGCCGATTATGTGCTGGATCTCAAACTCCGCACCGGCACAAAACTGCGAACCATTGAGCGCTACAAGGAAATACTGGAGCGGATCAACCAGGCAATCGGTCACATCAAACTGGCAGACCTCCGCCCTCAACACCTCAACAGCTTTTATAAGAACCTGGCAGAACCAGGCATCCGCATCGGTGGCGGCTCCGCCACAGCAAAGATCGATATGGTGGCATGGCTGAAGAAGAACAAAATCAGCCGTGGCAAGCTGGCGGAACTCTCCGGTATATCTGCGGCAACCGTTGGTATAGCGGTAAAGGGTGAATCCATCAAGGCGGAAAAAGCACAAGCCATAGCAAAGGCAATGGGCAAAAAGGTGGACGAGGTTTTCCGTGTAGAGAAGAACATGGAACCCCTCGCAGATAAGACCATCCTGGAACACCACCGGCTTATCTCCACCATTCTCTCCCAGGCAGAAAAAGAAATGTTGGTGCCTTATAACGCAGCTTCCAAAGCAACCCCTCCCCGCACAACAAAAAAAGACCCCAACTACTTCCAACCGGAAACCGTGGCGGCTATCCTGGAAGCATTGGAGTCTGAACCTTTGAAATGGCATCTCATTACCCATCTGTTGATTGTCACCGGATGCCGTAGAGGTGAAATCATGGGTCTTAAATGGGAGAAGATCGATTTTGAAAACAACCGGGTAAAGATTGACCGTGCTTTGGTATGTTCCAAAAGCAAGGGAGTCTATGAGGAAAGTACAAAGACAAGTGACATCCGCCACCTCACATTGCCAAGGGAAACGATGGATCTCCTCCGCCAGCACAAGCGGGAGCAGCTTCGTCTGCAACTTGCAAATGGTGACAGATGGCTCCGGACAGATTATGTATTCACCCAGGACAACGGTAACCACATGAGTCCGGACAGCATCACCGGCTGGCTACATGACTTTTCCACCCGGCACGGTCTGCCCCATATCAATCCCCACGCATTCCGCCACACCGTGGCTTCTGTCCTACTGGCAAACGGCACAGATATTGTCACCGTGTCAAAGCAACTCGGTCACGCAAGCATCACCACCACCGAAAACTTTTATTCCCACATCATAGAGGAAAACAAAGTAAAGGCGGCCGAATGTATTGCCGATGTGCTGATCCGCAAAAAGGCATAGCATTGACCCAAAAACAGCAATTTTTATGCCAAGTGACCCAAAAGTGACCCAAAATCGACTTTGGAGCATTTTCATTTTGTGCTAAAAAGTTAGAAAAATCCCGGTATTCGTAGTGAATACCGGGTATTTTTATGGTTGCGGAGGCAGGACTCGAACCTACGACCTCCGGGTTATGAGCCCGACGAGCTACCAACTGCTCTACTCCGCGATATGGGGTGCACCCTTAGTGCCTGTATATTGTAGCACGGGGCGGTTTTTTTGTCAAGGACTATTTTCCGTCGTATTCGGTAAGGTTTGGCACAATCCTGTCGTATACAAGTCCGTTTTATCGTACCATTTTTGTTCTATACTGAAACCGTCCTAAAAATACCGCAGAAAAACTTTCGACAATTTTCGACAATTGGTGTTGACTTGTACTTGTTCGTGTACTAAAATGTATATAACCCACTCATTTTGTACCCGAAAGTGTACATTCGCACCAGCGGGAAATTAAAACGCAAAGCTGGGAAATCCCCTGCTTTGCCGGAGGTTATAGTATGGACAATCTGTACGCGCGCATCCAATCCCTATGCAACGAGAAGGGCATCCGTCCCGGTCGTCTTTGCGACGAGTTGGGTCTGAGCCGCAGTTTGATGACTGATCTGAAGATGGGCAGAAAAAAGACCGTCAACGCAGAAACCGCCCAAAAGATCGCAGGTTTTCTGGGGGTATCCGTAGGGTATCTGCTGGGGCAGTCCGCAGAGGAAGAATCCGATGTTCTCGATCAGGTGGATGTGGCATCTTACGGCGAATACAAGGAATTGAACGAAGAGGAAAAGGAAACTGTCCGGGATATGGTCCGGCTGATGCGGGAAAGGCGGGCAGCAAAGCAGAGGAACTAGGCGTGTTTGAGATTTCTGATTTTTACAATTACTGCAAAGCGCACCAGGTGGATGTGATCCCCTATGCCGGATGTCCCCAACCCGGTGCCACCGTGCGGGACGATGGCTGGTATGGGGTGTTTTTGGATTTCACCAAGATTTGCTCCACCCGGTTGCTGCGAGGCGTGTGCTGTCACGAACTGGGGCACATCGCCACCGGGGCACTGCACAAGGTAGACAGCCCCTTTGAACTGGTAGAACGCAGCGAATACCGCGCCGCCCGTTGGGTGGCAGAGAATTATCTGACAGAGGATGCCTTCCGCGCCGCTTTTGCCGAGGGCTGTACAGAGCTGTGGCAGCTGGCGGAGTATTTCGACCTGCCGGAGGACTGCATCAAAGCCGCCCTTACCTACTGGAGAGAACGAAAAAGCATTGCTTTCTAGCATTTATCGTTGACTTTTGTTCTGGATATGATATATTGCGATTATAAGATCCATTTTCACTCTACGGAGGGACTATTATGAAAACAGCCAAGACCCGTAAAGAAAGTTTTTTTGGCATTCACAGCGACTTCCATGCCAATCCCAAGGATGGGCACATCATCGGCGCGACCTTAAAAGAAGAGGATGTCCGCACTCTCTGTGAAACCTTAAAGCCGGACTATTTTCAGATCGACTGCAAGGGACATCCCGGCTGGACCTCCTATCCCACCAAGCTGGGCAACGCGATGCCCCAAATCCAGCAGGATATTATCGCCATGTGGCGCAGAGTCACACGGGAATACGGCATTGCCCTGTATTTGCATTACTCCGGCATCTATGAAATCAAGTACTGCGGCGAGCACCCGGACCAGTGCGTGATGAATGCCCAGGGCGAGCTGACCGATTATGCCCGGATGGACGGCACATTTGCCGATGACCTGCTCATCCCCCAAATCTCCGAGCTGGTAGAAAATTATGATATTGACGGTGTATGGATCGACGGAGATTGCTGGGCAACCCAGTTGGACTATCATCCGGAGACCATCGCAAAATTTGAAGTCCGTACCGGAATCGACTTGCAGGGTAACCCGCCGGTAAAGGATGGCGATCCCTATTACGGAGAATATGTAGAGTTCCATCGGGAGCTGTTCCGGGAGTACTTAAAGTATTATGTGGATGCGCTCCACAAGAAATACCCCCAGCTGGAAATCTGCTCCAACTGGGCCTTCAGCCATTTTATGCCCGAAGCACTTTGCGCGGATGTGGATTTTCTGTCCGGCGACTTAACACCCAGCGATTGCGTCAATTCTGCCCGGCACTGCGGCAGAATGTTCGCCCGGCACGATATTCCCTGGGATTTGATGTCCTGGGGCTTCCGCATCGGCGTTTACGAAACCTTCTTATTTGCTTATAAGCACATTACACAAATTTTGCAGGAATCTGCCGCTACCATTTCTCTGGGCGGTGGATATCAGGTGGATATTGCGCAATTCCCCGATGGCTCTCATAACATCAATCATCTGCTCCAGCTGGCACCCTTGGCGGAGTTTATGCGGAAACGGGAAGCCTTCTGCGCCCACGGCAGACCCATTCCCCAAGTGGGCGTTATGGTTTCAACCGCAGACCGGTATGCCGATTTAAAACTCCCCTTCTCCAACGGAAGCCGTGACCGGCTGTTTGGCATCACCTCCCTGCTTTGCGACTGCGGCATTTCTACAGAAATGCTTTGCGACCACAATTTGGACAAGCTGGACCGCTATCCCCTGCTGGTAATTCCCGAGCTGGGTATTGAACCTGCTCCGGAGCTGGTGAGCCAATGGAAAGCATATGCAGAAAATGGCGGTAGTCTGTTGATTGTTGGTACCAAAACCGCCCAGTATCTTGCACCGCACTTTGGCTTTATCGCAAACAACTTCATTGCAAGCGACAAAGAAAATATCTTTGAGGCTATGAATAACGGTCACGACCAAACCACCATCACCAATGATGCTCCCTGTTTCTTCTCCGTTAACGGCAAGGACTTTGGCGTTTCCAAGGGCGCATATACCATTGATGCCGGCCAGCAGGCCCGGGAATTTGGCCGTGTGTATGAGACCTTCCGGGATGCCGGAAAGCCCTTTGCGCAAATCTTCCCCTTCGGCAAGGGTCAGGTAGGCGTGATTGGCATTGATCTGGGCTCTCAATACAACATTGGAATGCAGCATCATCACCGGGTACTGACTCGCGCTATGGCCGATGCGCTCTATACGCCCCTGGCGTGGGTAGACAGTGCAAAGGGTATGCTGGAGCTTACCTGTCTGGAAAAAGACGGTAAGTTTATGCTCCAGCTGGTAAATGCCAACGGTTGTCACCATCACCAAAAGTCCATTACCGAAGACTATATCCCGGCAATCTACGATGCCCGGCTGTCCATCGCTGCTGACAAGCCTATCAAGAAGCTGATTCTCCAGCCGGAGGGCAAGGAGATCCCCTTTGTCTTGGAGGATGGTCGTTATCGCTTTACTGTGGATTGCATCGAGATTCACAGCGTCGTGGAAGTGCAGTACGAATAAAGGATCTGCCCATGAGATTTTTATTTCCTATCGGTTGTATTATCATCGGTTTTCTGTGTTTGCGTTTCTTTTTCAAGCGCCTGCGGTTGCTTCTTTCTCTAAAGAAGGCAGCCCGGCGGGCAGATGCCAAACTCCGCTTGATGACCCCTATGTTTTGGCTTCCCACCAACCGCGGCAAGCGCAGTGAGCTTCTGATCAAAACCGGCGATGCGATCTACGCTGTCAAAGTCATCGGACTGTTTCAGCGATACTGTGATCTGCATTTTTGGAATTGGCAAGAATATTCCACAAGAAAATATCTGCTGCGTTTTCAAATCGACCAATCCACACCTTTGGGATCCAAAGACGCGCGCCACAAGCGCCTGCAGGTGGATTTCGAGGTGGGGCTGCCCGAAGATTCCGACGGCAAGCAAATCATTCGCTTTTATCTGTTATCCCCCACCAACTTCCCAATACATATTACAAAAAACGACGGGAATTTGGTCGTAGATCTGCAGCCCGGCGATAAGATTGACAACATCATTTTTGCAGACAGGGAATACCTCTATCAATACACTGCTTTGGCGCTGCACAAACGCATCAGTGCCAAACATACACATTTCTAACAAAAAAGTCGGAAGGTTTATCCTTCCGACTTTTGCTTTACATATTCGCTTTGATGGTAGAGATCAAAATATCGCCTGCCACCACTCTGTCCTCGGCAGCAAAGCCATCTGCAAAGTTATCCGAATACAGGATCTGGGCATTGGGGGGAAATTCTTCATCTCCTGCCCATGCTAATATCTGCATCTGATAGCCACCCACCAGTTCAAACCGGTAGCCTGCATCGCCGTGAGATACCGGGGTAGCGCCCATTTTCTCTGCCGCCGCCCGGAAGGCATCCAATCGGGTACCGAAGGTAAATGCCGCACGGGTCAGCACCCGACCGGTATAGGGTTTAATGTACAGTTCACCCCAAGGCATCTCCCGGAAGGTCTTCCACTGACCGTTCCACGCCACATCCTTGCACTCCAGCAAATACCGGAGCAAAAAGGTCTGTGTGGGCAACGGCGGCAAGGAACCGCCGTCGGCAGCGGTGATGGCATATACCGGATGGGAAACCGCAAATTCCCGACCCAGCAGTTTTACGGAAAACGCCTGTCCGTCCCACCGGACACCGGACAGCCGGGCGGTCACATCCGCCGGGTCCAGGCTGCGGAATTTCTCCTCATAATGGGCAAACGGGACTTCCTCTTTATGGTTTTCTACTTGCATAGTTTTCTCCTAAGATGCGGCGGGAGCAAGCCCCCGCCCTACTGTATTACATTTCTTGCTTGCTGTTGGGGAACAAGCTGGCATCGGTGTGGGGCAGGAAACATGCCGCCACAAAGGAATCCATATATCCCGGGTGGGTAGACAGCTCCAGATAGGTCATATTGGCGCCCAGTTCCGTACATTTGGCATCTGCCTGGTCACTCATAACCATGGCATAGGCGCCTGTCAGGCTGGAGTTGCCGATATACTGATATTTTTCCAGCTCCACATCCGGCAGCATACCGATGTTGACGGAGTTCTTCATATTGATACCGGAGCCGATGCCGCCGGCGACATAGACCTTGTCGATACAATCCACCGTCATATCCACCGTGTTGAGCATAGTGTCGATGGCAGAGAAGATGGCGCCCTTGGCACGGATAAAGTTATCGATATCCACCTCATTGATGGAGACTTCCCGTCCGGTTTCCGACTCTGCGGCTGTTGCCAGGATATATCTTCCCATACCGTGGTCATCCCGACCGACCCGCGCGCCTTCCCGGACAAATAAACCCTTGGCATTGATGATGCCGCAGCGGAACAGCTCGGAAATAATATCGATAATACCACTACCGCAAATGCCCACCGGCTTCTGTCCCGGATCGCCAACAATCGTCAGCGTGGGTTCCATAGTGGTCTTTTCAATCACACAGGCTTCAATGGCACCGTCGGTGGCGCGCATACCACAGGAAATATCGCCGCCCTCAAAAGCAGGACCGGCAGAGCAGGCGCAGCTCATCATAAAGTCACGGTTGCCGAAGACGATCTCGCCGTTGGTACCAAGGTCAATGAACAGGCTCATTTCGTCCTTATCCCACAGACCCGCAGCCAATGTACCGGCGGTGATATCGCCGCCCACATAGGAGCCGATGTTGGGTGCGATCTGTACCCTTGCCAAAGGATTGGCAGGCAGCTTCAAATCACCGGCAGTCAACCCTTCCCACCCGAAGAAGCTGGGAATGTAGGGTTCCATACGGACAGGCTCCGCATCCACGCCCACAAACAAATGGTTCATAGTGGTATTTGCCGCCACACACAGCCGGAGAATGCTCCGGGCGCTGATATTTGCCGCTTTGCACAGATTGGCAATGATAGGATTCAGCGTTTCCTTGATGATGGCATCCTGCAGTTTCTTTCTGCCGCCGTCTTTGCCCTGCTCAATAATGCGGTTGATAACATCGGCGCCGTAGCGAATCTGACCGTTGCCGGAAGATCCTTTTGCCAAAAGCTTTCCGCTTTGAAGATCGGTCAGCACCATAGTCACAGTCGTTGTGCCGATATCAATGGCGCAGCCCACGATAGCCGTGTCTTCCGGGGCGGAGATTTCCATGCACAGGAAGGTATCGTCCTGCAATTCACCCTTGACGCACACACGGAAGCTATTGGCTCGCAATGTAGATGCCAGTTTGACCATCACCGCAAAGGGGAGCTTCACATTTTCAACACCCAGCGCCTCTTGCAGCGCCCAGGTCAGCCGTTCGTTATCGGGCATGGTATCATCCAGCGTAGGCTCTGCCATCTCCACCACCACAGAGCGGAAATGATTGGTAAATTCTATACCGCTTTCCTGCAGCTGGCGCTGGCAATCTTCAAAAATTGCGATCTCCTTGGGGCTAGACAGATCGGCTGTTTTCATCCGGCTCTGGTAAGCGGAGGCGATATCCGGCACAAACACAGTGCAATCGCCCACAACCTTGCTGTTACAGCTCAGCCGCCAGCCGGCTTCAAACTCCTCCTCCGTAATATGACGGGAGGGAATGGTTTCCAGCTGACCCTCCACCAGTTTTACACGGCATTTTCCACAGGAACCGTTACCGGAACAGGGCGCATCAATAGCCACATTGCCGCGCCGCGCCAGCTCCAGCAGGTTATCGCCGGCATTACAGGTGATCTCAACCGGTGTTCCACCCTCAATTTGAAATATCACTTTGGGCATAAAAACCCCTCACTTTTCCTAGTTTTGTTCATTATAACACAACTTCTACCCTCTGTCTACCGGAGAAAACAGCCTTTATCCAAGACATCACCGATATGTTTTTCGGAACACAGAAGGCGATACACCTGTCAGCGACTTAAAGGCATCTCCAAAATAATTGCCTGCAGAATACCCGCATTTTTCCGATATTTCACCAATGGAAAGCTCCGTTGTAAGCAACAACCGCTTCGCCTCTTTCATCCGCACTTGGATTAAATATTCATTGAAACCAAAGCCTACGGTTTTCTTGAATTGTTTTGAAAAATAGGTCGGCTCCATATAGGCAAGCGCCGCAGCACTACGAAGGGTAATCTCACCGGCATAATGATGGCTGATATACTGTACGACTTCTTGTATCTTTTTTTCCACACCGCCAAAGGCAACATCTTTTCGCTGACCGTAGCGAAACAGCAGAATGAGGATCTGTTGTAGAATTGTTTCTTCGGCAGTATTTACAAAGCAATCATTTTTCTCTTGCTCAGCCACAAGCTGTTGGAATTTCGTCTCCACCTCCCGACTCACATCCGGTGGAAGCCGAAAACAACCGCTTTGCATAAAGGCATCAAACGCCTCCTTTTGTACCGAATCCAGCAAGGAGGAGATGCGGCTTTCCCGAAAATACAGCACATAACGCTCATATCTGCCTTTTCCTATGGCGGTGGTTTTGTGAAGCTCGTTTTTCCCAACAATCACCATATTTCCAGGTGCCACATCATAAATGCTGTGTTCAATAAAATATCTGCGTCTACCGGTCAGCAGAAGATAAATTTCATAGCAGTCATGCACATGGCAGTCGGACATACTGTCAGCATGGCTGGTCACGCTTTTTTCCGCCAGCAGCGTGTTTCTTTCATTGAGCATTGGCAATACCTCCGGTTCCCATCCTCTATGGCACTACCATAACACAGGAAAAGAAAAATTGCAATAATTCAGTATTTTTTCCAAAATCTATACAATAAATCGGTTGTAAAACAGGTTTGTTGTTCATTAAAATAAAACAAAAAACAACGCAGGGGGGGTAAGGATATGCAGTATACCGACAAAAACACCGTGAAGGATTTAAAGATCGCATATATCGGTGGCGGTTCCCGGGGTTGGGCATGGACACTTATGAAAGATTTGGCATTGGCACCGGACATTTCCGGCGAGGTGTATCTTTACGATACCGATTTGGAGGCAGCAGCGCACAATGCCATCATCGGAAACAAGTATGGCTGTGCAGAGGGTGCTCTTTCCAAGTGGAACTACAAGGCTGTGGATTCCCTTTCCAAGGCGTTGCAGGGTGCAGATTTTGTCATCATTTCCATTTTACCTGCCACCTTCGAGGAAATGCACAGTGATGTCCACACCCCGGAAAAATACGGTATTTATCAGTCCGTTGGCGACACCAACGGCCCGGGAGGGATTATAAGAGCCCTGCGCACTCTGCCTATGCTGCAGCAAATCGCCGCAAGTGTACGGGAGCACTGTCCCGACGCTTGGGTCATCAACTACACCAATCCCATGACCCTGTGTGTTGCTATGCTTTACAAAGAATTTCCCCAGATCAAAGCCTTTGGCTGCTGCCACGAGGTATTCGGCACGAAATGGCTGTTAGCCAATGCGCTGGAAGAAATGCGGGGCTTTCAAAAGCTTCATCAGAATGATATCAAAGTAAATGTACTGGGTGTAAATCACTTCACTTGGATTACCGATGCCACCTATAAAAACATCGATATATTCCCCGTTTACAAGGAATTTTCCGAGAAATATAAGGATAATGGTTACCGGCAAACCCAACCAATCACCTTCGACACACCCTTTGCCGATGCCAAAAAGGTAAAATTTGATCTGTTTCGCCGGTTTGGTGTGATCGCCGCTGCCGGTGACCGGCATTTAGCAGAGTTTTGTCCCGGCGACTGGTATCTGCAAAGCTTGGATCACGCCAGAAGTTGGGGCTTTAATCTGACGGAAGTTGCCTGGCGAAAACAGGATCTGGCTGCGCGCTTGGAAAAGAGCGAAAAGCTCCGAAAGGACGAGATACCCATCGTTTTGAATCCGGAGTCCGGTGAAGAGGGTATTAAGCAGATCCGCGCGCTGTTGGGCTTAGGGGATCTTGTAACCAATGTGAATCTACCCAATCTGGGACAAATCCCCAATCTTCCTTTCGGCGCTGTCGTAGAGTCCAATGCCGCTTTCCGGGACAATCAACTTACCCCTGTGTTTGCCGGCAACATACCCAAGAGCATTTATCCTCTGATTGCAAAGACCGTTGAACAACAGCTGCTTATTCTGGAAGCCGCTTGGGAACGGGATTTAGAAAAAGCCTTTGTCGCCTTCTCCAAGGATAATCTTGTAACCCTCAACAAAAGCGACGCCAGAAAGCTTTTTGACGAAATGGTGGAGAACACCAAAGCATACTTAACCGACTATCTTCAACATTAAATACAAGCGAACACTCTGGTTAATATCAAAAATATTATGAATGAAGGAGAAAAATATGATAATCGAAAGAGATACATACACGGTTGAGCTGAGCGAACCGACCCTGCATGTGGATAATCAAAGCCGCGGCAGAAGCGGTCATATGAGCCACGCAATGGTAGAATTTGCCCCGGGTAAGGTGCTCGCCTTCAATTCCAATTGCAGTGCAGCAATCCACGAGGGACATTCCGCTTTTGGCTGGATAGAATACCGCATATCCGAAGACGGCGGCGAAACCTTTCCACAGGTATATGATCTGCCCTACTCCAAAAAGGTTTTTTACGACGGAACCAACACCGTTTCCGTAGAAAAGGCCGTCACCTGTGATGACGGCAGCATTGTCGCTTTCTGTACACGAAATGACATCCGGGCCCTGTGTGAACCCTGGAGTACACCTATGTGCATAATCAGCAAAGACGGCGGCAAAACCTGGAAAAAATGGGCATCTGCCATTTTGCAAAGGGTAGCCGCAATCCGCAGACCGCCATTATAAACGGGGTCTTTGTTATGCACTGTCGCGGTGAAGAGATCAATCGAAACAAGCTGGCGCTTTACACCTCCTTAGACGGCGCCACCTGGGACGAAGGCACCTTTATTGACGAAACAAAATACAACACCTGTTTCTATTCCAACAACCTGCTCCTGCGGGATCAAGCAGGAGAAAAATTGCTCATTCAGTATTCGCACAGTTATTTTGAAAAATGCGTCAACATAAGACATATGTGGCTACGAATCAAGAAATAAGGAGAACACTTCCTATGAGAAATGTGTTTATGCGATATCCACAGGGCAAGGCAAAAGCGCTTACTTTCAGCTACGATGATGGTGTACCTCAGGATAAACGCTTAGCAGAACTGTTTGACCGGTACCGCTTGAAGGCGACCTTTAATTTTAACTGTGAATATCTACGCAACAGCTTCACAAACGAGCAGCTCCATGAGATCTTTCTTTCCAAAGGACACGAAATTGCCATTCACGGCGCAAACCACAGAGCAAACGGCAATTTAAGACCTATTGAGGGTATTCGGGATGTGCTGGATTGCCGTCTCGAGTTGGAAGAAAAATGCAACCGCATTATCCGCGGAATGGCATATCCCGACTCCGGTATCAATTTGTTTGGAAACTTTGGAAGCTATGAAGCTGTAAAGCAATACCTTTTGGAATTGGATATTGCTTATGCCAGAACAACAAGAGGGGAGAAAAACGACTTCCGTCTTCCCGCAGATTTTCACAATTGGATGCCGACCGCACACCACAATCATCCGCAAATTATGGAACTGATCAACGAATTTCTCCAATTGGACACCTCCTACAATGCAAGCCGCGCAAGAAGAATTCCCCGATTGATGTATATCTGGGGTCATTCTTATGAGTTCGATCAAGACAACAATTGGGAACATATTGAAGAAATTTGCAAAGCACTTACCAACAACGAAGAAATATGGTATGCCACAAATATCGAAATCTATGATTACATAGAAGGATACAAAGCATTGCGTTACAGCGCCAACGGTCACATGGTTTATAACCCCGCGCTCTTTCCGATTTGGTTGGATGTGGACGGCAAGCTCTACTGTGTTGCGCCGGGTGAAACCCTGCAGATTTCATAAAAAAACCTCCGTTGGAAACAACGGAGGTCTTTATATTGGCAGCAGCTGTCTTCCCGGGAGCGCGATGGGAGCACTTTTGAAGTTGGTCTTATGGAAATTCCAACCAAGCCCGCCGGAATTATGATGTAGTCGGTTGTCCTGTATAGATTTACTTGAACTTTATGCAGATTTGCATTATAATGGCAGTATCGGGAGGTAACACATATGGAATTGCAGCAATTAAAGTACTTTAAGGCCGTGGCAGCCATCGGCAAAATATCTGACACAGCAGAGGCCCTGTTTATCTCTGCGCCGGCGCTGAGCACATCCATCTCCCGGCTGGAAAAGGAGCTGGGAATGAAGCTGTTCGACCGTACCAGCAACCGGATCACGCTCAATGCCCAAGGGCAAATCTTTTTGAAGTATGTCAATCAGGTATTTTCCACGCTGGAAAGCGCCAAGCAGGAACTGAACCACAGCATGCTGAATCAAGGACCCCATATTTCTCTTGTGAGCATCAACTCTCTGATGTGGGTCAATTTGATTGCCTCCTTTACCGCGGAATTTTCTCAGTACACCCTGTCGTGCTCCAGTATTTCCATTCCCAGCTTTGCCGAAAACGGCTTTTCCCCCCGGCATCATTTTCTGCTTGCCTACGAATGTGAGGTTCCGCCCGCCTATGCAGAAAAATTGGACAGTATCTTCTTATTCCGGGCGACTCCCACGGTCATGGTTCACAAGGATCACCCCTTAGCGCAAAAGGATACACTGGAAGTCCGGGAGCTTATGAATGAGCGGCTGTTCCTGTCTATGCCCGGCTCTTCTCTGCACACACGGCTGCAGCAGCTTTTCGAGCTGTATGATCTTCCCTACCCTACGGATAATTTTTATTCCTATATGGTCCGCCAAAAAATGGTGACAGAGAACAAGGGAATTTCCTTCTTCACCCAACACCCCGGCTATAATTCCCATCCCAACATTCGCTATATCCCCTTAATTGACCCCTTTGAACCATGGAACGCCCGGCTTTACTGGCGCAAGGATCGACTCATGACGGAGCACGAGAAGGCCTTCCGAGATTTTGTAGAGATTTTCTACCGGGATATGCATTAAGTCAAAGTTATGCACAGATAAACTTTTGCTAATTGTCTGCGTTGTCTGCAAGTGGTATACTTGGGAGGAAAAAGAGTGCAGAGGTGTTTTCTAAATGGAACTAAAAAAATCCCGGTTTGACTACAAATGGGTCATACTGGCAGTCTGCTTTTTAATGGAATTTATCTCCCTTGGCTTTTGCAGCAGTAACCCGGGTCTGTTCACCGTTCCCGTCACCAATGCATTGACCATTGACCGTTTAGCCTACTCCTATGCCGGCACTATCCGTTATGCCGTGCAGGTGCTTGTAGCCTTGTCATTCGGCGCACTGGTCAACCGCTTCGGCATCAGGAAGATGGTCTTTGTGGGTCTGATCTCCATGATTAGCGCCACTGTTCTGCGCATGACCGGCACCAAAGTTTTCCACTTCTATCTTGCCGGCGGATTGCACGGTTTTGGTATCGTATTTGTAGGTAGCAACATGGCCGGCACCATTGTGCGGCGGTGGTTCAAGGAAGATATCGGCAAATATACCGGTATGGTGATGTCTGCCAACGGCATTGGTGGTGCCATTGCAGCCCAGATCATCAACCCGATCATTAACAACGGCACGCAGTTCGGCTATCGAAAAGCCTATTTTCTGATGGCCACTGTCAATGTGATTATCAGCGTGTTTATTCTGTCCTTGCTGCGGGATAAGCCTGCCGATGGTCCTGTGATTGCCGGCAAGAAGAAGAAAACGCCCAAGAAGGGTGCCTTGTGGACAGGCATTGAATACAGTGTTGTGAAAAAGAAAGCCTTTTTTTACATTGCCGCTGCTTTGGTGTTCCTCACCGGCATCAGTTTGCAAAGTATCGGCGGCATTACCATCGTGTATATGACGGATTTGGGCATCTCCACTACCTTCATCGCCACCACATCAACGGTTGCCTCCTTGGTACTGACTGTTTCCAAACTGGCAGTAGGCGCAACCTACGACAAATGGGGTCTGCGTGTAGCACTGCTGATGTGCCAGCTTGCCGCCCTTACCACCTTTGTTTTAAAAGGATTGCTTACCAACTCCACGCTGGGTTTGGTAATGGCTATGACCGCTACTGTTTGCTCCAGCATCGCCCTGCCTCTGGAAACGGTAATGCTTCCCTTGCTGTCCAACGATCTGTTCGGCTCCGCCTCCTATAATAAGGTTCTGGGTATCTTTATGTCCATGAACTCGCTGGGTCTGTGTTTGGGAACCCCTCTGGGCGAGCTGCTCCGCAGGCTCACCGGTGACTACCGCTTCTGTTTCTGGTTCTTCAGCATTGTGCTGATTGTTGTGATTCTGAGTTTCCAACTTGTCCTCACCGTAGCAATCAAACAAAAAAATGCCGTATTGGCTGCAGAAAATGTATAACAAAAGATCGTCTGTCCCCTTTGGGGAACAGACGATCTTTTATTTTTGTTTCATAACTGCTTTGATAATTTGCAGAAGCCAACCCAGCAGCAAACAAGCTACACTATACCCTGCCATATAAATTAAATACCGGCTGTCATACAGCGCATTTACATAATAGGTAGGCGGAAACACCAACTGCAGCGCTGAAAGGCTTCTAAAATCGAAGAACACCGGGCAAATCCCGATCAAAATCACCGTCATCAGCGGCATAACCACGGCATAACTGCGAATGCCGGGGAACATTTCCTTCAGCAGCAAACAAAATGCCCCACAGCTCAACGCATATAAAAACAGCACCGGAATTTCCCGTAGTAAGCTGCCTGCAAGAGAAGAAACCGCCAACGCCAGCAGCACCACAGCGGAAATATTCACTGTCGCGGTCAGCACACAGCCCAGCGCAACCACCCCTCGCCGATTCTCCCGCACGCAGGAAAACGAGCCTGCTTTTTCATCCTGCATATAGTACATAGTGGCTGCCATGCCGCACAGCACAATTAGAATGGCAAGCAATCCCCGGATGGGTGATGTCAGGTAATTGGTGGCATCCTCACCGTCCTGCTTATTTGCTGGATTTCCGTAAACAAACAGATCCTCATCCACTTTCACCTGCTCAAAGTAAGCAAGCAGTTCCCCGTCAGATAAATCCTCTAGCTGGGACAGCTCCCCGCGGATATACTCCAGATAGTACGCCTTGGCGCCGTATTCATACAGCGCTGCCGATAACTTCTCCCGCGCCAGCTTCAATGCGATCCGTTCTTCCCGGGTGACCACCTGCACAATATATTCCCGTTTCGTCTGGATTTCTTCCAGAACATCCACCGGAAATATCCACGCCTCGTCCACCTGTCCTGTTTGCACCATTTCTACCGCTGCCTCCGGCGAATTCGCCTGAGAAAAGAGGATGATCCCTTTTTCCTCTAAAAGGGATTGAATCACCTTTGCGCCGGCACCATCTCCCGTCTGCTGCTGGGCAAGTACGATATGGACAAATCCACTGTCCTGCCCGGCAGCAATGCTCACAGCCGCTACACAAACAGGAATCAACACTAAAATCGCCAAAAAGGACGGCTTTTTATACAAACGCTTGCTTAACAAAAAGAACCATTTTACTACTTTTCCCATCGCATCACCCCCCAACCTTTGCTGTCTTTCGCAGCCGCAGAAGCCATGCCAGGCAATAGAATATCCCTGCATACACCACAAGTCCCGCCAGATTCTCGGTGGAAGATTTCAGTGTGAAACAGGCGGCAAGATGGCTTCTTGCCATACCGGTGGGCAGCAGCGCAGACAAACGCCACATTGCTTTGGGGAATGTATACGCAGGATAGATACAGCCGGACAGGTAGCAAAGACCGATAGCAGTGAAGAAATGTAGCAACAAGCCGCTTACCAAATTGTCGGAAAGCGTAAAAATCAGCATATTCAGCGCCGCTATCATTACGATAATCGGAACAATTGCGCCGAGGATGCTTCCTATATCCGGAATATCGCTTAACGGTATATCCGGCACGACCGTAACCGCGCCGGCTGCTGCCAACAGTACCGCGCCGGTAAGGATCAACATAGAAAGCAGATGTACTCCAAATTCACAAGTCAACTGACCCATAGAACCAAGTCCCCGGGAAAGCAGCAGCCGAGAAAGGGCATAATCCCGTTTTATGTATAGGATTGCAAAGGGAATACCCATCAGTACCAGCATCACCACCACAACTGCACAAACATAATAATCCTGTGTGGTAAGTCCGTCAGATATACCCAACTCCTGCACGGAATACAGCCTGTCTCTGTGAAAGATTAGCTGTGTATACTGCAAACTCAGATTGGTCATGTGGCTGTATTCATCCATACCCACAGTATTCTCCCGAATGACATCCGCCAAGGCATAGGCACCCTTTTGGGAGTATACCACCATATCCGTCACAAGATTGGTAACCTCTTTTTTCAGCATAGATGTCACACCCTCCATGCCCGCAGAGGTTACATAGGTAATAGGCTCAATCTCGCCGGTAACCGCCTTTTCCATAAAGCCCTCCGGCAGTAGAACATAGGCAGAAATTTCCCCCTTCTCCAATGCCTTTTGGGCTGCAGCTTCCGGCATTTCCACAATTTCGATAGAAAACTGCTCTGCATCTATGGTCTGCAAAGCAGTCAACCCCCACTGCAAATAGGCATCATTCGTATCACCGGAGAGGGCAACCGTAAAACGCTTGTTTTCCTCACTGCTGCGAAACATAGAAACCACACCTGCCAGAATGATTCCCAATCCGATCACCAGTGCCATCGTCACCGCCAGCACAAAAGGAAACAGCTTGACTCCCCGCTTCATTTGCAACCAAAAATACTTTTTCATATCATAAATTCTTTACCAGTTCTTCCACATCACCAGTGTAGGCGAAGGATTTCAGTTGTCCGTTTTTCATAATATACCAGCTATCACAAAGTTCCAGCTCCAGCACATCATGGGTGGCGATCAGTACGATTCCACCCTTTTCCTTGTGATTTCTGATATATGCGGATATCTTTTGCTTACAGGCAAGGTCCAGCGCTGCCATTGGTTCATCCAACAAAAGAATGGGCGGTCGGCCTGCCATAGCGCAGCCAATAGACAGCCGTTTTTTCATGCCTCCAGACATTTTGGACACCGGTGTTTTCAAAAAATCCTGTATTCCCAGCAGAGACAACAAGCCGCCGGAAAGTTCCTTTTTCAGAGCATCTTTCCTGTACCATAACCGCAGGTTATCATAGGCAGTCAGTTCCTCAATCAGCGGTGTTCCCTGGGGAACATAGCCCACCAGCCGAGAACGCTCCTTCAAATAGCGGAACAGATCCTTTCCGTCATATAAAAAGCTGCCGCTGTCAGCCGTCTGGATACCCGCAAGTATGGAAAGCAACGTGGATTTACCGCTACCGTTGCCACCCAGAATACCAATGCACATACCTGCTTCCGCCGTCAGCGATGCGCCTTGCAAAACCCGTTTTGCGCTGTATTTTTTATATATATCTTTGATCTCTATGCGCATATAGACCCCCAAAACCAGACATGGCACTGATCGTGCAATCAGTGCCGTGTCTTTTATATATGCTTCTTTACCGGGTGCTTACAAACTTAACCAAACACACCCTGCAGCAGGTCACTGGGAACACCTGCATCCTTCAGCTTGTTCACCAGTCCTTCAAAATCAAAAGACTGCAACCAATTCTCTACCTCGGTGTCTTCAACAACCTTACCGGAATCGGGCATCTTGATTTCTGCTGTCTCTGCTTCCTTTGCAGTGAGGGTAATGCCAAAGAGCATTTCCTTACCGCTGAGTAGGTTGATGTCCATTTTGGAAGAATCCTTCGTGTTTTCAAAGGCAAACTCCAACTCAGGATTTGCCAGAGCAACAACAGATGCGCCTGTAGAACCCAGACCGATAGACTCCAAAAACTCGGAAGAAGGTGTAACCACAGCCTTACCGTTGAGCATATTATCCTTTGTGCTCAGATCCTGCGCGGTAACATCGCAGATCACCTTATTGTCAACCTTAAGCGTGAACTTACCGTTCAGAACATCCTTCTTTTCGATGCCCGCACCGGTGATCTTAACTTCGCTCGCCTTCATTTCAAATGCGAAATTATCCCCGTCTCTAACGGTAACATAGCGTGTAGACTCGCCGTCAAATGTAAACTTACGACCAACAACCTCATGATCGCCGTTTACATATGTGACGATCCGGAGCTTCTCATTCGCATTCTCAGGTTCTTCGCCATTCAGCTCGTCGATTGCCTCGTTGATGCGATCCCGGAAATCATCATAAACATCATTGGCATCGTCGATCTGTCCATTGTCCTTCAGATACTTTGCCACATCCTTGATGATCTTTTCCAGATCAGCATCGTTCTTGGCAGTTTCCAGCACCGCAATACTAATATTCCGTGCGGTCGCCCAGTCAATCTCCACTTCCAGAGTGGTCAGCTTCTGCTGAATTTCACCGATTTCCAGAATCTCGGAAGATTTTACCACATCCTCCATGTTTTCGTAGACGATTGCCGTATACTTTTCCACAAGGGCAGCAACAGTCTTCTCAGAAGGCAGAATCTCCTTGATTGCAGCAGGAGAGACCATCTTCATCATGTCTTCGATTTCCTTATCTATCTCCAGGTCGTACTTAAGATACTTTTCGCTCATGGACAGAATCGCTACATAAACTACGCCCTTGTCCATATCCATGATAAGCTCCGCATTGGCAAGCTCCTTGCCGTTGAGCTTTAGGGAAAGCCCATCCTGCAACGCTTTTTCCTGCATATTGGCGTGCATATCCACAGAGATGTTATCAAACCAATCCAGATCGATAGCAGGTCCGTTGGCATCCTTCAGCGCATTCTCGATCAGTGCGATCGCTTTATCGCTGACATTCAGCTGCAAAGACATATCCGCTGCGCCAGTGGTCTTTGTATTGGAAAGGTTCTCCAGATAATCACCGTAAACTTCCACAATCTCATCGGTGATCTGATCAACAGCCTTATCTTCAACAAATTGCAGATAGTCGGTGTCACTGCCAAAGGTCTTTATGGCAAGACCCTTGATGGGTTCTACGAAGGCACCTACCGCCACAGTACCAGCCAATACCACAGCTACCACAGCCGCGATCAGCGCGGTCAGCTTTTTCTTGGGTTTCTTAGCAGGTGCGTCAAACTGGGGCTGGGCAAATTCAGTATTCTCCGCAGATATCTGCTCGGTCACCATTTCTTCCTGTGCTGCATTTTCCGCAACAGGCTGTTCTTCTACGGGCTGCTCCGCAATAGGCGTGCCACATTGTGCACAAAGTAGTTCGCCTTCTGCAATCTGGTTTCCGCATTTTTTACAAACCATAGTTTTCACCCCGGCAGCATTTTACTACCGTTTTCCTTTCTTTAGGGTAATTTGATTGTATCATAGCGAAAATCAAATTACAAGTATTTAATTTTCAGATACCCGGAAAGCTATGCAGCAAAAAGCGACCTCTCTAATGAGAGGTCGCTTCACTTTATTTTCTCCAGAAGAGGAAGAATGGTTTTTCGATCGCTGCGGTCTCTTCCTTAATGACCTGCAATGAAACACGGCTAAAGCCCCTGGAGAGAACCTCCACCTTACCCTTACGATCGCCCTTTTCATAGCCGCCATCCTCGTATGCTGCGTCCAAAACACAGATCCGTCCGTCCCGCTCCTCAGAGACAGCTACGATGTAGTGACTCCAGCGGTCGCTGAATACGCCGTGATAGTCATCGTGGTCACCGCTTACAAGGACAGCAGCTGCGCCGCCGGTGCGCAGACAATAAAGCAGATCTTCAACATTGGCGCTGTGTACAAGCTCCAGGTTAAACTTTTCCGCAAAAGCAGGGAAATAAATGACACCTCGGGTGCCGCCCCACTGGTTGGCACCGCTGTCATAGGACAACTGCCGGGCATCTTCGATCCCAAACTTGCCGTCGTCCACCCACAGGCGGTCAGCTAGCATCACCGAAGAGCAAAGTCCGCAGCCGGATTTCGCAATGGTATTCTCCAGACCAATCTGACGCCATTTGGGGTCGGGATTGGCGGTCTGGGTGATGTACTGCATATCAGGATAGTCCAATTGATTCACATATTTCATAGAGGATTCCTCTTTTCTTGGTATTTTTCACCATTGTATCCCTAACAGTAGGATATTGCAAGCACATTTTCATTGCCAATGGGATATAGCTATGGTATGATAAAAACGAGGTGATAATATGACGGATTTGTTTATCCGCGGCTTGCGAATTGACTGGGACATCGTCCCGGCAAGCGCCTATTTGCATAAGATCCCCTCCGTCAGAGGGATTTCTCAGTTAGATTTCAATAAAAATGTCACCTTTTTTGTGGGAGAAAACGGATCAGGGAAATCCACCCTTTTGGAGGCCATTGCGGTTAGCTACGGCTTTAATCCCGAGGGCGGTACCATCAACTATCATTTCAGCACCTACGACGATGTTTCCCCTTTAAGCAACGCGCTGACTCTGATCAAAGGCTATAACCGGCCGCTTTTGGGATACTTTTTTCGGGCGGAAACATTTTTCAATGTGGCAACAGTAGGTATGTTGGAATATCTGGGCAACGACTACCACAGCAACTCCCACGGAGAAGGCTTTCTCGCCTTTATGCAGGGCTTTGATAAACCGGGGTTATACATCATGGATGAACCAGAAGCCGCCCTGTCACCTCAAAAGCAGCTGACCCTGTTAGAGCATATCTACCGGTCCGCAAAAAACGGTTCTCAGTTTATCATTGCCACCCATTCCCCCATTTTGCTGGGTACGCCCGAGGCAACGATTTTCTCCTTTGACGGTGAAAAAGTCATCCCCTGTCAGTATGAGGATACTCCCAGCTACCAGATCACCAAGCTGTTTCTACAAAGAAAGGACATGATGCTGCAGGAGCTGCTGGAGGAACACCCGTAACCCCAATATTCTTACATAAACCAAAGACCTCCACATTCTAAGTGGGGGTCTTTCGCTGTATGATCCATACATTCTGTATAAACAGCATATCGGAAATACCCACGGATTTGTCTGCATTGCCAATCTTTTGCCAATTTATTGACAATGTCTTGCAAATGTTATGCCAATGTGTTATGCTGTCGTTGTCTCCGGTACCAACAAGATGTTTGCCGGTCCACTCATAAAACAAATCAGGAAAGAGATGGCATATCATGGATTATTTTGTTCAATTGATCGGTTTCTTAGGCTTAGCAGCAGGTGTCCTGGCATTTCAATTTAAAAAGCACAATCACATCGTGCTGAGCAAGATGACCTCTGAACTGATCTTCTCTATACAGTACCTACTTCTCGGCGCCTGGACAGCTGCACTGCTGGACTTCACTTCCGCAACCCGCAACCTGCTGTTTTGCGCAATGGTGAAAAAGGGGCGCTCCACCAAGCCGCTGATCTATGTGTTCGGTGCGTTTGTGGTGGTTGTGGGTATCCTCACCTTTGACGGACCTACCAGCATTATGCTGATCGCCGCCAAGCTGCTGACCACTATCTCCTACGGTATGAAAAACGAGCGCCTGCTGCGGTTTATTACCCTGCCCTCCTGCGTATTTTGGTGCATCTACAATCTGTATGTAGGTTCTTTGGGCGGTGCCATCGGCGATTGTACGCCCCTGATATCCCTGCTGGTAGCCGTGTGTAAGTTTGATCTGCATATGCCAAAGAAAATTGCTGCAATCCGAAAGCCGGTCAGTTAAATCCCTGCCCAATAACAACAATAATCAGACCTCCTACATTCGTAGGAGGTCTTTCCATCTCTGCACACGCTGCACAGCTAAACAGCTTTTGATAGTTCGCTCACAAACTGAGAGGTGGACTTTCGTGCAATCCCAATTATAATTAAGGCAGTAGCTACCAAAAAGCCGAAAGGAGTATGTTTATGAATAAGATTGCTAACAACTTAAAAAGGTTAAGATTGCAGAAGAATCTTACCCAGGAACAGGCCGCTGAAGTGTTAGGGGTTAGCTCCCAGACGATCTCCCGATGGGAATGTGACACAACCTGCCCGGACATTATGCTGCTACCGGAAATTGCGCGGCTGTACTGCGTTACCATTGACGATCTCTTCCGAGAAGATTCTTCTGCCTATGATAATTATGCACAACGGCTTGCCAGCGTTTACGAGATCTCCCACAAACCTGCGGATTTTCTGAAAGCTGATACGGAATTTAACAAGCTTAAGGAATCCGGCAACTATTCGCTGGAGGATTGTCGGGTACACGGTTGCATCATTTCCTCGATGATGTGCTACTGCAAACAGTTGGCCGTTCAAAAATTCAAGCATATCACCGACACCTTTGAAAAAGAAAAGAACATCGCCCCAGAGAATAAAGTTTACTGGAAAACCCGATACCAAATCATTCATTACTATGTTGAATTAGGACAAGCGGAACAAGCGTGTCAGAACCAAGAAAACCGGTTAAAAAAGCACCCGGATAATTATATGGAATGGACGGTTTTGATCTATTTATATTATTATGCTAGAAAACACGAAGCTGCTTATGATTGTTTCAAAAAAGCAGAAAAGATGTTTTCTGACAAGTGGGAGATCTATGATGTTGCCAGTTATGTTTGCAGGGCATTGAAAAAATATGACGAAGCAATTCGATGCAGCGATAAATCCTACGAATTGAGTCAAGAATATCTGGATGCCGTGTATTCCAAAGCCTTTTGTTACGAGGAAATGGGTGATTACAAAAGCGCGTATAATACCTGGATGCAAATTATTGATACGCTCAAAAAAGAAGGCTATGATGTAGAGGTGCAACGAGAAGAAAAACGGGCACAAATGTGTTTGGAAAAGCTCAATCAAGCATAGAAAAACCCCGATCGTAAGGTCGGGGGAGTTTTTACATAAGATTGCCACACTAGTGACCTTGGTCACCGGTTCGCAATTACAAAGGAAATTATACTACTATAAAAAAGAAAGAGAGTCAGGTATCTTCCCGACTCTCTTGTGTTCGCGTTACTAATCTTCCTGCGTAGGGCAAGTATTGTCGCGTCGCAGGAACTGTCCGGTGGACAGTTCCTGACGCAAAAAGCCTCCTACTTTCAGGAGGCTTCTGTGTTCGCGTTACCTATCTTCCTGGGTAGGCCAGGTATTGTCGCGTCGCAGGAACTGTCCGGTGGACAGTTCCAGACGCAAAAAGGGTCCTACTTTCGTAGGAGGCTTCTGTGTTCGCGTTTCCTATCTTCCCGGGTAGGCCAGGTATTGTCGCGTCGCAGGAACTGTCCGGTGGACAGTTCCAGACGCAAAAAGCCTCCTACTTTCGTAGGAGGCTTCTGTGTTCGCGTTACCTATCTTCCCGGGCAGTCACCCGCCAAGTATTGTCGGCGCAAATGAGCTTAACTTCTGTGTTCGGGATGGGAACAGGTGGACCCTCATCGCAATCAACACGAACTTCATTCAGATGGCTTTTTA